>DASSOM010000142.1:0-7487 GCA_035700625.1 Vicinamibacterales bacterium
CTGGGGGTCAGAGCACGGCGCCTAGTCCAGCGCGCCGGCCTGGTTGACGGTGAACGTCTGACGCCCGATGGTCAGCGTCCCCGTTCGCGGCCCGCCGAGATTCGGCGCCGCCACGAACCCGACGTCGCCCGGCCCTTCGCCGGACGACACCGTCACGGTCAGCCAGTCGTCGTTGCTCGACGCCAGCCAGCCGCAGCCCGGGCCGGTGGAGAGCGACACCGTTCCCGCACCGCCGAGCGCGGGCACATCGGTGCGCGTCGGCGAGATCTCGTAGCTGCATCCGCTGGACTGCCGCGCGGTGAACGTCTGGCCGGCAATCGTGAGCGTCCCCTGCCGCGGGACGTCGGTGTTCTCGGCGACCCGGAAATCGGTCCGGCCGTTGCCGCTCCCGCTCGCGCCGCTGGTGATCGTCATCCAGGACGCATTGCTCGCCGACGACCACGGACACCCGTCTCCCGTTGCCACCGTGACGTAGCCCGTGCCGCCGACGCCCGGGAAGTCCGCATCGTCCGGGTTGATCGCGTACGTGCAGCCGTTCGCCTGCTCGATCGTGAACGCCTGGCCGCCGACGTTCAGCGTGCTGCTGCGCGCGGGACTGGTGTTCGCCGCGACGGTGAACTCCACGCGACCGTTGCCGCTGCCCGCCGCCCCGTTCGTGATCGAGATCCACCCCGCGCCCGCCGACGCGGCCCACGTGCAGCCGGCGCCCGCGCGCACGCCGACGCTGCTGCCGCCGCCGGACGCCGGAGCGGAGTACTTCGAGCCGTCCAGCACGTAGCGGCAGCCGGATGCCTGCTTCACCGTGACCGTTCGCCCCGCGACCGACAGCGTGCCGATCCGCTCCGGTCCGTCGCTCGACGCGATGCGGAACGTGACGGTTGCGGCGCCGGCGCCCGATGCGCCGCTCGCGATCGAGAGCCAGTCGGCCTGCGTCTCCGCCGTCCACGCACAGCCGGACGGTGCGGTCACCGGTACTTCGCGGCTGCCACCCGACGCGGGCACGTCGAACGAGGCCGTGCCGATCGCGAACGTGCATCCCGAGCCCTGCTCCACCTCCACCGGCTGCCCGGCGATCGTGAGGCGCCCGGTGCGCTGCGGACCGTCCGCCGCGGTCACGCGGAACGTCACGCTTCCGTCGCCGTCCCCTTCACGTCCGGACATGATCGTGATCCACGGCACGCCGGACTCGGCGGTCCAGGGGCAGTCCGTGCTGCTGGCGTCGACTTTGATCGTGCGGTCTCCTCCCGCGGCCTCGACCGTTTCGCGCGTCGCCGACAGGCGAAACACGCACGGGCGACCCTGCTGCGCGACGTCGACCTGCCGGTCGTTGATGCTGACCCGCGCGTTCCGCACACCGGGATTCGGATTGGCCGCAATGGTGAACGACACCGTGCCTGCGCCCTGCCCCTTCGCCGGCGCGGCGAGCTTGAGCCAGTCGGCGTTGCTCTGCGCCGTCCACGTGCACTCGCGATTCGTCGAGACGTGGATCGCGCCGGATCCGCCGGTGGGCGGGTACGAGGCGCTGTCGAGCTGCGCATTGATCGCGCACTTCACGGAGGAAGGGCCGGTGATCGTGTCGGTGGACGTCGAACTGGACGAGCCGCATCCGCCCAGGCCGAGCGCCGCCGCCAACGCCCCGAGCGCCGTCCACGTACACACGTGCTGTCGCACAACCCAGCCCGACTTGCGAGAATCGCACCGGAGGACGTACGGCCGAAAACGCCTTCCCGCGCGGGAAGATGGCAACGCGCGACACTAAGTACTCCGGCGCCTGCTCAACCGCGGCATCCCGCTGCCGTTTTCCGACCAGCTCAGGCAGCCGGTGAAGAACTGATGCGCTCGTTTCGCGGGCAGAGTAGGATGACGGCGTGACACACCGGGGACAGCCCTGGACCGTCATCGCCTTTCTGTGCGCCGGCGTTCTGCTTGCCGCGTCGACGGCGCGCGCCCATCCGGTGCCGTTCAGCTATCTCGATCTGCGCCTCTCGCCCGGCGCGATCGACGGCACGCTGGTCGTGCACGTCTTCGACGCGGCGCACGATGTCGGCGTCGCGACACCCGACCGCCTTCTCGATCCCGGCGAAGCCGCGCGATACGGGGACGCGCTGCGGACGCTGCTCGCCGGCCGCCTGCGCCTGGCCGTGGACGACCGGCCGCTGGACATCGCCTGGGCCGGCGTCGAGCCGCTCGCGTCGCGCCAATCGGTGCGCGTGCACCTGCGCGCGCCGTTGCGCTCGCGGCCCGGCGTGGTGACGATCACCGCGCGGCTGTTCCCGTACGATCCCCAGCATCAGACGTTCGTCAACGTGTACGAGCAGGACGCGCTGACGCAGGCGATCCTCGCGGCCGGCCACGAGCGGTTCGACTACTTTCCCGGCACTGCGCAGGGGGCGCTCGCGGTTGTCCGCAAATTCCTGCCGGCCGGCATTCATCACATCCTGATCGGTCCGGACCATCTGCTGTTCCTCGTGGGCCTGCTGCTGCTCGGCGGCACCATCCGGCGGCTCGCGCTCGTGGTGTCGGCGTTCACGGCCGCGCACAGCCTGACGTTGTCGCTCGCGGCGCTGAACCTCGTCGTGCCGCCGGCCGGCATCGTGGAACCGGCAATCGCCCTCAGCATCGTGTACGTCGGCGCGGACAACCTGCTCGTGCGCGAGGGACGCGACGTCCGCGCGTGGATCGCGTTCGGCTTCGGCTTCATTCACGGCTTCGGCTTCGCGAGCGTCCTGCGCGAGATGGATCTGCCCGCGCGCGCGCTCGGCTGGTCGCTGTTCTCGTTCAACATCGGCGTCGAGATCGGCCAGCTCCTGGTGGTCGTCGCGGTCGCGTCCGCGCTGGGCGCGCTGCGATCGCGGAGCCAGTGGGCGGCCCGGCGGCTCGCCGTCGCCGGCTCGGTGGTCGTCATCGCCGCGGGAACCTTCTGGTTCGTGCAGCGGGTGTTCTCTGGAGGTCTTTCATGAGACGTGTGCTCGTACTCGGACTGCTCGTCGCGGCGGGGGCCGTCGCCACCGCGGCGGCGCGTCAGCAGCAAGGGCCGAAAGACGTCGTGGTCGATCAGCTGAAAGACAATCTCTACGTGCTGAAGGGAGGCGGCGGCAACACGGCCGTGTTCGTCGCCTCCGACGGGGTGACGGTGGTCGACACGAAGGTGCCCGGATGGGGCCAGCCGATTCTCGACGCAATCAAGAAGGTGACGGACAAGCCGATCACGCGCGTGATCAACACGCACACGCACGGCGATCACGTCAGCGGGAACGTCGACTTCCCCGCGTCCATCGACATCGTCACGCAGGACAACACGAAGGCGAACATGCAGAAGATGGACGTCTTCACGAAGAGCAGCGGCCGCGGCCTTCCGACCCGGACGTTCGCGGACACCATGACGATTGGCAGCGGCCCTGACGAGATCGACCTCTACTACTTCGGTCCGGGGCACACGAACGGCGACGCGTGGGTCGTCTTCAAGGCGCTGAGGACCGTCCATGCCGGCGATCTGTTCGCGAGCAAGGGGCTGCCGCTCGTGGATACGAACAACGGCGGAAGCGTGCTGCACTACGCCGAGACGCTCGGCACTGCCTATCGCGGCATCCACGACGTCGACACCGTCATCAACGGGCACAGCGACAAGACGAGCACGTGGGACGACCTGAAGACCTATCAGGAGTTCAACCAGGACTTCCTCGACTGGGCGCAGAAGGAGCTGGCGTCCGGCAAATCGCCGGCGGACGCCGCCGCGGAGTGGCAGCTGCCCGCCAAGTACAAAGCGCTGGGCTATTCCGACCGGGCGCCGTCGATGTTCGGCGGCCTCGAGGGACGCCTGCAGCTGCTCGCCACGGAGATGAAGCAGTAGCTAACCGTCCGGCCGGTTCGAACGACTAACGTCTCAGGATGGTGCCTCATGCCTGATTTCTGGCGCGACGTCCGCTACGCGGTTCGCACTCTGGGCCGTCTCCCTGTCCTCTCGGCCACCATCGTGCTGACGGTCGGCATCGGCCTCGGCGCGACGACGGCGATGCTCGCGATCGTCAAAGCCGTGCTGCTGGATCCGCTCCCCTACGCCGACTCGGGGTCGCTGGTCTGGATCTACACGGACGCCCGGCCGTATCGCTTCCGGCTGTCGGTCGTGGACTATCGCGCGCTCGAGGCGGACCACTCCATGTTCAGCGCGATCGCCGCGTACCAGGGAGCCGACGTCACCGTGACGGACGGAGAGATCTCGGAACGGGTCTACGCGAAGGAGGTCACCGGCTCGTACTTCCCTCTGCTCGGTCAACAGCCGCAGCTCGGCCGGCTCTTCGGTCCGTCGGACGACGCCCGTGACAATCGGACGGCGGTCCTGAGCTACGAATACTGGATGCGCCGCTTCGGGGGAGACCGCGGCGTCCTCGGCCGGGGGATCACGATCGATGGCGAGCGCTATACGATCGCGGGCGTCCTGGAGCGCTCGGTCGGTCCGCTCGAACGGGATGTCGCGCTCTTCCGCGTGGCCCACTGGCCGCCGCCCCAGCGGCGCGGGCCGTTCTTCACGATGGTGATCGCGCGCCCGCGGCCGGACGTGACGCGCGCGGCCGCGCTCGAGTCGCTGCACGCCCTGAACAAGCGCATCTTCCCAATCTGGCGCTCGTCGTACCAGGCCGAAGACGCGACCTGGGGCATGCAGAACCTCGCGGAGCGGGTCGTCGGCGACGTCGGCCCGACGCTCATGTTCGTGCTCATCGCCGTCGCCTGCGTGCTGCTCATCGCGTGCGCGAACGCGATCAACCTCCTCGTCGCACGCGGCCTGCACCGCAGCCGCGAGCTGGCGATCCGCGGCGCGCTCGGCGCGTCGCGCGGCCGCCTGCTCCAGCAGGTCGGCATCGAGGCCGCCGTGCTGATGGCCGGCGCCGCGATCGTGGGCGTGGGCGTCGCCGTCCTCGGCCTGCGGCTCGTGGCCGCCTACGGCGGCGATTACATCCCACGGCTCGACGAGGTCCGCCTGTCGGGTGTCGTCCTCGCCTGGATGGTCGGGCTCGCGGTCGCGAGCGGCGTGCTGCTCGGCGCGGTTCCCGCCTGGCAGAGCGCACGCCTGCGGATCGAGCAGGCGCTGCGATCGGGAGGACGCGGGGCGACGGATGGACCCGCCGCGCGCCGCGTGCGACGGCTCCTGGTGGCCGCGGAGTTCGCGCTCGCCACGCCGCTGCTCGTCGCTGCAGCGCTCGTGCTCGCGAGCCTGCACCAGCTCACGCAGGTTCCCGTCGGCATCGCGACGGACGCGCTGCTCACAGGAGAACTCGCGCTGCCCGACGGCCGCTATCCGAACGAAGCGGATCGCGAAGCGTTCTGGAAGCGCGCGCAGCTGCGCTTGAGCGGGCTGCCCGGCGTCGCGGCCGCGGCCGTGGCCGACTCGCGTCCGCCGGAAGACGCCGGCAACCTGAACAACTTCGACCTCGAGGATCGTCCCGCGTTGAACGGCAAACAGCCGGTCTGCACGTGGGTCGGCGTGACCCCCGCGTTCTTCAAGACCGTCGGTCTGACACTCGAGCGCGGCCGTCTTCTCGACGATCGATCGCTCCAGGAAAACGTCGTCGTCGTGGATCGCGCGTGGGCCAACCGGTTCTTCCCCGGCGAAGAAGTCATCGGGCGCCGGTTCCGCGAAGGCGGCTGCACGACCTGCGAGTGGACGACGGTCGTGGGCCTCGTCGGCGACATGAAGTGGATGGGGCTGGACGCGCCGGAGAATGGGACCGTGTATGCCCCGTTCGTCAATCAGTCGAACGGGTACGTGATCCTGCGCGGCACAGGCGATCCGCTGGCGCTCGCCTCGTCGCTCCGGCAGGCGATCCGCGAACTCGATCCGGGGCTCGCGCTGGCCAACGTCTCGTCGGGAGACGAGCTCGTCGCGCACGCGCTCGCGACACCGCGCTATCTGAGCGTGCTGATTGGCGGATTCGGCCTGACCGCGCTCGTGCTGTCGGTGGTCGGCATCTACGGCGTGATGGCGTTCTTCGTGCAGCAGCACACGCGCGACATCGGGATCCGGCTCGCGCTCGGCAGCGATCCGGCGCGCACGCGGCGGATGATCGTCGGACAGGGGCTGCGGCTCGTCGCGATCGGCGTGGCGGCAGGAATCGCCGCGGCGTACTTCGCGAGCCGCCTGCTCGAGACGTCGCTCTACGGCATCAGCGCGACCGATGCGCGCGCCATGGCGGGCGTGCCCGCGGCGCTGCTCGCGGCGGCCGTGATCGCCTGCCTGATTCCGGCGTACCGCGCGGGACGGCTCGATCCGGCGGAGGTGCTGCGCGAGGGGTGAGGCTCGTCTTCGAGACTCACGCGACGAGCCTCGACAACGAGGCCGGTCTCGCGTCCGGCTGGTTCGACGTCGCCCTGTCGCCGACCGGCGAGCGGCAGGCCCGTGCGCTCGGCGCGCGCCGGCGCGACGATCACCTGGCGGTCGTCTTCTGCTCCGATCTCTCGCGGTCGTTCCGCACCGCCGAGATCGCGTTCGGCGACCGCGGGCTTCCGATCGTCCGCGATGCCCGGCTTCGTGAGTGCGACTACGGTGACCTCACGAGACACCAGACGTCGGAGATCGAACAGCGACGTGTGCAGCACCTCGTGGATCCGTTCCCGAACGGTGAGAGCTACCAGCAGGTCGTGGATCGGGTCGCCGGATGGCTCGGCGAGGCGCTGGAGCACTTCGACGCCGGCACGATCCTCGTCATCGGGCATCGCGCGACGTACTACGCGCTGGAGCATCTCCTCAAGCAGATGACGCTGCGCGACGCGGTGACATTACCGTGGAGATGGGAGCCAGGGTGGACGTATCACACGTCGTGAGCTTCACCGCGACGCCGCGATGATCCCTGACGCCGACACCAGCGCTGCGAGAATACCGGCGGCAATCGTCCCCCGTGAAACCCACAGACCGATCCTGGCGAGCGCCCGCCGGCGATGAGTCACGTGCAGAGCACGGCGTGCCAGGAATCCCGACAACACGGCGACGGCCACGGAACCCGCCAGAAAGGGCCACAGAAAGGCGAGCGGCGCGCCCACCAGCACGCCCCAGGACGCTTCGCCGCAGAACAGCGCCGCGATGCCGGCCAGGAATGCCGCCAGGCTCCCGAGTGACGCGTTCCACACACCCTCGATCGGCGGCGGTTCCGGCGGGAACGGACGAGGGAATATCCACTCCACAATCGTCTCGCCGACAATCGTCGACACCAAGTCGCTTACGAGATCCGAGAGCATGCGGGTTGCCGCGGTGATGATCGCACCGCGCGTCAGCGGCTCGCAAGCATCGCCTTCAGCGCCTGTCAGGCAATGGCCAATTCGATGTCGGAGCCGAGCGCCAATGCCGCCGCGTACTCGATGTGCAGCACGCGCGGCGGTTCGCTCGTGGTCGCTTTCGACGACGCATGGCACGGTAAGCGGACGCATCGCCACCACGCCACCTGACGCGGCTACACAATCGACTGGCTGTCTCTCGCGCGCAAGGATCTCAATCTGCT
>DASSOM010000143.1:0-2182 GCA_035700625.1 Vicinamibacterales bacterium
TCTGACGAACGCGTCCTCGTGGACTGGAGGACTGCGGACGATGCGGGTGTGTACAAACTGGATGAGCGACGCGCGCTGGTGCAGACGGTCGATTTCTTCACGCCAATCGTCGACGATCCGCGCGCGTACGGCCGCATCGCCGCGGCCAACGCCCTTTCGGATGTCTATGCGATGGGTGGACGCCCGCTGACGGCGCTTGCAATTGCGGGCTTTCCTGCCGACGCCGATCGCGCCATCCTGTCGGACATCTTTCAAGGCGGGCTCGCCGCACTCACGGAAGCGCGCGTGGCGCTGCTCGGCGGCCACACCGTGCAGGACCAGGAGATCAAGTTCGGGTACGCCGTCACCGGCGAAGTGGACCCGGCGGCGATTTGGACGAACGCCGGCGCCAAACCCGGCGACCGCCTGATCCTGACGAAGCCGATCGGCACAGGCGTCATCGGCACGGCCATCAAGGGGGGACGAGCGCCGGATGCGGTGGCGCACGCCGCAATCGAGTCCATGACGCGGCTGAACGGCCCTGCGGCGGAGGTGATGCGGACGCGGCGGGTCAATGCGTGCACGGACATCACGGGCTTTGGACTAATCGGGCATTCGACCGAGATGGCGCGCGGGAGCGGCTGCACGGTGGTGATTGATGTCGAAGCCGTTCCGCTTCTCGAGGGGGCACTCGACCTGGTCGAGCGCAACACCCCGGGCGGCGGCCGCACCAACCGGCAGCATTTCCAGGATTCCCTCGCAATGGACGAGGGTCTGGACGCCGGGCGTGTTCAGCTCCTCTACGATCCGCAAACCTCCGGCGGGTTGATGTTTGCGGTTTCGGCGGAAGACGTCGAGGACTCCGTGCGCGCACTGGCGGCGGCCGGCGTCTCGACGTGGGTGGTCGGGGCGGTCGAGCCCGCGTCACGGGTTGCCGTCAGGCTGCGTCGAATGGTATAAATTTTCGTTTACCTTGCTACCGAATCTCTCTGTCTTCTGGGTCATCGTCGCCGTTCTCATACTTACGGTCGTGCTCGATCGACTGCTGCTGAGGCCGATCCTGGATGTGATCCGCCGCCGGGAGCAGGCGATCGACTCCGCCCGCGAGCTCGCGCGCCAATCCGCGGCGCAGGCGCAACACGCGACGGCGGAGTTCGAGCAGCGCACCGCCGCGGCGCGCGCGGAGTTGTACCGGCAGATGGACGAGATGCGGCGAGCCGCGCTCGGGCACCGCGCCGAGATCGTCGAGCGGACGCGCCGCGAGGCCGAAGCGCAGGTGACCGCGGCAGTGCAACGTCTGGACGAGGAAGCCGCTGACGCGCGCCGACGTCTGGACACGGAATCCGAAACGCTTGGCGCCGCTATCGCCGAGCGCATTCTGGGGCGGCGGGCCTCGTAGCCGCCGCGTTTCCGCGCCACGTCGGATGAAAGCGATGAACTATCTCCGCATCATTCTGGCCACGCTCGTCCTTACGTGCAGCGTGGCGCCGGCCCGCGTCGTCCTTGCGCAGGAGCCCTCGGCCCACGCGCAGGAGGCCGAGACGGGGCACGAGAGCGAGGGCGGCGGGTGGCTCCCGGTCGTCGCGAAGGCGTTCAACTTCGCGGTGCTCGCGGGCGTGCTGGTGTACTTCCTGAAGTCGCCGCTCCTCGCGTACATGGACGGTCGCATCAGGAAAGTTCGCGAGGATCTGGTGACGGCGGCGGAAACGCGCGAGACCGCGACGCGACAGCTGGCCGAGATCGACGCAAAGCTCAAGGCGCTACCCGGTGAGATCGAGAAGCTGAAGGCGCGCGGCGCCGAGGATCTTGCCGCCGAGCGCGCGCGCATCGAAGCGGCGGCCGAAGCCGAGCGCCAGCGCCTGCTCGAACACACGCGGCGGGAAATCGACATGCGGGTGCAGGTCGCGCGGCGCGAGCTGGTCGAACATGCCGCGGAGCTGGCGGTGCAGGTGGCGTCCACGCGCATCAAGCAGACGATCACGCCTGAGGATCAGGCGCGACTCGTCGATCGATACGCGGCGCAGCTTGGCGGAGGGACGCGATGACCGCGCGCGCCGCCGCGACGCGTTACGCCCGCGCGCTGTTCGACGTGGCCGCGGCCGAAGGGACCATTGAGGCCGCGCAGGTCGATCTGCAGCGGTTTACAGATCTGATCTCGGGCAGCGATGCGCTCGCGAAGGTGATCGCGAACCCGGCGATTCCC
>DASSOM010000144.1:0-2538 GCA_035700625.1 Vicinamibacterales bacterium
GCGGGGCTCGCGGAACGGATGTTTCCGCAGCGCCCGCACGAAGATCCGATGCTGCTCGACGGCGAGATGCGCGTGCCGCTGGCAAGCGGACTCGCGGTCCAGGAAGATCGCGCGCGCGCGGAACGCCTGCTGCTGCGCCTCGCGGTCGGCGCCGCGACCGAACGGGTGTGGGTGTCGTATCCGCGCATGGACGTCGCCGAATCGCGGCCGCGCGTGCCGAGCTTCTACGTGCTCGACATCGTGCGCGCGATCACCGGCCGCATTCCTCGCCACGAGACGCTCCGGGAAGACGCCGCTGTCACAGGAGGTGCGAGCCTCGCATGGCCCGCTCCCGCGAGGCCCGACGACGCCATCGACGACCTCGAACACGACCTCTCGGTGCTGAAGCAGTTGATGGACGTCGAGCCGCGCTCGACGGTACGAGGGCACGCGCACTACCTGTTGAAGCTGAACGAAGCGCTGCGGCGCTCCGTCACGGCGCGCTGGGCGCGCGGCCGCTCGCTCTGGAGCCAGTGGGACGGCATCACGCGCGTGACGGGCATGACCAGGCCGATGCTGGACGGCCAGCGGCTGACGGCGCGTCCGTACTCGCTGTCCGCGCTCCAGCGATTTGCCGCGTGTCCGTACCAGTTCCTGCTCTCGGCGATCTACCGGCTGCAACCGCCGACCGAAGTCGAACCGCTCCAGAAGCTCGATCCGCTGATGCGCGGCTCGATCTTTCACGAAGCCCAGGCGGAGTTCTTTCGCGCGTTGAAGCGCGAGGGCCGCCTGCCTGTCCAGACGGCGTCCGTGGACGCGGCCCTCGCGACGCTCGACGATGTGCTCGCGCGCATCGCGGCGAAGTACGAGGAGCAGCTGGCGCCAGCGATCGAGCGCGTCTGGCGCGACGAGATTCAGGACATCTCGCGCGACCTTCACGTCTGGGTGCGGCGCCTCGCGCAGGACGACGCCTGGACGCCTGAGTATTTCGAATACGCGTTCGGGCTCCCCGGCGACGAAGGCCGCGATCCCGCCAGCCGCGATGAACCGGTGCTCGTCGATGGCCGGTTCCTGCTGCGCGGCTCCATCGATCTCATCGAGCGGCGGCGTGACGGCGCCGCGTATCGCGTGACGGATCACAAGACCGGCCGGAATCGCACGACGTGGAAGACCGTCATCGGCGGCGGCGCGATCCTGCAGCCCGTGCTGTACAGCGTGGCTGTCGAACAGGCGCTGGGTGTTTCGATTGCTTCGGGCCGCTTGTCCTACTGCACCTCGGCCGGCGGATTCGTCGATCACGAGATTCCGCTGAACGACGCGAACCGCCGAAGCGGCCTCGAGGCGCTGGAGATCGTGGACCGCGCCGTCGAACTGGGATTCCTGCCGGCGGCGCCGACCGAGCGCGCCTGCACCTGGTGCGATTTCCGTCCGGTGTGCGGCCCCGATCAGTACGAACGAATCAGGCGCAAGTCGCCCGACAAGCTGGGCGATCTGCACGCGCTTCGGGAGCGGCCATGACGTCCACACCTGGTGCGCGTCCACTGGCCGACGCCGCGGCCCGCCACGCGATTGCGAACGCGCTCGACGACACGCTCGTCGTCGAGGCCGCCGCCGGCACCGGCAAGACGACCGAGCTGGTCAAGCGCATCGTGGCGATCGTGGCGACGGGACGCGCCGAAGTACGGAACATTGCGGCGGTGACCTTCACGGAAAAGGCCGCGGGCGAATTGAAGCTGCGGCTTCGTGAAGCGCTCGACGACGCGCGAACGGGGGCGGCCGGCGACGCGGAGAAGGCGCGGCTCAACAATGCGCTGCAGCGGCTGGAGGAAGCCGCCGTCAGCACCATCCATGGTTTCTGCGCGGAACTCCTGCGGGAGCGGCCCGTCGAAGCCCACGTCGATCCGCTGTTCTCCGTCCTCACCGAGGCGCAGGCCGAACGGTTGTTCGGCGAGGCGTTCGGCGCGTGGATCCAGGAGCAGCTTCGCGATCCTCCCGAGGGAGTCCGGCGCGCGCTCCGCCGATCCATCTGGCAGGGATTCGGGCAGGCGAATCGCGAAGAGACCCCGATCGACCGCCTGCGGCGCGCGGCGTGGAGCCTGGCGGACTGGCGCGACTTCCACGCCCGGTGGACGCGGCCCCCGTTCGATCGCGACGCGCGCGTCCGCACGCTCCTCGAACGGCTTCACGCGTTCGCCGACCTCACCGATGGTCCGTCCTACGCCAGGGATCCGCTGTTTCTCGACACCGCCGCGGCCCGTCACCTGAGTACCGAGATCCGCGGATCCGCGAGTGCGCCGGGCTTCGACGATGCCGCTATCGGGAGCGGCGCGTCCGCCGACGCGATCGATGCGTGGGAAGCGCGGCTCGTGGACCTCTCGCGCGACCGCGCGTTCGCGAAGGCCCGGCATGGCCGCGGGCCCGGCTACAAGGCCGGCGTGACCCGCGCGGCACTCATCGGCGCGCTCGACGCGTTCCGCAACGCGCTCGACGCGTTCCGCATGGATGCCGACGCCGATCTCGCCGCGGCGCTCCAGCGCGAGTTGCGCGGGGCCATCGAGC
>DASSOM010000145.1:0-2212 GCA_035700625.1 Vicinamibacterales bacterium
GTGGGACGTACCTCGCGAAACTCTTCGTGCTCAACCTGGCGTATTGGACGGTGCCGGCGCTCTGCCTGCCGACGATCGTCATGATCGCGAGGCGTTTCCGGTTCGACAACGGGCGCAAGCTCACGGCCTTTGCCGTGCATCTCCTCGCGGCCGTGGCATTCGCGCTCGTACGGCAGTGCGCGATGATCAGCGTCCGCATTCTCCTCTGGCCCAACCTGGCGTTCAAGCTTGCCGAGACGCCGTGGAGCGTGTATTTCCAGCGCCAGTTGCTGAACGATCTCGACTGGTGCCTGATGGTGTACGCGTCGATCGTGGGCGTGAGCCACGCGCTCGCGTACTACCACGAGTCCCAGCAGCGCAAGGTGAACCAGGCGACGCTCGAGACGCGGCTCGTCGAGGCGCGGCTGAAGACGCTGCAGGCCGAGCTGCACCCGCATTTTTTGTTCAACACGCTGCACGCGATCTCGACGCTCGTCCACCGCGACCCGGAATCGGCCGACCGTATGATCAGCCGGCTCAGCGATCTCCTGCGGATCACGTTCGATCGCAGCGGCGAAGCGCGCGTGTCGCTCAAGGAAGAGATCGAATTCCTTCAGAAGTACCTGGAAATCGAACAAACGCGCTTCCAGGACCGTCTGACGGTTCGAGTGGAGATCGATCCCGACGCGCTCGACGGTGAAGTGCCGCGCATGATCCTGCAGCCGCTGGTCGAGAACGCGATCAAGCACGGCATCGGGAAGCGCACCGACGGCGGCCACGTGCAGATCACGGCGGGCCGTGACGGCGACCGGTTGTGGATGCAGGTGCGCGACAACGGCGGCGGCCTGCAGGGGGGCACGCTCCGCGCGCTCAACAAGGGCGTCGGCCTGTCCAACACGCGCGCCCGGCTCGATTGCCTCTACGGCGGACGTCATCAGCTCGTGTTCACCGATCAGCGCGGAGGGCTCGCCGTCCGCGTCGAAATTCCGTACACCCGCGTGGCCGCGGCGACTGCGCCGGCGGCCGCCTTCCGAGTGGCATGACCCCATGAACACGCCTCGCATCCGTACAGTCATCGTGGACGACGAGCCGCTTGCGCGCGAGCGGCTGCGAACGCTGATCCGCGAGGATCCGTCGATGGAGATCGTCGCCGAAGCGGGCGACGCGGCGTCGGCGATTTCGGCGATCGTGACCACCCGTCCGGACCTGGTGTTCCTCGACGTCCAGATGCCCGGCGGCACCGGGTTCGACGTGATCTCGGGCGTGGGGGCCGCCGCGATGCCGCGCGTGATCTTCGTCACGGCGTACGACCGCTATGCGCTCCGGGCGTTCGAAGTGCACGCGCTCGACTACTTGCTGAAGCCGTTCGATCGCGATCGCTTTCAGCAGGCGCTCGCGCGAGCGAAGGAACAGGCGGGAGGATCCGGCACGGGCGACCTCGAGAAGCGGCTCCTCGCGCTCGTCAGCGAACTCCGCTCGGGTCCCGCGCGGATCGATCGGTTCGTCGTGAAGTCGGGCGGCCGCGTGTTCTTCGTCCGCACCGACGAGATCGACTGGATCGAAGCGGCAGGCAACTACGTCAAGCTTCACGTCGGCAACGATTCGCACCTGCTCCGGGAAACGATGAACGCCGTGGAAGCGAAACTCGACGGCGACCTCTTCCTGCGCGTCCATCGCTGCCATATCGTGAACATCGAGCGCGTCCGCGAACTGCAGCCGTGGTTCAACGGCGAATACGTCGTGTTCCTGAAAAACGGTACGAGGCTCACGTTGAGCCGCGGATATCGCGAGAAGCTGCAGGAGCGCGTCGGCCGCCCCATCTGACCAACGCCGCACTTCCGCACCCGCGCGCCGCACTCCGCAGGCCGCGTAGAATGGCGCGGTGGAACTGCTCGCCGCGGCGGCGCTGTTCGTCATCGGCGTCATTCCCGGATGGATCGCCACGGCGTGGCTGCTGTGGCGCGTCCGCGCACTCAGGCGTCACGTTCAAACCCTGGAGACGCGTCTTGGCCGGCTGGAAACGCCGGCAGCGCCTCACGCTGACGCGGCCGCAGCGCCCGCTGCAGCGCCCATCGCTCCCTTTGCACCGGAACCTGCGCCAGTCATAACGCCCGCGGCGATCCACCCCGCAGCGCCGCCGCCGTCACCGCGCCGCGCCCTGCCGCAAGACGGCGAGACGCTGGAAAGCTGGATCGGCGGGCAGTGGCTGCTCTACATCGGCGTCCTGGCCATT
>DASSOM010000146.1:0-23746 GCA_035700625.1 Vicinamibacterales bacterium
CCTTCGTTCAGTGCGGGCGTCACGTCGCCGCGTGAGGCGTGCCACGCCGGCGCGAGTCCGAAGAGGATGCCGGTAACCACGATGAGCGCGAGGACGAACAGGAGGACCGTGCCGTCGAGACGGACGCCGTCCATGCGCGGCAGCCCCGGCGGCGCCATCGCCAGCAGGCCGCTGACGGCCCACTGCGCCAGGACGATGCCCGCGCCCCCCCCGATGGCCGCCAGCAGCAGACTCTCCGTCAGGAGTTGCCGGACGACGCGGCCGCGGCCGGCGCCGAGCGCGATGCGGACCGCCATCTCACGTGAGCGGCGGGACGCACGCGCGAGCAGCAGATTCGCGACGTTCACGCAGGCGATGAGCAGCACGAACGCCACGGCGCCGAGCAGCACGAGGAGCGCGGGCCGGACGTCGCCGACGATCCGATCCTGCAGGCGCACGACGTAGATGCCCGCCGCGCGGTTGGCGTCGGGATGCTCGCGTTCGAGCTGCTTCGCCAGCCCCGACAGCGCGGACGCGGCCTGCGGCATCGACAGCCCGTCTCGCAACCGGGCGACGACGCGCAGCACCACGAGTCCGCGCGACGGCTGCGCGACGTTCAATCGCAGCGGACGCCACACGACCGCGTTCGGGAGCACGCCGGGGCGAAATCCCGCGGGCATCACGCCGACGATCTCGTGCGGTTCACCGCTCAGCATGGCCGTCCGGCCGATGACCGATGGATCGCCGCCGAAGCGCGACGTCCACAAATCGTGGCTGATGATCGCGACCCGCGGCGCGTGTGGCACATCTTCCTGCGGCGTGAACGTGCGGCCGAGCGCCGGCGCGACCCCGAGCACGTCGAAATACGACGCGGTCACCTGTTCGCCGACCAGCGGCGATGCCTGCAGCCCGTCTCCCGAGATGCTCGCGGCCCACCGCGACATGGCGGCGAGCCCTTCGAACACGCGCGTGTCCGCCCGCCAGTCGACGTAGTTGCCGGGCGTCGCCCATTCGTCGATCGGGCCGCCTCGCGCGCGCAAGTCCTGCCACACCATCACGAGCCGATCCGAATCGGGATAGGGCAGCGGACGGAGGAGCAGCGCGTTGACGACGCTGAAGATGGCCGTGTTGGCGGCGACGCCGAGTGCGAGTGTCAGCACGACGACCGCGGTGAACCCGGGCGCCTTGCCCATCGTCCGCAGCGTATAGCGGACGTCCTGGATCAGCCTCGACATGTTTCAGGTCCTCCATACGTGGGGCTCCGCCCCACATCCCGTGCGCGCCTAGTCTGCTCTGAGCGCCACCATCGGATCGACGCGCGACGCCTTGTACGCCGGCCACGCCGTGGCGAGGATCACGACCAGCACGAGGAGCCCGGCGATCGACGCGTAGGTCGCGGGATCCGTGGGCGGGATGCCGTACAGCTGACTCGCAAGCGCGCGTGAGGCGGGGATCGCCGCGACGACGCCAATCGCGACGCCCGCCGCGGCCAGGATCAGGGACTCGCGGATCACGATCGCGAACACCTGCGGCCGTCCGGCGCCGAGCGCCATCCGCAGCCCGATCTCGTGACGCCGCTGCGTCATCGAAAAGTTGATCAACCCGAACACGCCCACGCCCGCCAGCAGCAGCGCCGCCGCGCCGAACATCGTCATGATCGTCGCCGTGAAGCGATACGGCGCCGTCGCCTGGGTGACGCGATCGCCGAGCGGCTGGACATCGTACATCGGCAGGTCGCGATCGAAACGCTGAATGGCGGCGCGGACCGACGCGGCCATGCCGGAGGCGATGTCGCCCGTTGCCGGTGTTTTTCCGTGGTCTTCGGTGGCCCTTATGAGGACGGCCGCGGCCCTGTCGGGGCCGTCCTGCGCGTAAGGGAAGTAGACGTCCGGATCCTGCGGCACACGCGTCGCATCGTTCGGCACGCTGCGGTAGCGCATGTCCTCGATGACTCCGACGACGGTTATCCACGGGCGGTCCGAGTCGGGGCGGCCGAACTTGAAGCGGCGGCCGACCGGATCCATGCCGGGCCAGGCCACGGCGGCGAACTTGCGGCTCACGATGGTCACGCGCGGCGATTCGGCGATGTCCTGCCGCATGAAATCGCGTCCCGCGACGAGCCGCGCGCCCAGCACGTCGAAAAATCCCGGCGTGATGGCGTGGCGATAGACGCGCATGCCGCGCTCCGGCGTGCCGATCTCGCTCTGCTCGGGGCTGACGATGAAGGCGCTGCTGCTGCCGCCGAGCGGTGAGTCGCTCGCGATCGCCGCCGCGGCGACGCCAGGCACCGCGCGGAGGTCCGCGATCAGATCGTCGGCGAGCGCCGGAATCCGTTCGACGGAGTACTTCGCGGGGATCGCGACATTCATCGCGAGGACGCCGGCGGGGCGGTATCCCAGATCGACGTTCTGCAGCCGCAGAAAGCTGCGGACGAGCAGGCCGGCGCCGATGAGCAGCAGGATCGACAGCGCGATCTCCGCCACGACCAGCGAGGCGCGCAGCCGCAGGCGGACGCCGCCGCCCGACGGCGCGCGGCCCCCCTCCTTCAACATGCCGTTCACGTCCGCGCGCGAGCCCTGCCACGCCGGCAGCAGTCCGAGGACGAGCGCCGTCACGATCGTGGCCGCGCCCGTGTACGCGGCGACGCGCCAGTCGAGTACGGGATGCACGTAGCTTGGCAGCGTCGCCGGGCTCAGCGCGATCATCGCGTCGAGGGACCAGAGCGCGAGCAGCAGTCCGCCGGCGGCCCCCGCGGCGCTCAGGACGATACCTTCCACGAGGAACTGCCGAATCAGACGCCAGCGGCCGGCGCCGAGCGCGGCGCGGATGGCCGTTTCGCGCTGACGCACGGTGGCGCGCGCGAGCAGCAGGTTCGCCAGGTTCACGCACGCGATCAGGAGCACGAAGCCGACCGCGCTGAGCAGGACGATCAGCGCCGGACGGATGTTGCCCACGAAATCGCTGCGGAGGCTGAACGCCGCCGCGCCGTAGCGGGCGTTCGTATCCGCATACGTCTGTTCGAGCTGCCCCGCGACGGCGGCAACGTCTGCCGTCGCCTGATCGATCGAGACGCCCGGACGCAGCCGCGCCACCATCTGCATCCAGCGCCCGCCGCGCGCCTCGAACAGGCGCTCGGGCACGGAGACCGCCATCATGCCCATCGGAATCCACACGTCCGTGTCGCCGTCGAGGCCGACGAAGCCGGGGGGCAGCACGCCGACGATGGTGAACGGGCGATCGTTCAGACGGACGGCGCGCCCGATGACCCCGCGGTCGGCCCCGAACGTCCGGCGCCAGAGCGCGTCCGAGATCACGGCGACTGGATGCGCGCCGCGCTCGTCGTCTTCGGCGCGCGAGTACGTCCGTCCAAGCGTGGGAACGCAGCCGAGGATGTCGAAGTACGCCGCCGCGGCAATTTCCCCCTCGACCTGTTCGGACGGGCCGCCCGGCGGCGTCAGCGTGAAGCTGTCGCTCGACCACGCCGCGAGTGCGTCGAAGGACCGTGCTTGTCGGCGCAGATCGATGTAATCGGGAAAGGACGTCCCGCGGCGTTCGACGCGCTCGCGCCGCACGGTCGTCCAGACGACCACGAGTCGATCCCCATCGGGGAAGGGAAGCGGGCTGAGCAGCGCCGCGTTGACCAGGCTGAATATGGCTGTGTTGGCGCCGATGCCGAGCGCCAGCATCAACACGGCGACCGTCGTAAAGCCCGGAACTTTCAACAGCGTTCGAAGCGCGTGACGGAGGTCCTGCATCATGGCCTCTCCAGTCAGGGCTAAACCGTCAGCCCTTATGGGCTGACACGTTGAGCGAAGGCCGTGCCGGGCCATCCACAATGGAGTAACCTCAAGACAGGACGCCTCTTGCACCGCGACGCCCTGATTCCCGCAGCCGGCATGTTGTTCAGGCGCGAACGGCCGGCGTCCCGCGACCGGACAACCGCGGGAATCGATCCTTGCATGAGAGATCCGGTGAAGCCGGGCGTCAACCGCCCGCGTCCTAACTCATGATGATCCTCACGTGGCTCCTCGTCGGGTCACTGCTGTCCGTTGCGCAGAGGCCAGCTCCTGCCCCGGCGCCCGGACAGCAGGCGCCGGCGCTCAATCCGAACGACCTGCCCGTGTCGATCGACCGCATCCAGCGCGCCCTGCAGCAGCCGCCGGCGATCCAGTTGAAAGAGCGGCGTCCGATTTTCCGCATCGAGGTGTTCGGGAAGAAACCGACGCTCGAAGACGTGCTCGGGGAAAAATTCTGGGAAGGGCCGACGCCCTACGGCGGCATGACGCACCAGGAATACCTGAACATGGTGACGCCAAAGGAAGTGCAGCCTTATGCCGGCTTCTCGGCCGGCCAGGCGATGGTGGTCGCCGCCACCACGATCGCGTTCCAGTGGGCGCTTCAGAACGCGATCCGGAAGTATCACGACGCGAAAGAAGAACGCGCCAAGGAAGCGGCGCGCAAGGAAGTGCTCGACGCGCTCGCCGCCCTGGAGAAAGCCCGCCGCGACGCCGGCCTCCCGGACCGGTAGTTGGCAGTTGCCAGTCTCCAGCTTCCAGCTTCCAGCTTCCAGCTTCCCGCTTCCAGCTTCCCGCATCCCGCATCCCGCGCCCCGCGCCCCGCGCCCCGGGCCCCGCGCCCCGCGCCCCGTCACCCCAACCCCGCCCCCGGCTCCGTTTACCGGCCGCCATCCGGCATTCGCCGGAAAGCGGCGGATTACGCCATGAAAGTCCGTATTCTACGGGCGTGATGACAGAACACGCCGACACGTCGATGACGGGTGGAGAGCGGCAGTTCCACGCGGGGCGGATTGCCGTGGGAATTGTGGTGCTCGCCTTCGGAGTGATGCTGCTGCTGGAGCGCGCGGGCGTTCTGGACGTGCACAGCGGGGCGCTGGTCGCGCCGTTTTTCCTGATCGCGCTCGGGCTTGCCCGCATGGTGGACCCCCGTCCTGGCTGCGGACGGCGGCATCGTGCGCTCAGGGGCGCGCCGCTGCTGCTGATCGGCCTCTGGATGCTGGTGTCCGAGCTGCACCTCTGGGGCCTCGACTATGGCACCTCCTGGCCGCTGATCCTGATCGGCATGGGCGTACTGATGGTGACGCGCGAGCTCATCGGCGAACGCGCGCGCCGGGAGAAATGATGATGGAGACGCACCGCCGCGCGCACATCACGCCGCAGGTCGTCCTGGGGCTGCTCGTCATCGTCATCGGCGTCCTGTTCACGCTGGACAATCTTCACGTCATCGACGCAGAGGACTATCTTCAATACTGGCCCGCGATCCTCGTCGCGATCGGCGGGCTGAAGCTGTGGCAGGCGCGCGACGGCCACGGCGTGTTCGGCGGGCTCTTCCTCACGATCGTCGGCATCTGGCTGCTGCTCGATCGCCTCGTGGTCTTCCGCGTCGCCCTGTGGGATGTCTGGCCGCTCTTCTTCGTGTTCCTCGGCGGCTATCTCGTGTGGCGCGGCATCGGCGGGTACCGCCGGACGAGCGCCCCGGACAGCCGCAACGAACTGAGCGCGGTGGCGATCATGAGCGGCGTGGTGCGCAGCAGCAATGCGTCCGCGTTCGAGCGCGCTGACCTGACGGCGATCATGGGCGGCTGCGAGATCGACCTGCGTCACGCGACCATCGCGGGCGACGAAGCGGTGGTCGATGTGTTCGCGCTGTGGGGCGGCATCGAGATCCGCGTCCCGGAGGACTGGACGATCGACGTCCGCGTGACGCCGCTGATGGGCGGCGTGGAGGACAAGACGCGGCCGGGGCCCCCCGCGACGGGCAAGCGCCTGGTGCTGCGCGGCCTCGTCATCATGGGCGGCATCGTCGTGAAACCCTGATTCCGCATGCATCCGATCCTGGCGCGTCCCACGCGCCTGGCCGCCTACACGGCCGTCTGGATCCCGCTCGGCATGCTGCTCGGCGCGCTGCTCGCGCTGCAGGGGCTGCTGCCGTGGACCGCCGCGATGGCCGTCGCGCTCCCGTTGTCGGTCGTGTACGGCTTCCTGTGCCTCTCCGCGTGGTATGCGGCCCGCGGCCTGCCGGTCGACACCACGGGACTGCTGCGGATCATCGTCACGGCGACGCTCGCGGCCGCCGTGTCGAGCGCGATCTGGGTCGTCTTCGCCAACGCATGGATGGCGCTGCTCGCGATGATCGAGCGCGCGCCGGCGATTCGCGCCGCTTTCCGATCGGCGGCGCCCACGCTGTTCGCCTTCGGCGTGCTGCTGTACCTGCTCGCGTTGAGCGCGAGCTACGTGCTCGCGGCGTTCGAGGCGTCGCGCGAAGCGGAGCGGCAGGGCCTCGAGCTGCAGGTGCTCGCGCGCGAAGCGGAGCTGCGCGCGCTGCGCGCCCAGATCGACCCGCACTTCCTGTTCAACAGCCTCCAGTCGATCAGCGCGCTGACGACGGCGAATCCCGCCGGGGCGCGGCGGATGTGCCTGCTGCTCGCCGACTTCCTGCGCGACACGCTGTCGCTCGGTACGCAGGAGTGGATCGACGTCGAGCGCGAGCTCGCCCTCGCGCAGCGGTTTCTCGCGGTGGAGCAGGTGCGCTATGGCGATCGGCTGCGCGTGGAGGTGACGACCGACGAGGTCGCGGGCGGCCTCGTCCCGCCGCTCGTGCTGCAGCCGATCGTGGAGAACGCGGTCACGCACGGCATCGCGCACGTCCTCGACGGCGGCGTGATTCGCATTGCCGCGAAGCGGCGCGGCGACCTCCTGAAGCTCATGGTGGAGAATCCATGCGATCCTGATCGTCCGGCCGGCCGTGGGACGGGCCTCGGTCTGCGGAACGTCCGTGAGCGGCTGCACACGCTCTTCGGCCACGATGCGGAAGTCCGCACGGAAGAGAGCGGGGGGGTCTACCGCACGAAGGTGGAGATGCCTTGGCGCACCGAGGGGGAGTGAATGAATCCCGAATCCCTGATCATGAATCCCTTATCGCTGATCCTCGGATCCCTGATCCTTATCCCGAATCGCTGATCGCGGATCGGGGATCCGGGATGAGGGATCCGGGATAAGGATCGGGGATTCGAGGATCAGGGATGAGGGATTTGTGATCGAGGATTCGGGATTCAGACTGGCGCATTTGTCCTATGACCGAAGAATCGACCCTCCGTCTCATTGTCGTGGACGACGAGCCGCTGGCACGCGCGGTCGTGCGCGAGTATGCGGCCGCGGACCCGGCCCTGGAGATCATCGCGGAGTGCGGCAATGGCTTCGAGGCGGTGAAGGCGGTCGCGGACCTGACGCCCGACCTCGTGCTGCTCGACGTGCAGATGCCGAAGCTGGACGGCTTCGAGGTGCTGGAGCTGCTCGGGCGCGAGGTGCCCGTCGTGTTCGTGACCGCGTTCGATCAGTACGCGCTGCGCGCCTTCGAGGTGCACGCGGTCGATTACCTGCTCAAGCCGTTCAGCGCGGAGCGATTCGCGGAGGCGATGGCGCGCGCGCGCGAACGGGTGCGCGCCAGGGCCGCGCTGCCGGTGGAGGCGCTCGTGCGCGAGGCGAAGCCGCACGCGGGTTTTGCCGAACGCGTGCTGATCCGCGACGGTTCGCAGGTGCACGTGCTCGGCGTGGACGACATCGACTACGTGGAGGCGCAGGACGATTACGTCGCCTACTCGTCGGGCGGCAAGCAGTACCTGAAGGACCAGACGATGGCCGCGGTGGAAGCGTCGCTGGATCCGTCGCGGTTCGTGCGCATTCACCGGTCGTATCTGCTGAACATCGAGCGGATCGCGCGCGTGGAGCTGTACGCGAAGGACAGCCGGGTGGCGATCCTGCGGGATGGGACGCGGCTGCCGGTGAGCCGGGCGGGGTACGCGCGGCTGAGCGAGCTGCTGTAGGAGCCGGCCGCCGCGCTTGACACCGCCCCGGTCGCGGTGTTAACTATCCAGTCAGTTAAACTAACTGGATAGTTAATACTGCCATGCCGCGCCCCGCGCCCGATACCCGCAGCCGCCTCCTCGCCGCCGCCGCCGCCGAGTTCGCCGCCCGCGGATACGCCGGCGCCAACGTCGACCGCATCGCCCGCGCCGCGCGCGTCAACAAGGCGATGATCTACTACCACTTCCGCAGCAAGGCCGCCCTCTACGGCGAGATCCTGCGCGACATGTTCGACGCCGTCGCGGCCGGCGTCCAGGCGGTCGCCGCGTCGACGCGCCCCCCCGACGAGAAGATCCGCCGGTTCGTCGAGGCGATCGTCAGCGCCGCCGAGGAGCGCCCGCATTTCCCCGCGATCTGGCTGCGCGAGCTGGCCGAAGGGGCCGCGCACACCGACGCGGCCACGCTGCGCCACGCCGGCGCCGTGCTCGCCGCGCTCGGCACGATCCTCGAGGAAGGCCGCCGTCTGCGGCGGTTCCAGCCGGCCAACCCGCTGCTCGTGCACATCGGAATCGTCGCGCCGCTCCTGCTCTTCCTCGCCAGCGCGCCGCTGCGGCGCAAGCTGGATCGCATTGCCACGGCGAACGCCGCCGTCGTGTCGCGCGACGCGTTCGTCGCGCACATCCAGCGCGTCACCCTTGCCGTGCTCGAAGGACGGATCGCATGACCAGACGGATGTTCCTGACGGCGAATGCCGCGCTCGCGCTCACGCTTGCCGCGTGCGGCAGCGGCACGGCGACGAACGCGCCGCGTGCGAGCGGCTACGTCGAGGCCACCGACGTGCGCGTCGCGGCGGATGTCGGCGGGCGGATTCTGGAACGCCCCGTCGCCGAGGGGGATCGCGTCACGGCCGGCCAGATCGTCGCGCGCCTCGACACCGCGGACGCCGAGATCGCGCGTGCGCGCGCGCGCGCCGATCGCGATCAGGCGGCGGCGCAGCTGCGGCTGCTCCAGGCCGGATTCCGGCAGGAAGACATCCATCAGGCGGCGGCGCAGCTCGAGTCCGCGCAGGCGGACACCCGGGCGGCGCAGGCGGAGCTCGACGCCGCGGACGCCGACCTCGAACGGTTCGAGGCGCTGCTGCGCGCCAACGCCGGCTCGCGCAAGCAGCGCGACGATGCCGCGACGCGCAGGGACGTGGCGAACGCGCGCCTGCAGGCGGCGCGCGAACGCGTCCGTGCGGCCGAGGGCGCGCTGGCCCGCCTCCGCTCCGGTGCGCGCCCGCAGGAGATCCAGGCCGCGCAGGCTCGCCTTGCCGCCGCCGAGGCGCAGCTCGCCGCCCTCGAGAAGAACATCGCCGATGCCATCGTCAAGGCGCCCGTCGGCGGCATCGTCACGTCGACGCTGCTCGATCCGGGGGAGATGGCCGCGCCGCGGACGCCGATCCTCGTCATCACCGATCTGGACCATGCGTGGGCGAACGTCTACGTGGACGAGCCGATCGTGCCGACGCTCCGGATCGGCCAGGCGGCCACGGTCGTGACCGATGCCGGGCAGCGCCTGCCCGGACGGGTCACGTTCATCTCGCCGCAGGCGGAGTTCACGCCGCGGAACGTGCAGACCGCCGAAGAGCGGTCGAAGCTGGTGTACCGGGTGAAGGTGAGCGCTGACAACCGGAACGGGATCCTGAAGCCGGGGATGCCGGTGGAAGTGGAGCTGACGCCCGCGTCATGACGGCGGCCATCACCTTCGAGCATGTGACGAAGCGCTACGGTGCGGTGACCGCGCTGACGGAGCTGTCGCTGTCGATCGCGCGCGGCGAGATGTTCGGCCTCATCGGCCCGGACGGCGCGGGCAAGACGACCGCGATCCGGCTGGCGGGTGGTCTCATCGCCGCCGACGCGGGGCGGATCGACGTGCTCGGGCGCGATCCCGTCCGCGAGCATCGCGCGGTGACCGGGCAGATCGGGTATCTCTCGCAGCGCTTCAGCCTCTACGGCGACCTCACGATCGAGGAGAACATCGCGTTCTTCGCCGCGATTCACGGGGTCCACCGGTTCGAGTCGGCGCGCGATCGGCTGCTCGACATGACGCAGCTGACGCCGTTTCGCACGCGCCGGGCCGATCGCCTGTCGGGCGGGATGAAGCAGAAGCTCGCGCTCGCCTGCACGCTCGTGCACGAGCCGGAGGTCCTGCTGCTCGACGAGCCGACGACCGGCGTGGATCCGGTCTCGCGCCGCGAGTTCTGGAAGCTGCTCGCGGAGTTCCTCTCGCGCGGGCTGACGATCGTGATGGCGACGCCGTACCTGGACGAAGCGGAGCGCTGCGCGCGCGTTGCGCTGCTCCACGAGGGGCGGCTGCTGGCGCTCGACGAGCCGTCGACCCTGCAGCGCGCACTCGACGGCGAACTGCTCGAGGTGACCGCCAAGGAGGGTCGGCCCCCGGCCTCGACGATAGCCGCGGTCCCGCACGTCACCGACGTGCAGGTGTTCGGCGACCGCGTCCACGTGCGCGTGGCCGGCGCACCGGCCTCGGCCGTCGCGCCCGCGATCGAGCGCGCGCTGCGCGATGCGGGGATCGACGCGGCCGTCCGCCCCATCGCGGCGTCGCTCGAGGACGTGTTCATCGATTTGATTGCGTCGTGATCCGACGCTGGAGATGTCAGGAGATTCATACATGCGCCTGCTCGCGATCGTGCTGACGTGCGGACTGGCCGGCGCCGTGCCGGCGCACGCGCAGCCCGCCGCCGGTGCTCAGGCCATCCCGTTGTCGCTGGACGAGGCCATTGCGCGCGGGATGGCGGCCAGTCACCGGCTGGCCGAGATGGATGCGCGTGTCCGCGCCGCCGACGCCGCGATTGGCGGCGCCCGCGCGGCGGCGCTTCCCGAGGTGTCGCTGCAGGGGGGCTTCACGCGGACGAACCACGTCGACGAGTTCGCGATTGCCACGCCGGGAGGGCCGCCCCAGATCGTCTATCCCGACGTGCCGTCCAACGCGCGCGCGCGGTTCGATCTGCAGTGGCCGATCTACACCGGCGGACGGACGGCGGCGCTGGAGCGCGCCGCGCGGGCCGAGCATGGCGCCTCGGCGGCGGATCGTGCGGCGGCGCGCGCCGATCTGCGGCTGGAGATTACGCGCGCGTTCTGGGCGCTCGTCACCGCCCGCGAAACGGAGGTGGTGCTCCAGCGCGCGCTCGAGGCCATCGGTGCGCACGTGAACGATCTGCGCGAGCGGCTCGCGCAGGGGCTCATCCCGCCGAACGATCTGCTGTCCGCCCAGGCCGAGGAGTCGCATCAGCGGATGCTCGCCATCGAGGCGCGCAATACGCGGGCAATCGCCGAGGCAGACCTGCGGCGCGCCACAGGGATCGACGATCAGGGCCGCCTCGAACCCGTGGTCGATCCGTCGCGCGACGCCGCCGCGAGCGAAGCCGTGCCTCCCGGCACGGTTCGGCCGGAACGGCGCGCGCTCGCCGCGCGGGCGCAGGCGGCGATCGCCCAGGCCGACGCGGCGGCCGCGGCGTCGCGTCCGCAGGTGGCGGTCGGCGCCGGCTACGACTACGCGCGTCCGAACCCGCGCATCTTTCCGCGGACTGCAGACTGGCGCGATTCCTGGGACGTGTCGGTCTTCGTGTCGTGGCCGCTCTGGGACGGCGGACGGCGTGCCGCCGACCGGGGCGAGGCACGGGCACTCGCCGACGCCGCGCAGGCCCGCGTCGAGGACTTCGATCGGGAGGCGCGCTTCGAGGTCCGCCAGCGGCAGCTCGAGCTCGACTCGAGCCGCGCGTCGGTGACGGCCGCGGAGGACGAGGTCCGCGCCGCCGCCGAAGCGGAGCGCGTCGTCGGCGAACGCTACCGCGCCGGAGTCGCCACGAGTTCGGACGTCCTCGACGCGCAGGTCGCGCGGCTTCAGGCGGAGCTCGATCGGACGCGCGCGACCGCCGGCGTGCGGCTGGCGGCGGCCCGCCTCGCGCGCGCCCTCGGCACGGAGCCGTGACATGCCGGACGCGATCGAAGTTCGTCACCTGACGCGGCGCTTCGGCGCGTTCACCGCCGTCGACGACGTATCGTTCGACGTACGGCGGGGGGAGATCTTCGGATTCCTCGGCAGCAACGGCGCCGGCAAGTCGACGACGATCCGGATGCTCTGCGGGCTGCTCGAGCCGACGTCGGGCACGGCGCGCGTGGACGGCATCGACGTCGCGCGCGATCCGGAGGCGGTCAAACGGCGCATCGGCTACATGTCGCAGCGGTTCTCCCTCTACGAGCTGCTCACCGTCGATCAGAACATCCGCTTCTGGGGCGGCATCTATGGTCTGACCGAGCGGCAGCTCACCGAGCGCCGCGCGCGGGTGCTCGAGATGGCCGGTCTGGCGGGCCGCGAGGGGGCGCTCGCGCGCGATCTGGCCGGCGGCTGGCGGCAGCGGCTCGCGCTCGGCTGCGCGATCCTGCACGAGCCGCCGATCCTCTTTCTCGACGAGCCCACGGGCGGCGTCGACCCGCTCTCGCGCCGCCAGTTCTGGCGGCTGATCGACGGCCTCGCGTCGGGCGGCACGACCGTCCTCGTGACCACCCATTATCTGGACGAGGCGGAGCGCTGCCATCGCGTGGCGCTCATGCACGCCGGCCGGCTCGCGGCGCTTGGATCCACCAGCGAGGTCAAGCAGGTGTTCGCGACGAGGCCGATTCTCGAGATCCGCGCCGACAACGCCGTCGACGCGATGCGTCTGCTCGACGGGACCGACGGCGTCGAGAAGACGAGCCTGTTCGGCACCGCCGTGCACGCCGTGCTCCGCAGCCGCGACGTGCCGCGCGCGCGCATCGCGGAGGCGCTGCGCGCCGGCGGTGTCGGCGTGCAGCGGATCGAGCCGGTGGAGCCCTCGCTCGAAGACGTCTTCCTCGACGTCATCGACCGCGCCGCGGCGCCGCCGGCGGCGCCGGGAGGACCGGCATGAGAAAGGCGCTCGCCGTCTACCGGAAGGAGCTGCGGCAGATCGGACGCGACCGGCGGACGCTGCTGATTCTCGTCTTCGTGCCCGCGTTCTTCCTGTTGCTGTACGGGTACGCGCTGAACTGGGACATCCGCCACGTCGCGCTCGCGGTCCAGGACCGCGACGGCACGCCCGAGAGCCGCGCGCTCGTCTCCGCCTTCATCAATTCGAGCTACTTCGATCGCGCTGCGGACGTGTTCGATCCCGAATCGGCGGAGCGGTTGCTCGATCTGAACCGCGCGCGGGCGCTGCTCGTCATCCCGGAGGGCTTCGCGCGCGATCTGATCACCGGCGTCCGTCCGCAGGTGCAGGTCGTCATCGACGGCGACAATGCGAACACGGCGACGACGGTCATGGGCTACGCGGCCAACATCATCCGGGGCGCCGGTGCGCGCCTGTCGCCCGACTCCGCCGCCGCGCCGCCGCTCGTCGTCGAGCCGCGCATCTGGTACAACCCCGAGCTGCGCAGCACGCTGTTTCTCGTCCCCGGCCTCATCGCGTACATCGCCATGATTACCGCGGTCGCCTCGACCGCGCTTTCGATCGTCCGCGAGAAGGAGGTGGGGACGATGGAGCAGGTGCGGATGGCGCCCATCGGCACGTTCCCGTTCATCGTCGGGAAGACGATCCCGTATTTCCTGATTTCGATGGCGTCGGCGACGCTGATCATCCTGGCGTCGATGGCGCTGTTCGGCCTGCCGATGCGCGGCGGATGGATCTCGCTCACGATTGCGCTGTCGTTGTTCCTCATCGGCGCGCTTGCCACCGGCCTGTTGATCTCGACCGCGGCCGATTCGCAGCAGCTCGCGTTCCAGATGGCGCTGCTGCTGTCGGTGCTGCCGACGCTCATGCTCTCCGGCTTCATCTTCCCGATTTCGAGCATGCCGGCGTGGCTGCAGCTCGTCACCTACGCGGTGCCGGCGCGGTACTTCCTGGTTGCGCTGCGCGGGATCGTGCTCAAGGGATCGTCCATCACGCTGCTCGGGCCGCAGGTGGCCGCGCTCGCGGTCTACGCCGCCGCGATGCTCGCGCTCGCTTCGCTGCGCCTGGCGCGGGAGCGGAGCTAGGAGCCCGCCGTGCAGCGCCTTCGCTGTCTCATCCGCAAGGAGTTCCTGGAGCTGCGGCAGAACCCGCGGCTGTTCGGCCTCGTCATCATCGCCCCCATCATCCAGCTCACGCTGCTCGGGTACGCGGCGACAACGGACGTGAAGGACGTCCCGGTCGTCGTCGCCGACGGCGACCGATCCCCCGCGAGCCGGGAGCTGATCGCGCGCTTCGATGGATCGAAGAATTTCCGCATCATCGATACGGTGACAACGGTGGCGGACATCGATCCCTGGCTGCAGCGCGGCCGCGCGTGGATCGCGTTGTCGATTCCACCGCACTACGGCGAGCTCGTGCGATCCGGCCGTGGAGCGACGGTCCAGATTGTCGCCGACGGCAGCGACGCGAACTCGACGACGGTGGCCCTCGGGTACGCGACGGCCCTCATCGGCGCGTACGTGGAGGAGCTGGTCGACGGCGCGTCGCCCCAGGGGGCGCTGCGCACCGGCGGCGCGATCGACGCGCGGATCCGCGTGTGGTTCAACCCGCAGCTCGAGAGCCGCGTGTTCATGGTGCCCGGCGTCCTTGCGCTGCTGCTGCTATTGATCACCGCCAACCTTGCCGCGATGGGGATCGTGCGCGAGAAGGAGCTGGGGACGCTCGAGCAGCTCAACGTCACGCCGCTGCGGCGGTGGGAGCTGATCGTCGGCAAGCTGCTGCCGTACGGCGCGATCGCGGTGGTCGACGTGCTGCTCGTGACGGCCGTCGCCATTTTCTGGTTCGAGGTGCCCCTGCGCGGAAGCTTCTGGCTGCTGTTCGGCATGAGTCTTCTGTACCTGCTGTGCACGCTCGGTCTCGGCCTGTTCATCTCGACCATCTCGGACACGCAGCAGCAGGCCATGATGACGGCGACGTTCTTCTTCCTGACGCCGATGATCTATCTCTCGGGCTTCATCTTCCCGATCGAGAACATGCCGCGCGTCATCCAGTACGCGACCTACGTGATCCCGCTGCGGTACTTCCTCGTGATCGTCCGCGGCATCTTCCTGAAGGGGCTCGGTCTCGAGCTGCTGTGGCCCCAGGCGGCCGCGATGACGGCCTGGGGCGTCGTCGTGCTGGCGCTGGCGGTGGCGCGCAGCCGCAAGCGGTCGGCGTGATGTCAGGGCTGAAGCCCTGACCCACATGCTCCTCTGTGGGCCAGCCCTTTATGGGCTGACGATGGGCGATATCATTTCCATCGTGCGGCTCCTCCTGGTCGAAGACGACGCGACGATTGCCGATTTCGTGCAGAAGGGACTGAGGGAAGCGGGGTTTGCGGTCGATCACGTCGCGGACGGCGCTACGGGGCTCGAGCGCGCCGCGACGGGGGCGTACGACGCGGCGATCGTCGACATCATGCTGCCGCGGCTCGACGGGCTGTCGCTCATCGACGCGCTGCGGGCGCGCGGCATCCGGACGCCCGTCCTCATCCTGAGCGCGAAGCGGTCGGTGGACGATCGCGTCCGCGGGCTGCAGGCCGGCGGGGACGACTATCTGACGAAGCCGTTTGCGTTCGCGGAGCTGCTGGCGCGCGTGCAGGCGCTGATTCGCCGCGCCACCGGCGCCGCCGAACCGACGCGGCTGACGGTCGCGGATTTGTCGCTGGACCTGCTGACGCGGCGCGTCGAGCGCGCCGGGCGGCCGCTCGATCTGCGTCCGCGGGAGTTCGCGCTCCTCCAGTACCTGATGCGGAATCCCGGCCGCGTGCTCTCCAAGACGATGATCCTGTCGCACGTCTGGGGCTACAACTTCGACCCGAACACGAACGTCGTCGACGTCCTCGTCTCCCGCCTGCGGGATCGGATCGATCGGCCGTTCGAGACGAAGCTGCTGCACACCGTTCGCGGCGTGGGCTACGTTCTGCGGCCAGACGGAGGATCGGCGTGACGGCCGACGCGACGGGAGGCCTCGCGCGCGGCACGCTGGGATTGCGGCTGTCGCTCTGGTACGCCGGCGTCTTCGTCGTGAGCACGGTGGCGCTGGTCGGTCTGACGTACGCGCTGCTGGCGTCGTCGCTCGCGGCGCGCGACCACGACATCATCAACGCGACGCTGCGCGAGTACGTGTCGCGCTACGAGGCGGGCGGCCTGTTCGCCCTCGAACGCGCCGTCCAGCTCGAGGAGCGCACCGGGCAGCGCGAACGCCTGTTCGTCCGAGTGCTCGGCCCGGGTGAGGACGCACTGTTCGTCAGCGTGCCGCCGGGATGGGGGCGCTTCGACGTCGACCAGCTCGCCGACGGGAAGGGCGGGCTGGCCTCCGCTCCCGCGCGCGATCGGGACGCCGTCCTCGAGGTCGCGTCCGCGCGCTTCCCGGACGGCACGATTCTGCAGGTCGGCAAGAGCAACGAGATTCGTCGCTCGCTCCTGCGCGAGTTTCGCGTTGTCGTCGGATGGGTATCGGTGCTGGCGATGGTCGTCGCCATCGTCGGCGGCGTCCTCCTGACGCGATCGACGCTGCGGCCGATCGAAGAGCTGATTCGCGTCGTCGGAGGGATCATCCGGACGGGACGCACGGACGAGCGCGTGCCGGCGCGCGCGCACGGCGACGCGGTCGACGAGCTCAGCGCGCTCTTCAACACGATGCTCGATCGGATCACGACGCTGATCGGGGCGATGGGGGAGTCGCTCGACAACGTCGCGCACGATCTGCGCACGCCGATGGCGCGCCTCCGCGGCCTGGCCGAACGTGCGCTCGAGTCCGGCGATCCTGCCGTGCAGCGCGAGGCGCTCGCGGTGTGCCTCGAGGAGTCCGAGCGCATTCTGGCGATGTTGACGACGCTGATGGATATTTCCGAGGCGGAGACCGGCACGCTGCGCCTCGTGCCCCAGCCGATCGTGCTCCAGGATCTGCTCGCGCAGGTGCACGACCTCTACGAGGACGTCGCGGAGGAGAAGGGGGTCGCGCTCACGATCCATCCCGGCCAGCCGCTGACGCTCGCTGCCGACGCCGATCGCCTCCGGCAGGTCTTCGCCAACCTCGTCGACAACGCGATCAAATACACGCCCCGCGGCGGACGGATCGACGTCAGCGCGGCGCGCGATGGCGGGAACGCCGTCGTGACCGTCGCGGACACGGGCGTCGGGATCGACGCGGTGCACCTGCCGCGGATCTGGGACCGCCTGTATCGCGCCGATTCGAGCCGGACGGAGCGCGGCCTCGGCCTCGGTTTGAGCCTCGTGCGCGCGTATGTCGCCGCGCACGGCGGCCGCGTCGAAGCGGCGAGCGAACCCGGCCTCGGCTCGACGTTCACCGTCTTCCTGCCGATCGAACCTTTCACCGATGTAATGTCCGCGTAACGTCCCTGCAATCCCTCGTGACGTCCTAATTAGCAGTCGGAGGAAAGGACATCATGAGAATGAATTATCTGAAGGGCGGAGGGATCGCGGCAGTGGCGCTGTCGCTGACGACACTGGTCGCATGGAGCGCCCCTGACCGCCGGGAATCGACCGGTCCGACGGTGACGGTTGCGGAGGCCGCGCCGGCGGCGGCCGCCGTGCCGATCGCGTCATACGCCGGCGTCGTCGACAAGGTGATGCCGGCCGTCGTGACCGTGCGGATCGAGAAACGCGCGGCGGCGGTGCCGACCGGCGCCGACGACCTGTTCGGGCAGTTCTTCGGGCCGCGGTTCAGGATGCCGCGCGGCGTCGAGCGTGGGCTCGGCTCCGGCGTGATCGTCAGCGATGACGGCTACATCCTGACGAACAATCATGTCGTCGACGGCGCCGAAGAGGTCAAGGTCGAACTGCCCGACAAGCGCAGCTTCACGGCCAAAGTCGTCGGCACCGATCCGCCGAGCGACCTCGCCGTCATCAAGATCTCCGCGAGCGATCTCCCGACGCTGACGCTCGGAAACTCGGACGCCGTCCGCGTGGGGGACGTCGTGCTCGCGATCGGCAACCCGCTCGGCGTTGGGGAGACGGTCACGTCCGGCATCATCAGCGCGAAGGGGCGTACGACCGGCCTCGGCGACGGCAGCTACGAGGACTTCCTGCAGACCGACGCGCCGATCAACCAGGGCAACTCGGGCGGTGCGCTCGTGAACGCCAGCGGCGATCTGATCGGCATCAACTCGCAGATCATGACGCCGACGGGGGGCAACATCGGGCTCGGCTTCGCGATCCCGGTGAACATGGCGAAGCACGTGATGACCGAGCTGATCGAGCACGGCTCGGTGCAGCGCGCCCGGCTGGGCGTCACCGCGCAGGCGGTGACGTCGGAGATCGCCGCGAGCCTCCGTCTGCCGTCCGCGAAGGGGGCGCTCGTCAACTCGGTGGAAGAGGGCAGTCCCGCGGCGCACGCCGGCATCCGGCAGGGCGATGTCATCACGCGCTTCAACGGCGAGGAGATCGCCGACGCGAACGCGCTGCGCAACGAGGTCGCCAGCTCGAAGCCGGGCGCCACGGTGCCGCTCGAGATCGTCCGCGACGGCGGTACGCGATCCGTGAACGCGACGCTCGGGACGCTGAAGGCGCGAATCGATCGCTCGGACGACCGCGGTGAGGACGGCGCCGGCTCCGGCAAGTTCGGCATGTCGGTGCAGCCGCTCACACCCGACCTCGCCGACCGCGCGGGTGTGCCATCCAGCACGCGCGGGGTGCTCGTCGTCGACGTCGATCCCGCCGGCCGCGCGGCCGACGCGAATCTCCGGCCGGGTGATGTGATCGAAAAGGTCGACGGTCAGGCGGTGACCACGACCGCCGCGCTCCGCGACGCGCTCGATGCGACGCCAGAGAAACCCGCGCTGCTGCTCGTCAACCGCGCCGGTGCGACGTTCTTCGCGACGCTGTAAGCCGTCAGCTTCCAGCTTCCAGCTTCCAGCTTCAAAGGAGGATGTTCTTCCCTAAAAGCTGGCAGCTGGAGGCTGGCGGCTGGTAGCTACTGGCGTCAGTGCCTGATACACGAGCGTCGGAAACTTCCGGCCGATGTCGGTGGTGTTCGGCACCAGTTGCTGCATGAAAACCATGACGAGGTGCGCGTCGGGGTCGATGCGGTATTCGGTGCCGTACGCGCCGCCCCACCCGTAGGCGCCGACCGAGGCGAGGTCCTTGCCGCCGTATTGCTCGACCACTTCGAATCCCATGCCGAAGCCGAGCCCGGGTTGCGGATAGAGGTCCCCAACCTGGTCGGTGCGCATCAGGGCGACCGTGCGCGGCGACAGGATCCGGACGCCGTCGATCTCGCCGCCGCGGCGGATCATCTCGAGGAACCGCGCATAGTCGCGCGCCGTCGACAGCAGGCCGGCGCCGCCCGACAAGTCCCGCCGCGGGCCGCTCACGTAGTCTCCCTGTCCGCGTCCGCCGTCCGGCGCGCGCACGATCGTGCCGCTGTCGCCGATCGTGTAGACGGCCGCGAGGCGCGCGCGATCGCGCTCCGGCAGGAAGAAGTGCGTGTCGCGCATGCCGAGCGGGCCCGTGATCCGGGTCTCGATGAAGCGATCGAGCGGCATCCCCGACGCGCGTTCGACGAGGCACCCGAGCACGTCCGAGCTGTAGCCGTAGACCCAGTCCTCGCCCGGCTGCGCCGCGAACGGCAGCGTCGCGAGCGTCGCCATCGTGTCGCAGATCGACTCGTCCTTGTCGGCGAGGTACCACCCGAACCCGGCGGCGGGCCCGAGGCCCTTGGCCTCGTACATCGCGGCGACGTTGCGGCCGGTGCCGTACGAGATGCCGGACGTGTGCGTCAGCAGATGACGGATGGTGATTGGGTGCACCGCCGGGACGATCGAGGCGCGTCCGTCCTCTCCCTCCACCGCCACGGTCGTGTGGGCGAACGCGGGGATGTAGCGGCTGACCGGATCCTCGAGTGCGAGGCGCCCTTCCTCGACGAGCGACAGGATCGCGACGCTCGTGATCGCCTTGGTCTGCGAGGCGATGCGGAAGATCGTGTCCGCCGTCATGCGCCGTCCCGCTTCCTTGTCGCTCCAGCCGACGACGTGTTCGTACGCCGGGCGGCCGTCGTGGAGCACGAGCGCCACGGCGCCCGCCATGTGTCCCTCGTCCACGTAGCGCTGCAGCAGCGCATCGAGCCGCGCGATCCGTTGCGGGACGAAGACGCCCTGCGTCTGCGTCGCTATGGGCGCCTGCGCGCCATGAATCGCGGTGATCGACAGCAGCAGGGCGAGGAGAACGGCAACTTGGCTCTTCATGGACCGGAATCGTACAGCTACGAGCTTCCAGCTTCCAGCCTCCAGCTTCCAGCTTTATAAGGAAGCCCTTCCTCCTTTTGAGCTGGCAGCTGGCAGCTGGCAGCTGGAAGCTGTGAGCTACTGTTCCTCGTCCAGGACCGCGCGAATGCGGGCCGTCAGTTCGGCGGGCGTGAACGGCTTCGTGAGCGTGGGCCCGGGGCGCCGCGTTGCGGCGGAGGCCCACGTCTTGTCGTAACCCGACATGAACAGCACGCGGATGCCGGGGCACGCCTTGTCCGCGAGGCGCGCGAGTTCCTGTCCGCCGACGCCTGGCAGGACGATGTCGGTGAGGAGCAGATCGAAGGGCTCACCCGACTCGAGCAGACCGATGGCGGCGTCGCCGTTCGCGCAGACCGTGATCGTGTAGCCCTGGCGCTGCAGCGCCGCCGACGTGAGCTGGCGGACGGCGGGGTCGTCGTCGACGACGAGAATCCGCTCCGAGCCGACGAATGTTGCGGGCGTCCGACGTACGGTGGGCGCCGTGGTGGTTCCGCTCGTCGCGCGGGGCCACCAGGTGTGGATGCTGGTGCCCCGGCCGGGCTCGCTCTCGATGCTGATCGCGCCCCCGGCCTGCTGCAGGATGCCGTAGCACGTCGACAGCCCGAGTCCCGTGCCCTTGCCGGCTTCCTTCGTCGTGAAGAACGGCTCGAACGCGCGCGTCCGCACCTCCTCGGGCATTCCCGCGCCGGTATCGCTGACCGTCACGCGGATGTAATCGCCCGGCGGCACGCCGTCGAGATCTTGTTCCCTGCGCTGAAGGTTCTCGATCGTGACCGTCAGCGCGCCGTTCTCTCCCATGGCATCCCGTCCGTTGACGGCGAGATTCATCAGCACCTGATCGAACTGCGACGGATCGGCGCGGACCATGGCATTGAGCGGGGCGGGCTTCACCTCGAGCGAGATGTGCTCGCCGATGAGGCGCTGCAGCATCCGCGCGAGATCGCCGACATGCTCGTTCACGTTCATCAGGCGCGGCTCGGTGGGCTGGCTGCGCGCGAACGCGAGCAGATGGCGCGTGAGGTGCGACGCACGTTCGCCTGCCTTGCGGATCTCCTCGACGTCGGCGCGCGCGTCCGCCGTGATCTCCGGATTGGCGAGCAGCAGCTCACTGTAGCCGATCACGGCCGTGAGCACGTTGTTGAAATCGTGCGCCATGCCGCCGGCGAGGTTACCGACCGTCTCCATCTTCTGCGCCTGCCGCACCTGCGCTTCGAAGCGGCGCGCGTCGGTGACGTCGCGGGCCGATACGAGAAAGCCGCCCACCGCGGGACGGTCCACGAGGTTCGTGACGAGGCACTCCATCGACCGCCACGTGCCTTTTCCGTGCAGCGCGCGGATTTCAATCGCGCCGCGGCTTCCCGGGAGCGCGAGCGGTCCCCGGATCGATTCGAGCGCCGCGGCGCGGTCTTCCGGGTGGACGAGTTCCACGAGCGATTGCGCGTCGAGGTGGTCGGCGTCCCGATCGAGCACCCGCCGGAACGAGGGGCTCACGTAGCGCAGCAGGCCTTCCTGGTCGATCACCGCGACGATCTCGGAGATGTTCTCGAGCAGCAGCAGCGATCGTTCCTCCGCCTGCCGAAGCGCTTCTTCCGCCTGGCGGCGGCGCCACCGCTCGGACGCGCGTTCGAGCGTGCTCAACAGCTGATCGGGGGCGACCGGTTTGACGAGATAGTCGTGGCTCTGTTCGCGCAGCGCGCGCACCGCGCTGTCCACGGACGCATGGCCGGTCAGAATGACCGTCTCGGTCAGCGTCGACAGATGCCGCAGCCCGGCAATGACCTCGAGGCCGTCCATGTCGGGCAGCCGGAGATCGACGAGCGCGATCGCGGGCAGCGTGCCCTCGCGCGCCAGCGCGAGGCCTGCATGGCCGCTCGTGGCGACCTGCGGATCGTAGCCGCGGCGCTTCAGGATGTCGGCGAGGGTCCGAAGGAGCTGGCTATCGTCGTCGACGAGAAGGACGGAAATCGGATCAGTGGCGACAGGCGGCATCGAGCAGCTCGAGGAGACGTTCGGGCGCAAAGGGTTTGCGAAGCGTGCCGTACACCCATGACGCGGGCAGCCGCTGGACCGTTTCGTCGAGCAGGCCCGGCTGTCCGCTGTACAGGATCAGCAGCACTTCTGGGCTGACGGTCTTGATCGCGAGCACCGCGTCGTGCGGCTCGCTGGAACCGTTCAGGCGTAAATCCATGACGGCGATGCCGGGCGCGTCGGAGGCCAGACGCTCGATCGCCTCGTCGACGCTGCGCGCCGTCGCCACGCGGTGGCCGCTCTTGACGAGCACGTCGCGCAGCGTCGTCAGGAACTCACGGTCATCGTCGACGACGAGCACCGGATCGCGTGTGCTCAAGTCCTGCAGGATCTCGGTGAGGCGCGGGAGCGGCAGCGGCTTCGGGAGAATCGTGAGCACGCCCTCGCGCTCCGCCTGCGCCAGCAGCTCGTGCGCGGCGTACGCCGTCATGAGGATCACGGGCATCGACGGCGCGAGCCGATGAATTTCGCGAAACGCTTCGACGCCGTTGAGCCCCGGCATGCGCACGTCCATCAGCACCACCGAGAACGACTGCTCGCGCGCCGCCGCGACCGCTTCTTCTCCCGAGTGTGCCGCGACGGGATCCCATCCCTTCAGGCGCAGCACGCCGCACAGGGTCTTCACCATCTGCCGGTCATCGTCGACGACCAACACTCTCCGCATCACGCCGGCTCCGCGACCGCGACAGGCAGCGTCAGCGCGAACACGGCGCCGCCCTCGCCGGGCACGAGATCGAGCCGGCCGCCGTTCGCCTCCGCGAGGCTCCGCGACACCGACAGGCCGAGGCCGATGCCTCTCGGCTTCGTGGTGAACAGCGGCTCGAAGATGCGATCGCGCAGCTCGTGAGCGATGCCCGGGCCCGTATCCGACACCTCGATCGTGACGGTATCCCCCTGCGCGCGCGCCGACACGGTGATGACGCCGCCGCCTTCCATTGCCTGGGAGGCGTTGGTCAGCAGGTTGAGAAGCACCTGGCCGATCTGCACCGGGTCGATCGCGACGGCCGGGAGGTCAGGCGGTACGCGGCGTTCGATCGTGAGCTCGGCGACGGAGCCGACTCGCGCGATCTGATTCTCGATGAAGGACGCTGGTGAGACCGTCTGGACCTGCGGCGGTTTGATGCGCGCGAAGTCGAGCAGGTCGGTGACGATCTTTTCCGACAGTCCGATCTGATGGCGCAGGATGCCGAGGTACTCGCGCACGTCCTCGGGCGCGTCCGGCTGCACCATCTCGAGGTAGTAGATGGCGTTGGTCATGACGCCGAGCGGGTTGCGCAGCTCGTGGCCGACGCCGCTCGCCAGCTGGCCGAGCATCGCGAGCCGCTCCTTGCGTACGAGCTCCTCCTGCGCGTCGGTGAGCTGCGCCATTGCCTGTGCGAGATCGCGCGTGCGGTCCTCGACGCGCTGCTCGAGGTCGCGGTGCGATCGTTCGACCTGGCTGGCCATCGTATTGAACGCGACGCCGAGCCGCGCGATTTCGTCGGGACCTTCGACGTCCGCACGGCGCGAGTACTGTCCGGTGGCGATGTCGTCGGCCGCTCCTGCCAGACGCTCGACAGGCCGGGTCACGCGCGCGGAGACGACGCTCGCCGCGATCGCGCCGAGCGCAATGAGCACCAGGCCAATCGGGACCATGCGTCCGAGAAGCATCTGGGTGGGCTGCAG
>DASSOM010000147.1:0-2059 GCA_035700625.1 Vicinamibacterales bacterium
CCGACGAGATCCGGCAGGTAGTCGGGATCGTGCGAGAGGTCCGCGTCCATCTGGCACACCACATCCACTGACGAGTCGCGGACTGCGAGCTGCAATCCATCTATGTAAGAACGTCCGAGGCCGCGCGGACCCGTCCGGTGCATCACCTGCACGCGTCCGGGGTGCGCCGCGGCGAGCTCGTCGGCGATCTGGCCGGTGCCGTCCGGCGACGCGTCATCGACGACGAGCAGCCGGAATCCATCATGTTTCAAGACGCCGGCGGCGAGCACCGGCAGGTTGTCCCGTTCGTTATACGTGGGAACGACGACTAGTGCGTTCATGTGTGCGCAAGCCCGCCAGCATCGCGGCCGAAACGATCAGCGCGGGATCGATGACGGGAATTCTGAACCGCTCCTGCGGGAAGAACACGAGTCCGGCGATGACCGTGGCCGCCGCCATCAACCAGAGCGGCGCGGCCGCCGTTGTGCGACGCAGCCGCCACGCGCCGGCGGCCGCGAACGGCAGCAGCAGCAGATAGCTGCCGGCGGACGCGATCCGGTATCTGGCGGAGTGTAATGCATACGAGGGCCCGATCGGGACGATCGTGAAGAAGAGCTTGCGTACTTCGAGTGCAGCCCATGCGCCGGGGTTGGCCCGAATCCAGGAAAGCGCGTCGCGATAGTAGAGAGGCTCGAGCGCTTCCGGAGTAGACGGCTCGTGCGCGCGGCGGAACGCGATCTCCGCCGATTTGAGTTCCGGGTTCGCCGCGAGGTCGCCGTCGCCGACCGCAAGCGGATGATTGCCGGTCCAGAACGTCACTCCACCTTCGGACGCGACGAGCACCCAGCGTCCATACGTGCGGTAGTTGCGAACCGTCCACGGCGCCACACAGGCGACGGTGACGATCGCGAACACCGCGGCGCGCATGTAGGGCGCCCCTTTATGGTGCGCCGACATCAACCAGACGATCGCCAAAGGCACGAACACGAGCATCGCTGGCCGGATCAAGATTGCCACGCCGGTGAGCGCGGCCGCAGCCGCGCATCGCTTCGCGTCCATTTCGTCGGCGGCCAATATCCATGCCGCGGCCAGCGCGACCGTCGAGTAGAGCGTTTCGCTCAGCGCGTACGACGGGATCCAGACGAGTGGCGGATACACGGCGGCCACGACTGCCGCAACGACGGCCGCACGTTCTCCCGCCGCTCTGCCGGCGATGGCCGCGATCAGCAGAATGCCGATGGCGCCCACGATCGACTGCGCGACCTTTACGCGCGCGGGGACCTGTTCGACAGGTGAGTCGAGACCGAGCAGCGCGAGAAATGCGGGATAGCCCGGCGCGCGCCCGAACTGCTGCCCCGTGCCGGGCGACGGCTCGTCGGCCGGATAGCGGAGGCCGTCTCCTCGTGCGAGGCTGCGCGCGAGCGCGAGATATTCGCGTTCGTCGTGCGTCAGCGGCTGGTTCGTCCAGTAGAAGAGGCCGAAGCCGAGCCGGAGCACGAAGCCAATGGCTGCCGCCGCGACGATCCATCGGCGGATCACTGACGTCCTTCGAAGCGCAGCGTGGAAATCTGCTCCGACACCAACCCGACGAGGAACACGATGACGGCGAACATGATGAGGAGCACCGACGAATTCGTCACGTGCGACTGCGAGTAGATCGTCCAGACCGCGTACCCCGCGCCAAGGACGAACGCCGCCGCGCTGACCGGCAGGAAGATGCGCAGCGGGCTGAAGAGCGTGACGATCTTCAGGATGATGACGAAGAACCGCGCGCCGTCGCGCGCGAGGCGGATCTTCGACTGTCCCGTCCGCTGCCGCGCGTGAATCGGTTCGAACGCGACGTTGTACCCCGCCTTGATGAACGCCAGCGTCGTCGTCGTCGGCGTGGAGAAGCCGTTCGGCAGGAGGTGAAGGAACTCCTCCAGATACTCACGACGCGCGCCGCGGAAGCCGGACGTCAGGTCCGGAATGTTGCGCGCGGTGAGATAGCTCGCCAGCCGATTGAGCGCCGCGTTCCCGAACCGCCGCGCCGCTGACGCCTGCGTCGACTCCGCGCGTGCGCCAATCACGAGGTCGTACT
>DASSOM010000148.1:0-4164 GCA_035700625.1 Vicinamibacterales bacterium
TTCATCGGCGCGGGCGCCATGTTCCTGCATCCGCCGCTCGAATGGTCGTCGGCGATGCCCGGCAGCGGCGTCACCGCCCAGCAGAGTCCGCGCGAAGCGGCGGTGGACGCGTTGATCGCCGCGCTTCAGGATCCCGACGCCGGCGTCCGCAGGCAGGCCGCCGGGGCGCTCGCGGATCTCGGCAACGCGCGGGCGGTGCCGGGCCTCATCGCGGCGTTGAGAGACACCGACGCCGACGTCCGCGCGCGCGTCGCCGGCGCGCTCGCGGATCTCGGCGATGCGCGGGCCGTCGAGGCGCTGTCGGCGGCCCTGAGCGACGAGTCGATCAACGTGCGCATGCACGCGGCCGCCGCGCTGGGGGACATCGGCAACGGGTCGGCGGTGCCGGCGCTCGTCGCGGCGCTCAAGGACAAGAGTCCGGACGTGCGCCGCCACGCCGCAGGCGCGCTCGGCGACATCGGCGATCCGGCGGCGCTCGACGGACTGACGGCCGCGATGAAGGACGCGGACGCCGACATTCGCCGCGCGGTGGCGGCCGCGATCGCCGATATCGGCGGCGGAACCGGTGCACATCCGCATCCGCATCCGCATCCGCACCCACATCCGCATCCACACCCGAATCCGAATCCCAACCCGAACCCGAATCCCAACCCGCGGCCTGGCGGGCGGTAACGGGAGGTCGCGCATGAAACGGGCAACGCTGCTTCCGGTGCTCACGCTCGCGCTCGTCCTGCCGCAGGCTGCGATCGGCCAGGCGGACGCAAAGGCGGCGGCGGCGAATCTGGCGTCGGCGGATCCGAACGTGCGGGCGAAAGCCGCGTGCGATCTGCGCGAGATGGGGACCGGCGCCTCGGCGTACATTCCGCAGCTCGCCGGCATGCTGGACGACGGTTCGCCGGTGGACCCGTCGGCCTGCGGCGAGCGTCAGTGGCGCTTCGGCCGCGCGGGCGAGGCGACGACCACGCCGGGCGAACAGGCGGCATCGGCGCTCGTCGCGATCGGCAGCCGCGCCTACGACACCGTCGCGGCCGCGCTCAAAGGATCCGCCTGGATCGCCCGGAAGAATGCGGCGTGGGCGCTTGGCGCGCTCGGCGATGAACGCGCGGCGCCGCTGCTCACCTCCACGCTGCGCGACACCGAGGCGCCTGTCCGCCGCAGCAGCGCGTGGGCCCTTGGCGCGCTCGATGAGTCCGCCGCGGTGCCGGCGCTCGTCGAAGCGCTGGACGACAGTGATGCCGGCGTGCGCCAGCAGGCGGCATGGGCGCTCGGCGCCATCGGCGATCACCGCGCCACCGACGGACTCGTGCACGCCCTCCAGGACGCCGACGCGGGCGTCCGCTCGCAGGCCGCCTGGGCGCTCGGCGCCATCGGCGACAACCGCGCCGTCGCCGCATTGACGAAGCTCCTGAAAGACAGCGACGTCCGCGTGCGCCGCCAGGCGGCGTGGGCGCTCGGCGCCATCGGCGGATAAAAAAGAGCTGCCAGCTTCCAGCCTTCAGCTTCCTGCTTAAAAGGAAGACAGTCCTCCTTACAAAGCTGGCAGCTGGAGGCTGGCGGCTGGAAGCTTCCTGAGGCCTGCCCATGCTCCACGATCTTCGCTACGCCGTCCGATCTTTTGCCGCCTCGCCGCTGTTCACGGCGATCGTCCTGCTCACCATCGCGCTCGGCATCGGGGCCAACACCGCGATCTTCAGCGTGGTCAATGCCGTGCTGCTGCGGCCGGCGCCGTTCTCCAATCCCGATCGCCTCGCCGTGGTGTGGGAAACGGATCGCGATACGGGGACGACGCGTGAGCCGGCGTCGTGGCCGGACTTCAAGGATTTCCAGAGCCGGAGCCGAACGATGGCCGCCTTCGGCGGCTTCATCGCCGACGAGCTGAACCTGTCGCCCGCGACGGGCGATCCGCGCCGCGTGCCCGCGCTTCACGTCTCGCACGAGCTGCTGCCGATGCTCGGCCTGCAGCCCGTCGCCGGCCGGACGTTCACGGCGGAAGACGACGCGCCGGGCGGACCGCAGGTCGCGCTCATCAGCGACGCGCTCTGGGCCCGCGAGTTTCAACGCGATCCCGCGGCCATCGGGCGGACGATCCGCCTGGACGACACGCCGTGGACGATCGTCGGCGTCATGGCGCCGGAGGCCGACTTCGGCATCATGCAGGTGCTGACATCCGCCGCCTATTCGCGCGCCTTCGCGGATCGCGGCGAGCGCGCGAGCGTGGACGTCTGGGTACCGCTGCAGGCGGACGCGGAGAGCCTCCCGCGCTCCACCCATCCCCTGATCGTGCTGGGACGCCTCGCGCCGGACGCGACGTTTGCCGCCGCGCAGTCGGAACTGGCGGGGATTGCCGCCGATCTCGAACGCACGTATCACGCGGACAACCAGGCGCGCGGTGTCCACGTCGAGCCGTTGACGGCCGTCATCTTCGGCCCCGTCCGTCCCGCGCTGTACGTACTCCTGGCCGCGGTCGCGCTCGTGCTGATCGTCGGCTGCGTCAATGTGGCCAGCCTGCTGCTCGCGCGCGGCAGCGTGAGGGCGCGCGAGGTCGCGGTCCGCCGGGCGCTCGGCGCCGGTCCCGCAACGCTGCTCCGGCTGTTCCTCGCAGAAAGCGCGCTGCTGACGGTCGTCGCCGCGATCCTCGGCGTCGCCGTCGCGTTCGCGGGCGTACGGACGATGATCGCACTCGCGCCCGCCGACATCCCGCGGCTTGCCTCGGCGACGGTGGACGGCCGGGTCCTCGCCGCCACCGCCGGCCTGACGCTGCTCGTCGCCTTCATCTTCGCCCTCACGCCGGCACTGCAGCTTCGCCGCGCCGACGTCCAGCCCGCGCTGAGCGCGGGCGGCACCCGCGCGTCCGGCGGCCGCGACACCAACCGCCTCCAGCAGGCGCTCGTGGTCGCGGAACTCGCGCTCGCGGTGCTGCTCGTCTGCTCCGCGGGACTGCTCGTCAAGAGTTTCTGGGCGCTGCAGTCGGTGGATACGGGCTTCTCGGCCCACGGCGTGCTGAAAGCGGAGTACCAGCTGCCGGCGAGCCGGTACCCGTCGGACTACCGCGTCTGGCCGCACTTCAAGGAGCAGCATGCCTTCGTCCGCTCGCTAATCGAGCGCGCGTCGGCGCTGCCGGGCGTCGAGGCCGCGGCGATCGCGGGCCATCATCCGCTCGACCCGGGCTACACGAATTCCTTCACGATCGTCGGCCGCGAAGCGGAATCGGAGAACTGGCCCGAGATTTCGCTGCGGCAAGTCTCCCCCGGCTACTTCCGGACGGTCGGACTCGGCCTCGTGCGCGGCCGCCTGCTGCAGGACAGCGATACAACCGACGCGGCGCCCGTCGCCTTGATCAATGAGGCGGCCGCGCGACGGTTCTTCGGCGACGCCGATCCCATCGGACACCAGATTCGCTTCTGGGGCGACTCGCGAACGATCGTCGGCGTGGTGGCGAACGAACGATTTCACGGATTGAGCGAGGCCCCGCCGATTGCCGCCTACAGCCCGCTGTCGCAGACACCGTCGACGACGGGGGCGCTGCTGCTGCGGACGAGTGGCGATCCCGCGGCGCTCGCCACCTCGGCGCGCGCGGCGATCCGCGCGGTCGATCCGGGGCTCGCGGTCTTCGGCGTCGAGCCGCTCGAGCTGACGGTGTCGCGGTCCGTCTCGCAGCGGCGGTTCACGATGCTGCTGCTCGGCACCTTCGCGCTCGTCGCGCTTATCCTGGCCGCGATCGGCGTGCACGGGATCCTCAGCTACCGGGTCGCGCAGCGCCGCCGAGAAATCGGGATTCGCATGGCGCTCGGCGCCGCGCCCCGATCGGTGCTCGGCCTCGTGCTGCGCGATGGCGCCGTCCTGGCCGCGATCGGCGTCGGCATCGGTCTCGCCGCGGCGCTGGCCTTCACCCGCCTGCTGCGGTCGCTGCTGTTCGGCGTCACGGCCACCGATCCGCTGACCTTCACGCTGGTCACGGTGTTCCTCGCCTGCGTGGCGCTCGCGGCCGCGTTCACACCGGCGCGACGCGCCTCGCGCGTCGATCCGCTCGTCGTGCTCAGGAGTGAATGACGTGTCGACACTGCTTCAGGATCTCCGGTTCTCCGCCCGGCTGCTCTGGCGATCACCCGGGTTCACGCTCATCGCCGTCGCGGCGCTCGCCCTCGGCATCGGCGCCAACTCGGC
>DASSOM010000149.1:0-4783 GCA_035700625.1 Vicinamibacterales bacterium
TCAGCGGTACGGACAGGGTCGAAAAGGTACGAGAGAGAAGCTCCTTCAGGACGTAGCGGCTGATGCTCCGATCGACGCCGTCGGTCGGGCCGACGCGCATGAACACCCGCCAGATCAGATAGGCCGCGCACGACAGGAACAGCGCGGCGGCGACCACACGTTCCCGCTGTTGGGGCCGCTCACGCCACCAGCGCGGCGCGGCCGCGAGCACGATGAACACGGGGAGCATGCTGGCAGTCTCCTTCGCGAGCAGCGCCGCCGCGGTGAGCAGGAACAGCGCGATCGCCCCCGTCGTGGACTGCCACGCGCCCGAAACGTACAGAAGCACGATCGTGAGCACGAACGTGCCCGTGAGGACGTCGAACATGCCGGAGTTCCAGACGACCGCCTCCACGTGCGTGGGCCACACGAGGAACAGCGCGGCCACCAGGAGCGACGACGCCGGGCGTACTCCGACGCGCAGCGCGATCGCCGCGAGCAGCGCCCCGTTCGCGCCGTGGAGCACGATGTTCACCGCATGGAGCGTCGCCGGGCCGGCGCCGAGCTCGAACAGTCCTTTCCAGATCAGCAGCAGGACGGGCCTGACGAAGACGTGCCCCGTCAGTGCCAGGCGCGACGCACGGTCGGCGAGCACGAAGTCGTCCGAGATGAACCCGACGTGCAGCGCCGGCCAGTACAGCGCGAGCGAGCCGCACACGAACATCGCGATCACGACCGCGCGCACCGGCCATCGCGGCGCTCCTGCTCCATTCGGCCGCGCGCCCGCGCGATCCGCCGGCAGTGACGCAAACAAACACACGAGGACGACCGCCGTCAGGATGACGGCGGATTCCACATGATGTTTGAGGATTCGCCCGTCGGCGAGGAAGTAGGCGGCGAGGCGGGCCAGCGTCCACGCGGCAAGCGCGCCTCCGGCAACCCTGAGGAATGCGCGCGAGAGTGAGCCCGTGGGGGGCATGCGCGAGCGAGGCCGGAGGCAGTCCCCGGCCTCGGTGTGCAGGGTGCGCTACTGCTGCGTGGTCGTCTGACGCGCCGTCGTACCTGCGTTCGCGTGGATGAACTTCGCGATGTCGGCGGTCAATGCCTTGTGCGCGGACGGACGGATGTAAATCATGTGGCCCGCCTCGTAGTAGCCGAACGAGACGCGGTCGGTGAACGTCTTGTCGTAGCCGAGGTGCCACATGTTGTACTCGATGCCGCCGACCGGCGTCGCCATGTCGTAGTAGCCGGCCGCGACGAAGACCTTCAGGAACGGATTGCGCGCCATCGTCTGGCGCAGCGGCTCCGTCATGTCCATGTAGCGGTTCTCGAACTCGTCCCACGTCCACGGGCGCACGTTGCCGCTCGTCGGATAGTGGAGGTCCGTCTCCCACTTCAAGTCGTTCTTCACGTAGTCCTCGAAGAGCGCCGTATATGCGCCCTGCAGCGCCGTGTTCGACGGATCGTACTCGTTGCGCTCGCCGGCGGCGTCGACGTCCACGCCGGTGAACCGGCTGTCGAGGCGGCCGACGGTGAGCCGCTGATCGCGCAGCAGCTCCTTGCGGAAGCGTCCCGGATCGAGGCGCAGGTTCGCCAGCTCGATGTAGTCGGCCGAGATGCCGGTGAGCCGCGACAGCTTCTGCGCGACCGCGCGCCGCCCGGCCTCCGGCATCGAGTTCCCCTTCGTCAGCGCCGATGCGTACTCACCGAACGCGAACGTCCGCGCCTCGTCGACGACCTTCGCGAGCGGCTGCGCCTGCAAGTCGGCCGGAAGCTTCTTGTGGTACCACGCCGTCGCGGCGTACGTCGGCACGAAGTCGATGATCGCCAGATCGTTCTGCGGCGACGCGGCGATGTTCTGATACGTCAGGAGCGCCGAGACGAGGACGATGCCGTTCAACTCGACGCCGTGGCGCGACTGCAGCTCCTTCGACAGGCCGGCCGAGCGGATCGTGCCGTAGCTCTCGCCGATGAGGAACTTCGGCGACGGCCAGCGGTTGTAGGTGTCCAGATACTCCGCGATGAACTCGCCGAACGCGCGCAGGTCGCCGTTGACGCCGTGGAACTGCGCCGAGCTCACACCCGGCATCGTCCGGCTGTACCCCGTCGAGATCGCGTCCACGAAAACGAGGTCGGTCGTGTCGAGCAGCGTGTACTCGTTGTCGACGAGGTGATACGGCGGCGCCGGCTGGAAGCCGTCCTCGGCCATCTGCACGTGCACGGGGGCGAACGATCCCATGTGCAGCCAGATCGTCGCGGCGCCAGGGCCGCCGTTGTAGAGGAACGAGACGGGCCGCGTCTTCGCGTTGTCGCCGTCTTTCGTGTAGGCGACGTAGAACATCCGCGCGGCCACCTTGCCGTCGTCGAGACGGATGGGCAGCGTGCCGGCGGTGGCCGTGTACTTGATCTCGCGGCCGTTCACGGTCACGGTGTGCGACGTCTGCGACGTCTTCTCCTCCGCCGGACCGGCATGCTCTTCCTGACGCTGCGATCGGTCGCCGCGCTCCGCGGCCGGTGTGGACGGCTGTGCGGGAGGCTGCGGCGCGGGCTGCGCCTGCTGTGGTTGCTGGGCCGGCGCCGGCTGTGCCGGCCGCGGCCGCTGCTGCGCCTGGAGCGGCGCGAAGGAAAACGCCACGAACGTGGCAAGCAACGCGAAACGCCTCATCATCGGGGACTCCTTGGAGACGCTGATCTTATCAGTAGCGCAGATCGTTCGACCTGCGAGTCAGCCCATAAAGGGCTGACCCACCCGCCTTCGCGCGGCTTCGCCGCTACGGCGGGCAAGCATGTGGGTCAGGGCTTTAGCCCTGACCGGACGTCAGGACTGTTTGTGCCGCTCGTGGACGAAACACGCGGCATGGCCGTCGAGTACGCCGAGCGGCATCGCGCCGTACTCGAGCAGGTGCGCGTGAAACGCGCGCAGATCGAAGCGGCCGTCCATCGCCTCGCGCGTCCGCTCGCGCAGTTCGTGAATCTTGCGCGATCCGAGCTTGTACGCGAGCGCCTGCGCCGGGATGTCGGCTGAATATCGGAGCGTCTCCGTGCCGATCTGCAGATCCGTCTCGAACGTATGCGCGCGCATGTACTCGATCGCTTTCGCGCGGGACCAGCCGAGCGCGTTCATCCCCGTGTCGACCACGAGACGCGTCGAGACGAACAGATCCATCGCAAGACGTCCGGCTCGTTGGTACGGATCGACGTACATGCCCATCTCGCCGGCGAGATCCGACGCGTACTCGCCCCACCCCTCGATAAAGGCGGTCGGAAACGACGCGCGCCGGTACGGATCGAGCGCATCGTTTTCCATCTGCAGCGCGATTTGGAAATGATGGCCGGGGACCAGCTCGTGATAGATCGTCGCCTCCGCCATGAGAGTCGAGCGTTCCTCCGGGCGCGAGCCGTTGAACCGGTAGTAGCCGGACGGATCGTCGGCGCCGGGCACCTGGTAGTAGCCGTAGGTCATCGAGCCGGCAAGCGCCGCATCGAGCGGACGCACACCGTACGGCGCCTTCGGGGTGATCGGGAAGAACTCGGGGACGCGCGGCTCGATGCGGCGGATAGCCGCCATCATCCGATCGCCGATCTCCTCCGACGATCGCGCGAAGAACCGGCGGTCCGTTCTGAGGAACGTCCGAAACTCCTCGAGCGTGCCCTGGAAGCCGGCGTCGCGCCGCACCTGATCGAGCGCGGCCTCGAGGCGCGCGACCTCCTCCAGGCCGATCCGATGGATCTGTTCCGGCGTCAGCGTCAATCCGGTGTGGCGCCGGATCAAGTACTGATAGTACGCGCGGCCGTTCGGGTACTGGCTGGCGCCGACTTCCGGCCGTGCCTTCTCGCGGTACGGGCCGTCGAGGAAGGCGGCGACGCGTTCGAACGCCGGGTTCACCACGTCGTGCACGGCGGCATCGAGATCGGCGCGAAACGCCGCGCGATCCGCATCGGCGACGCCGGTCAGCCGCGCGTCGGCGACCGCATACGGATTCGCGTCGGCGGTCGCTTCGAAGCTGCGGACGTAGGGCACGACGATCTGCAGTTCATCGGCGGGGAGGACGATGCCGCGGTGAAGCTGATCGCGGAGCCGCACCTCGTACGACGCCATCGTCACTGCGAGTCGCTGCAGCGCGTCCAGGTACGCGATGCGATCGTCGGGCGTCTTGACCGGCAGGCCCGCAAACGCGTCCCGCATGCCCCGGAGCCGCGACGCGTACGGCGTGATCGGCATGTCGAGCCAGAAGAACTGCACCGCGTCGCGCATCAGCTCCGCGTCGTACTCGAGCATCGCGTACGTGACCCAGTCGTTGTGCGTCAGCGACTCGGGGGCGATCGCGTGCAGCCGCCTGAGGAACGACACCGCCCACGCGCCGTCTTCGCGCGCCTCCGTCAGCGTCGGCAGCGGCTCCGGCATCGCGGCCGCGAGCCCGGCGCCGGGCCGGTGCGCGACGAATTCCGCCGCAAGCGCGTCGACGCGCGATGGCGCGGATCCATCGTCCAGCGGCCGCAGCGGTGCGGCGCCGGTAATGCCGAGCGCCGCGGCGAGCGCCACGGCGGTGCGGACCCATCGCGTCATGACCATTTCTCCTGCCAGCCGCCGGCCGGCGGTGCGGCGAATCGCGCGATCCCGAACTGCGGATCCGGCGAGGCCGTTCCCAGCACGAGCGACGCGATCAGCTCTCCAATCGCGGGCCCCATCTTGAACCCGTGTCCGGATCCGCCGCCGGCGATCCACACGTTCGACGCGGCGGGGTGCCGATCGATCACGTAGTGCGAGTCGGGCGTCCCCTCGTACTGGCAGACTTCGGCGCCG
>DASSOM010000150.1:0-22433 GCA_035700625.1 Vicinamibacterales bacterium
AGATCGCGATCGAGCGCGGCGGCCATCTCCGGGTCGAGCGCGCGCGCCATCTCGTCGCGGCCGATCTCGAGCCGCGCGACGGCGTCGTGATGACGGACGCGGAACACGCGGAAACCGAGCCGGCGGACGACGGCCTCGGCGCGCTCGATCGTCCGCAGCTTCTCATCGGTGACCTCGGTATGGTACGGAATGCGCGACGACAGACACGCCGACGCCGGTTCGTCCCAGATCTCCAGGCCGGCGCGGCGCGCCAGCTCCCGAATCTCGTGCTTGGTGAGCCCGGCTTCGTCCAGCGGACTGATGACGCCGAACTCGCGCGCCGCCTGCCGCCCGGGACGGTAGTCGCCGCGATCGTCGGCGTTGCTGCCGTCGGCCACGGCGGCAAAGCCGCGCGCACGCGCGAGATCCGTGAGGCGCGTGTACAGCTCGTGCTTGCAGTAGTAGCAGCGGTTCGCGGGATTCGCGCGGTATTCGGGCCGCTCGAGCTCCCGGGTAACGATCGTTTCGTGCTGCAGGTTGAAGGCACGCGCGACGCCGATGGCTGCATCGCGATGCCGCTCGGGATAGCTGGGACTGTCGGCGGTGACGCAGAGGGCGCGGCGGCCGAGAAGACGCGTCGCGGTGACGGCGAGCAGCGCGCTGTCGACGCCGCCGCTGTACGCGATGATCAGCGACGGCAGCGCGGCCAGACGCGCATCGAGGGCCGCGCCCTTGCGCTGGAGTTCGAGATCCGCGTCAGGCGCGGCAGCCCGCGTCGGCTGTTTCACTCGTCCCAGTCCTCGGATTCTCCGTCGTCGAGATCGTCGTCGTCATCGTCGAGATCATCATCTTCTTCGTCGCCGACTTCGTCCTCGTCCTCATCGTCTTCGTCATCGACGAGTTCGAGCTCGACGGGGGAGACACTCGTGACCTCGAGGTTCGAGCCGCATTCAGGGCAGCTGATTAGATCACCCTTGTCGACGTCGAACTCATCGACCTCGATTTCGGCGTCGCATTCGGGGCAAGTGGCCATTACACGCTCCTCGCGGCGCAGCCGCGAACCGGTTCGGATTATAACGAGAACCTGATAGGCTCTGCAACGAGCCCTAACGTCCCGTATGCACCCGTCCGATAGAAAGATCGTGCCGGCGCCTGCCGTGAATGCCAAGACCGTCATCATCGCCGACGACACCGCTTTCGTCCGCGACCGGTTTGCGACGGCGCTCCTCGGCGCGGGGCATCGCGCGCTGACGGTGAAGAGCGCGGCGGAGCTGCTCGCGCGCGTCCGCGCGGAACTGACGGGCATCGATCTCGTCGTCCTCGACCTGCGGCTGCCGCATGCGGGCGGCATCGATCTCGTGCGCTCCATCCGGCGCATCGACGACGGACGGATTCCAATCCTGGTGTTCAGCGGGACGATCGCGACGGCCGACGAAGTGCGCGACCTCGCCGCGCTCGGCGTGGCGGGCTACGTGAACGAGTACAGCGCGGTGCAGCACATCCTGCCCTCGCTCGCGCCGCACCTGTTCCCCGACAACTTCAACCGCCGCGGCAGCCCGCGCGTCGTCCTCGGCATCCCGGTCGCGTACCGGTTCGGCAACACCATCGCCGCGGCGCTGACGCTGAATCTGAGCAAAGGCGGGATTGCGATCCGGACGATGAGTCCGCTGCAGCCCGGCGTGAAGGTGCGGACGCGCTTCCGCCTGCCAGGGTCCAAGCGCGACATCGAGGCGGAATCACGGATTGCCTGGAGCGATCGCCGCGTCGGGATGGGACTGCAGTTCGAAAAGGTCGAAGCGGTGGATCAGGCCGCGATCGACGAGTTCGTCGACCAGCACTTCTTCACGAACCGGAAGGCGTGACCCGCGTTCACGCTTCGCGCAGCAGCCGCAGCGCGTTCGCAATCACGATCAAGGACGCGCCCATATCCGCGACGACTGCCATCCAGAGCGTGGCGGTGCCGGCGATCGCCATCACGAGAAACGCGCCCTTGAGGATCAACGAGAACCCGATGTTCGCGCGAATGGTGCGGACGGTCGCTCGGCTCAGCCGCAGCGCGTAGGGAATCTTCAGCAGTTCGTCGGCCATCAGCGCGACGTCCGCGGTCTCGAGCGCGGCGTCGGTACCGGCCACGCCCATCGCAATCCCGATGTCGGCCGCGGCGAGCGCCGGGGCATCGTTGACGCCGTCGCCGATCATCGCGAGGACGCCATGCTGCTCGCGCAGCGCGTGCACGGCGCCCAGCTTGTCGTCGGGAAGGAGATCCGCACGGACCTCGTCGACGCCGACGGCCGCGCCGAGCGCGCGCGCCGCCGGCTCGTGATCACCGGTGAGCAGCGCGACGTGGTGCACGCCGTGGGCGCGGAGCAGGCTGATCGCGTCCGGGGCCGCCTCGCGCGGCGTGTCGGCGACGGAGATGACGCCAAGCGGCAGGCCGGCTTCGCCGACGATGACCGTCGACTCGCCGTCCGAGGGAACCGCTTCGAGGCGATCGTGAACTTCCGGCGAACACAGGCCGGTGTTCTCGAAGAACCGATGGCTTCCGACGACGACCTCGCGCGCGTCGAGCGTCGCGCGCGCGCCAAGGCCGGGAAGCGCTTCGAAGTGCTGGACCGGCACGAGCGAGAGTCCGTCCGCATCCGCCCGTTCGACGATCGCGCGGCCGATGGGGTGCTCGGAGCGCGCTTCGAGCGACGCGGCGAGCTGAAGGATCCGTTCGGGGCTCGCGCCGTTCACGGGCAGGACGCCGGTGACGCGCAGCTCTCCCTTCGTCAGCGTCCCCGTCTTGTCGAACGCGACGCAGCGGACGGCTGCGAGCCGCTCGAGGCGCGCACCGCCCTTGATGAGCACCCCCTTGCGCGCCGCCGCCGCGAGCGCCGAGACGACCGACACGGGCGTCGAAATCACGAGCGCGCACGGACACGAGATCACCAGGAGCACCAACGCGCGGTAAATCCAGACGCTCCAGGCGCCCAGGCCGAGCAGCGGCGGGAGGACGGCAATCGCCGCCGCGAGGACGAGGACGGCCGGCGTGTAGATGCGCGCGAAGCGATCCACGAACGTCTGGCTCGGCGCACGCTGCGCCTGCGCGGTTTCGACGAGATGAATGATACGCGCGATGGTCGAATCGCGCCGGAGCCGCTCGACCCTTACATCGAGCGCTCCACGGCCGTTGATCGATCCGGCGAACAGTTCGTCGCCCGGCCCCTTGTCCACCGGCAGCGACTCCCCCGTCACCGGCGCCTGGTTCACGTGGCTACGGCCGGCGGCCACGACGCCGTCGAGCGGAATCTTCTCGCCGGGGCGCACGAGGACGACGTCGCCCACCTGCACTTCGTCGACGCCAACGCGACTCTCGAGGCCGCCGCGCCGGACGATCGCCTCCGCCGGCGCCAGATCCATCAGCGCGCGGATCGCCCCGCGTGCGCGCTCCATCGCGCGCGCCTCGAGCAGCTGCGCGAGCGCGAAGAGAAAGATGACCGACGCCCCTTCCGTCCACTCCCCGAGGACGATCGCTCCCGCGACGGCGACGAGCATCAGCACGTTGATGTCGAGGGCTCGCGACCGCGCAGACACAACGGCACGCCGCGCCGTATAGAAGCCGCCAGCGAGAATCGCGGCGATGTACGCCGCGACGCTGGCGGACGCCGGCGCGTGCAGCGCCTGCAGGATGAGTCCGATCGCCAGCGCGACGCCCGAGGTCGCGACGAACACCCGTCGCGTGGCCGCCGACGCCGCCGGCGCCCTGGGCTGTTCGTGCTCGAGCCACGCGCGCATCCCCGTCTGCGCCACCGCTTCCGCGATGGCCGACGTCGTGAGCTTCGCGGCGTCGTACTTGATGCGCAGCCGCTGCCCCATGACGTCCGCGTCCAAACCCTCGAGGCCGGTCAGGCGCTTCAGGCGCCGCTCGAGGATCGCCACTTCCTCGTGGCAATCCATTCCTTCGATCTTGAACACGGACTCCGCGTGGATTTCGCAGACGGGGCAGGATGACGCGGCCATCAGACTTACTCGAGGACGTGCCGCAGCGCCTGCTGAAACAGCGCGACGATGTGCTGGTCGTCGAGGGAGTAGAAGACCTGCCGTCCGGCGCGGCGCGGCCGGACGAGGCGCATCCCGCGCAGCAGCCGCAGCTGGTGCGAGACGGCGGATTCACTGATGCCGACGAGCGCGGCGAGGTCGCACACGCACAGTTCGCCGCCGGCAAGGACGTCGAGCATCCGCACGCGCGTGGGATCGCCGAGGATCCGGAACGTGTCGGCGAGCGCACTGACCGCGTCCGGCGGCATCAACCGCTTGCGCCGAAGCTGGGTGGCGTCGCCATCCAGATGCGGCGCCTCGCAGGGCGCCTCGGTGGCAAGGGTCAGGGGCTTGGGCTGGGATGACATCTGAATATATGAGCAGTATCTCATATATTATCCCGACCCCGTCACCTCCAACATCCGACATCCGTCTCCTTGACACTCCTTTTCGCGTCCCGATACGATTCAACTTTCTACACCTTTACGCCGGCAGCGTCCCCCCGCGTGGCGCCGGCGGGCACCGGCCCGCGCATGAGCCGGCACCTGGAGACTGCCACGTGATAGAGGTCCAACACCTCAGCAAGCGCTACGGCCGCGTCATGGCCGTCGACGACGTCAGCTTCCGCGTCGAACGCGGCGAAATCCTCGGATTCCTCGGGCCCAACGGCGCGGGCAAGACCACGACGATGCGGATCCTCACGGGCTACATGCCCCCGACCGAGGGACGCGCCATCGTGGCCGGCCACGACGTCTTCGACCAGCCGATCGAGGCCAAACGCCGCACCGGATACCTGCCCGAAACGCCGCCGCTCTATCCGGACATGACCGTCCGCGAGTACCTCGACTTCGTCGCGAAGGTAAAGGGGGTACCGGGCAGCGATCGGCGAGGACGCGTCGACGCCGTCATGGCGCGCACGCACGTCGACGACATGGCGAACCGCCACTGCGGCAAGCTCTCGAAGGGCTACCGCCAGCGTGTCGGCCTCGCGCAGGCGATCATCCACAACCCGGAAGTACTCATCCTGGACGAGCCGACGGCCGGCCTCGACCCGAAGCAGATCATCGAAACGCGCGACCTGATCCGCAGCCTGGCGGGGGATCACACGATCGTGCTGAGCACGCACATCCTGCCGGAAGTCTCCCAGACCTGTCAGCGCGTCGTCATCATCAACAAGGGGCGCGTCGTCGCGGTCGACACGCCGGAGAACCTGACCGCGCGCCTGCAGGGGGCTGAGACGATGTACGTGCAGGTCGACGCGCCGGGTGCGGATGTCGCCGGAACGCTCGGCGCGGTGCCGGGCGTGACGCGCGTCGTGCCCGCCGACGTGCGCGGCGCGGCCGGAGCGTTCGAGGTGGAAAGCGAGCGCGGGCGAGACGTGCGGCGCGACCTCGCGCGTGAAGTCGTCACGCGCGGATGGGGTCTGCTGGAGCTGCGGCCGATGCGCATGAGCCTGGAAGAGATCTTCCTGCAGGTGACGACCGAGGAGCCCGCGGAGGAGGCGCCCAATGCGTAACATCGCCGCCATTGCGCACAAGGAGCTGCGGTCGTACTTCGCGTCGCCGATCGGCTACATCATCATCGGCCTGTTCGCGCTGCTGTTCGGCTACTTCTTCTTCATCTACGTCTCGCTGTTCGTCCGGCAGAGCCTGCAGATGCAGCAGTTCGGCACGCCGATGAACGTGAACGAGCAGGTCGTCCGCTACGTGCTGCAGAACAGCGCGGTGATCATCCTCTTCGTGATGCCGATGATTACGATGCGCACCTACTCGGAGGAAAAGCGCTCGGGCACGATCGAGCTGCTGCTCACGTCGCCGATCACGGACTTCCAGATCATCATGGGGAAGTTCCTCGGCGCGCTCGGGCTCTACGCCGCGATTCTGGGGGTCACGCTCCTCTACATGGCGGTGCTGTTCATCTACGGCAACCCTGAATGGCGGCCAATCGTCGCGGGCTACCTCGGACTGCTCCTGATGGGCGGCTGCTTCCTGTCAGTGGGCCTGCTGATCTCGAGCGTCACCAAGAACCAGATCGTCGCCGGGTTCCTGACGTTCGCCGTCTTCCTCATGCTGTGGATCATCGGCTGGATCGGCGACGCCTCCGGCCCGACGACGCAGACGATCGTGTCGTATCTGTCGATCACGGAACACTTCGACGACTTCTCGAAGGGCATCATCGACAGCAAGCACGTGATTTACTACCTGAGCTTCATCACCTTCGGGCTGTTCCTCACCGCCAAGTCGGTGGACTCGGAACGCTGGCGGGGTTAACCGGATGCTGAAACGGATCCTCGGACTGCTCGGCTGGCTCGGCGTCGCGCTCGTCTTCGCGGCCGTGGCCATCCGGTTCCTCAAGCCGGCGTGGCAGCCGTACTACACCGGCCTCGCGATCGCGGGGCTCGCCTGCACGCTGGTCTACATCCTCAGCCAGTGGCGGGAGATCGGCCGGGCGTTCGCGGGACGCCAGGCGCGCTATGGCACGCTCGCGGCCGCCAGCATCATCGTCGTGCTCGGCATCCTGATCGCGATCAACTATCTCGCGTCGCGGCACAACAAACGGTGGGATCTGACCGAGGCGAAGACGTATTCCCTGTCGGACCAGACCAAGAAAGTGCTCGCCGATCTGAGCAAACCCGTCGACGTGAAGGTCTTCGCGCGCAGCGAGAACTTCCAGCAGTTCCGCGATCGGCTCGACGAGTACGCATACCAGTCGAAGCAGCTCCACGTCGAGTACATCGACCCCGAGAAGCAGCCCGCGCTCGCGAACCAGTACGGCGTGCAGCAGCTCGGCACGGTGGTGTTCGCCTACGAAGGACGCAACGAAAAGGCGACGTCCGACAGCGAACAGGACCTCACGAACGCGCTGATCAAGGTCGTCCAGGGGCGGCAGCCGAAGATCTACTTCGTCCAGGGACACGGCGAGAAAGACACCAGCAGCTCGGACCGCACGGGCTACAACGCCATCAGCTCCGCGCTCACGTCCGGCAATTTCGTCGTCGAAAAGCTCGTGCTCGCGCAGCAGACCGCCGTCCCCGCCGACGCGGACATGGTCGTCGTCGCCGGGCCGAAGACGGATTTCCTGTCCGGTGAGATCGACATGTTGAAGTCGTATCTCGCGCGCGGCGGCAAGCTGCTGCTCCTCCTCGATCCGCCGGACACCGCCAACAGCGCATCGCTGACGCGGCTCGTGGCGCTCGCGAAGGACTGGGGCGTCGACGTCGGCACCGACGTCGTGGTGGACGTGAGCGGCATGGGCCGCCTGATCGGGACCGATGCGTCCGTGCCCGTCGCAGCGAACTATCCGGCTCACGCGATCACCGAGAACTTCAACCTGTTGACCGCGTACCCGCTGGCGCGTTCGGTGACAGCTGTCGAAGGCGGCACGAACGGCCACACGGCCCAGTCCATCGTCGAAACCAGCCCGAGCAGCTGGGCCGAAGTGGACATCCGCACGCTGACGACGACCGGCAAGGTGACGCGCGACATCGACAAGGGTGACAAGCCCGGACCGATTTCGCTCGCCGCGGCGGTGTCGGCGCCCGCGACGAACGTCAAGACGCCCGCCCCCGCCGACGCGAACAAGGCCGAAGGAGGGAACGACGACAAGAAGCCGGAGACGCGCGTCGTCGTGTTCGGCGATTCCGATTTCGCGAGCAACGCGGCGCTCGGCGTGCAGGGCAACCGCGATCTGTTTCTCAACGCGATCAACTGGCTGGCGCAGCAGGAAAACCTGATCGCGATCCGTCCAAAGGACACGCAGGACCGGCGGATCACCCTGACGGCCGATCAGGAGCGCCGCCTGTTCTTCCTCACCGTGCTCATCGTGCCCGGTCTCATCCTGCTGGCCGGCGTGCAGACGTGGTGGCGGAGGCGGTAGGTGCGTGGACTGCGGACATTCATCGCGCTGGTCGTCGTTCTGGCGGGACTCGGCGCGTATCTCTACTTCGTCGAGTCGAAGCGCGAACCCGGGGATTCCGAGAAGCTGGCCAAGGTGTTCACGGGGTTGGACGCCGGCAAGATCGATCACGTGACGGTCACGTCCGACTCGGGCGAGAAAACCGCGCTGGAGAAGAAGAACGGCACGTGGCGGATCACGACGCCGATCGCGGCCGACGCCGACGAAGCCGCCCTGTCCGGAGTGACCACCAATCTCGCCTCGCTCGAGATTCAGCGCGTGGTCGACGAAAAACCGACCGACGTCAAGCAATACGGCCTCCAGAAGCCACACACGCAGATCGCCTTTACGGCCGACGGCAAGGAACACACGCTGCTCGTGGGCGGCAAGACGCCGACCGGTACGGATCTGTATGCGCAGGTGAATGGCGAGCCGCGCGTCTTTTTGGTGTCGTCGTACCTCGACTCGACGTTCAACAAATCGACGTTCGACCTGCGCGACAAGTCGATCCTGAAGCTCGATCGCGATGCGGTCGACCGGCTGACGATCGAAACTCCGGAGCATCAGGTCACGCTCGCCAAGAAGGGCTCCGAGTGGCAGCTCACGAAGCCCGTGGACGCGCGGGCCGACTTCACCACGGTCGAAGGGCTGATCGGCCGGCTGAACACCACCCAGATGAAGGCGATCACGGCGCAGGATGCGAAAGATCTCAAGCCGTACGGCCTCGACAAGCCGCAGGTGACGGTCCGCACGGGCGCGGGGAGCGCGGAAGCGGCGCTGGCGATCGGCAAGAGCGCCGGCGAAGGGGCGGTGTACGCGAAGGACCTGTCGCGTCCGATGGTCTTCACCGTCGACTCGACGCTGGCGGACGACCTGAAGAAGCCCGCGGGCGACTTCCGGATCAAGGACCTCTTCGACGCCCGGTCGTTCAACACCACTCGCGTCGAGGTCACCCGCGGCGGAAAGACGTTCGCGTTCGAAAAGTCTGGCGACAAGTGGAAGCAGACGGCGCCGTCGGCGAAAGACGCGGATGCGGCCAAGGTCGACGCGCTCGTGTCGGCGCTCACGAACGCACGGGCGGATTCGTTCGTCGAGTCCGCTTCGGGTACCGGGCTCGACAAGCCCGAGCTGACCGCCACGGTTACTTCGGGGGACAATCACGCCAAGGAAACCGTCGCGTTCGCGCGGCGGGGCAAGGACGCGTTCGCGGCGCGCAGCGGCGATCCGGGGGCCGCGAAGATCGACAGTTCCACACTCGACGCCGTCATCAAGGCACTCGAGGCGCTGCAATAACCCGCTCCGTCCCGGCCCGCCTCGCACTGCTGCTCTGCCTGGCGTCGGCCGGGTGCGCCTCGCATCGGCCGCCCGCCACGCTCGCCTCCTCCCCCGCCGGGCGCCAGCTCGCCCAGGATCTCTCGCGCATCTTCAATGCGCCGATCATGGCGCAGGCGCAGTGGGGCGTGGAGGTCCGCTCGCTCGATACCGGCGACGTCCTCTACCAGCTGAACCCGCGCAAGCTGATGATGCCGGCGTCGAACATGAAGATCGTGACGCTGGCGGCCGCGGCCGAATCGCTCGGGTGGGACTATCGCTTCACAACCACGCTCGAGTCCGCGGCGGCGGTGGTCGACGGCGCCCTCGCCGGCGACCTCGTCGTTCGCGGCACCGGCGATCCGACGATCAACGAGCGGGAGAATCGGGCCGCGGCCGTGTTCGACGACTGGGCTTCGCAGCTGCGCGCGCTCGGGATCACGCGCATCGACGGGCGCATCATCGGCGACGACAACGCGTTCGACGACCGCGGCCTGGGCGCCGGCTGGGCCTGGGACGATCTGCAGTACGGCTACTCCGCCCCGACCGGAGCACTGCAATTCGACGAGGACGTCGCGACGCTTGCCGTCCGGCCTGGTGCCGTCGAAGGGGACCTGGCGTCGGTGTCGATCACGCCGGGCAGCGGGCTGACGCTCCTCAACCGCGCCTACACCGGCGCTCCGGGCTCCGCTGACACGATCGATTTCGTGCGGCATCTCGATCGGCCCGTGCTCGAGATCACGGGATCGATTGCCGCCGACACCGCCGAGCTTCACACGAACACCGTCGCCGTCGTGAACCCGACGGTTTACTTCGCGCAGGCGCTGAAGGACGCACTCGAGGCGCGCGGCATCCCGGTCGCGGGGGAAGCGACGGACGCGGACGACATCCTGGACGCGCCGCCGCCGCAGAACCGCCGCGCGCTCGTCGTCTCGTCGTCGCCGCCGCTGCGGGATATCGCGACGGTGCTGATGAAAGTGAGTCAGAATCTGTACGCGGAGACGCTGTTGAAGGCCATCGGCGCGGCGACCGCAGGAATCGGCACCACCGAGGGTGGACGCATCGCCGTGCAGAAGCTGATGGATTCGTGGGGACTCCCGCCGAGCACGTTCGTGCAGGCGGACGGCTCAGGCCTGTCGCGCTACGACTACGTGACGGCCGAGATGCTCGTCACGATTCTCGCGCGCCTGGCGAAGGATCCGCGTCATCATGACCCGTTCACTGCGACGCTGCCGATTGCCGGGACGGACGGGACGCTGCGCTCGCGCATGAAGCGGACGTTCGCCGCCGGGAACGCCGTCGCGAAGACGGGATCGATCGCGAACGTCCGGACGCTCTCGGGATACGTGCGCACGCGCGGCGGGGAGACGCTGGTGTTCTCGATCCTTGCGAACGCGTTTACGATCCCCGCATCCACCGTGACGTGGATTGCTGATCTGGCGGTCGAAGTGATGGCAAACGCGCGGTAGCGACGATGGGAAAGTTCACCGTACTGCTGCTCGCGCTCGTCGCGGGGCTTGGCGCCGCGGTGTGGTACTACCGGCACGAGCCGGACGCCACGCGGCGCAGCGCCATCGTCCGCGTGGACGACAGCTGGCTCGACGATCTCTTCAGCCGGAACCCGCGAGAGGTGACGAGCGCGACCGAACAACTCGAGGCGGAAGGAGCGGCGGCGGTGCCGATCATCCGCAAGGTCCTGCAGGATCGCTCCGAGACGGTCGAACGCCGGAAGTCCGCCCTCAAGGCGTGCGCGATCCTGGGCCCAACGGCCGCCCCCGCCGTGCCAGATGCCGCCGCGCTGCTGGATGAACCGGAGTACACCGCCGAGGCCGCGCTCGCCCTCAGCTTCATGGGGCCGTCGGCCGCGCCGTCGCTGCGCGCCGGGACCAGGGCGGCCGACCCGGCCGTCCGCCGCGAGTCGCTGCGGTCCCTCGGCAAGCTGCGCGAGCGCCGCGCGATCGGATCCGACGAGGTGCTCACGGCGCTGTTCGATGGCCTGACGGACGATGATGCGACGGTGAGGGGCGTGGCGGCGACGTATCTGGGCATCATCGTGGACGATCCGTCGCGCGCGGTGGCGGAACTCGCGGACGCGCTGGAGGACGAAGACGCCAGCGTCCGCCGATCGGCCGCGTCCGCGCTCGCGGCCTACGGCCCCCAGGCCGAGCCCGCGATCCCGGCCCTACGCAAAGCGGTTCGCGATCCTGACGAGGAAGTGCGGCGTGAGGCGGGGCGGACGCTCGTGCGCATCGCGGAGTTGAAGTAGCAGAGTGTCAGCCCATTGTGGGTCAGGGCTTTAGCCCTGACTTCCCGCAATCAGCTCTCGCGCCGTCGCGAGCACCTCCTGCGGCGGCGCCGCAATCCCCCCTCCCTGGGCCAGTTCGGGACGTCCGCCACCCTTCCCGCCGTGGCGCTCGACGATCGCGCGCAGCAACCGGCCGGCATCGATCCCGACATCCGACGCGCGCGCGACGACAATGGGGAGAGGCGGCGCGTCGCCGACGAGCACGGCCGCGTGACCAGCGCGCGAGGCCACACGGCCCGCGATCAGTTTCAGGACGTTCGCATCCGCGTCCGGCACCGCGCGGAACACGACCCGATGCCCGGCAATTTCCTCAGCGGCGTCCGCCAGCGCGTCCGCTTCGAACGCCGCGAGCCGCAGGCCGAGATCCTTGACCTGCCGCCGCTGCTCGCGCGCGTCCGACTGCAGGCGCTCGATTGCCGCGGGGAGCTCCGCGGGGGTGACGCTGAGCACGCGCACGCTGCCGGCGACGGCGTCGCGCAGCGCATGGTAGCCGCCGAGTGCGCGGGCGCCGCAGAGAAACGTCACGCGCGTGCCGCCGCGAAATCGCTCCGTGCCCGCGACCGCGATAATGCCGATCGCGCCCGTCCGCGCCACGTGCGTCCCTCCGCAGGCAGACAGGTCGAACTCCTCGACGTCGATCAGGCGCAGCGTCCCCGCCCGCGTGGACGCCTTCCGCAGCCCCAGTGTCGCGGCCTCGTTCGCGTCGGCGAAGCGGATCGTCACCCGACGGTCTTCCCAGACGACGCGGTTGGCCGCGGCCTCGGCTTCGTCGAGCTCACGCACGGAGACTTCGCGCGCGAGGTCGATCGTGCACGTCTCGGCGCCCAGGTGAAAGCTCTCCGTGCGAACGCCGAACAATCGATCGAACGCGGCGGACAGCACGTGCTGACCCGTGTGCTGCTGCATGTGATCGAAGCGGCGGTCCCAGTCGATGCGCCCATGCACGGCCGCGGCGGCCGGCGCGCGCTCGACGACGTGGACGATGCGTCCCTCGTCGTCGTCCACGACATCGATGACCTTGACGTCGTGCAGCGTGCCGATGTCGAACGGCTGACCGCCTGATGTTGGATAGAACGCCGTGCGATCGAGCACGACGCCAGGTCGTCCGCCGGCATCGATCGTCTCGATAATCGTGGCGTCGAACTCGCGGAGGTAAGGATCGGTGTAATAGAGACGTTCGGTCATAGAAGGCTGGGAGCTGGAGGCTGGAGGCTTACGGCGTCAGAATCGGATCGGCTATGCCCGCTTCCGCGAATCCGCGCGCGCGCAGCACGCAGCTGTCGCAGCGTCCGCACGGCGCGCCGTCCGGCAGCGGATCGTAGCAGCTGTGCGTGAGGCCGTAGTCGAGGCCCAGTGCGACGCCGCGCCGGATGATCTCCGCCTTCGACAGGTGGAGCAGCGGCGCGAGCACGCGCAGGGGGCGTCCTTCGACGCCGGCCCGCGTCGCGAGCGACGCCAGGCGCTCGAACGCCTGCAGGTACTCGGGACGGCAGTCGGGATAGCCGGAGTAGTCCAGCGCGTTGACGCCGAGCACGATCGCGTCCGCGCCGATCACTTCGGCCCACGCGAGTGCGAGCGACAGGAAGATCGTGTTGCGCGCGGGCACGTACGTGGACGGAATCTCGCCCGGATCGATCGTGCGATCCTTCGGCACGGCGCCGTCGCCGACCAGCGCCGACCCGCCAATCCGGGACAGATCGACGTCGAGTTCGAGATGCTTCGCGACGCCGAGCGCCGCGGCCACCCGCCGCGCCGCGTCGATCTCGCGCGCGTGCACCTGCCCGTACCGCACCGTCAGCGCGTAGAGCTCGCGTCCATCGGCGCGCGCAATCGCGCCGGCCGTGTAGGAATCGAGCCCGCCGCTCAACAACACGACTGCGGATGACAAGTCAGTTACCAGCTACCAGCTTCCAGCTCCCAGCTTTCCCGCTTCCAGCTGGAGGCTGGAGGCTGGAGGCTGGAGGCTGGACGCTGCCACCTCACACTCCACGCGTTTGCGCGTCCCATACGTACTTGTGGACTTGCAGCTGCAGGCGGACGGGCAGGCGGTCGGCCAGGATCCATTCGGCGAGCAGGCGCGGTTCGAGAACGCCGTGCACCGGGGAAAACAGCACGGCCGCGCAGCGCGCGGGCAGATCGTATCGCGCGACGACGTCGCGGGCGTACTCGTAGTCGGCGCGATCGCGGAGGACGAACTTCACTTCGTCGCGCGGCGTCAGGCGATCCAGGTTCGACCAGTCCATCTTCTCCGCTTCCCCGCTGCCTGGACACTTCACGTCGATGATGCGCGCGACGCCGGCGGGCACCGCGGCGACGCTCATGTGCCCCCCCGTCTCGAGCAGCACCTCGCGGCCGTCCGCGAGCAGCCGCTCCATGAGCGGATACACGTCCTGCTGCAGAAGCGGCTCGCCGCCGGTGACCTCGACCACCCCGCAGCCATAGGCGCGGACGCGATCGAGGACCTCGTCCACCGTCATCTTCTGCCCTTCGTGAAACGCGTACGGCGTGTCGCACCACGAACAGCGCAGGTTGCAGGCCGTCAGACGCACGAAGACGCACGGACGTCCGGCGTGTGTGGACTCCCCCTGGATCGAGTGGAAGATCTCGTTGACGGTCAGCATGCGGCGGCAGCCGGGCCAGGCTGCAATCTTCGATTGTACCCGACTACAATGGCCGCATGCCGAAGCCCGTCTTCTACACGAAGCCCACCTGAACCACCTGCCGCAACGCCAGAAGTTTTCTGGAAACGCACGGGATCGACCTCGACGCGCGCGACATCAACAAGGAGCCGCCCACCCGCGAGTTCCTCGAGCGCCACGTCGACGCGAAGCGGTTCCTCGACTTCGTGAGCACGCGGAGCCCCGTCTGGAAGACGCGGCCGCTGCCGCGGTCGAAGAAGGAAGCGATCGACCTGATGATGGACAACCCCAATCTGATCAAGCGGCCGATTCTCGTCCGCGGCACGAAGACGACGTTCGGGTTCGACCGCGACGCCTACGGAAAGCTCTGATGGGACGCGTGCGCGTCGGGACCTCCGGGTGGAGCTACCCGTCGGGCCGGGGCACCTGGAACGGCATCTTCTATCCCATCGCGCCGGGCGCGCCCCGGTCAGGGCGTAAAGCCCCGACCCACACCGTCGGTGGCGCGAGCAAGAAGGGCTTCGACGAGCTGGCGTTCTATGCCGAGCACTTCGACACCGTCGAGGTGAACTCCAGCTTCTACGGCGTGCCGTCGCCGCAGACCGCACGCCGATGGGCAGAGCGCACGCCGCCCGGCTTCGAGTTCTCGCTCAAGCTCTATCAGAAGTTCACCCACCCGGAAATGTTCCACAAGGCGACGGGCGCCGATCCCGCGGACATTGGCCGCGCGGACGTGGACGACTTCCGACGGGCGATCGATCCGCTGGCGGAGGCGGGCAAGCTCGGCGCGCTGCTCGCGCAGTTCCCGCCGTCCTTCAAGAACGACGCGAACGCGCGCGGGTATCTCGAGTGGCTGCTGGAGGCATTTCGCGGGTATCCGATCGCCGTCGAGCTGCGCCACCGCAGCTTCAGCGACGACCCGGTGAGCACGCTCGCCCTGCTCGGGGAACACGGCGCCGCATGGGCGCAGATCGACGAGCCGAAGTTCCGCTTCTCCATCCGGCAGGACCTGCTGCCGAACGTCTCAACGTTTTATTACATGCGCCTGCACGGGAGGAACGCCGCGCAGTGGTGGAAGCACGAGAAGTCGGAAGACCGGTACGACTACCTGTACTCGAAGGAGGAGCTGGAGCCGTTCGCCGATGCGGCCGAGACCGCCAGCCGCGAGGTGAAGAAGGCCTATCTGTACGCGAACAACCACTTCTCGGCGAAATCGGTTGCCAACGCGGCGATGCTGAAGCAGCAGTTGAAACAGCCGCTGGAGGGGTCGTATCCCGAGGCGTTCGTCGAACGCTACCCCGGGCTGAAGGGGCTCGTTAAAGTCCTCCCGGCTCCGCCTTCACGGACGCCTTCTTGAGCACGTCGCCGAACTGGATGCGCGCGACCACGTCCATGCCTTTCGTGACGTGGCCGAACACCGTGTACTTGCCGTCGAGCTCCGGCGCCGCGCGCAGCAGGATGTAGAACTGGCTGTCCGCCGACCCGATGTCGGTGCCGACGTGCGCCATCGCGACGGCGCCGCGCAGGTGCCGGCGCTTCCGCGAGACCTCGGACACGCCGATCGGCGTCCCGCTGCCACCGCGTCCCCACCACGATTCGCGCGTGCGGTCGCGCGTCGCCGGATCCCCGATCTGGATCAGGAAGTTCGGTTCGGCGCGGTGGAACCGCAGGCCGGTATAGAACCCCTTCTTCACGAGCTGCAGGATGCGGGCGACCGTCTTCGGCGCTTCGTCGGGATAGGTTTCGAACTCGATCGTCCCCTTCGAGGTCTCGAGGACGATCGTCGGCCCGACGCCGGGCGTCTTCTGTTGCGCGGCCGCCAGCGGCGCGGTGGAGAGCACGAGAACGCAGACGAGCAGCATGGTGATCATGATGCGCGGGCCCTGCCGATGCGTGTGACGCCGATCTTCGGACACAGCGAGGCGAGCACGCACTCGCCGCAGAGAGGATACACCGGCCGGCAGACGTTCTGCCCCCAGGTCACCAGATACAGGTTGATCACGGGCCACCAGCGCCGGGCCGCGACTTTGTACAGCCCCTGTTCGGTCTGCTCCGGCGTCCGCGTCTGCACCCAGCCGAGACGATTGGCGATCCGGTGCACGTGCGTGTCGACGCAGATGTTCTCGCGGCTCGCGTGCGCGAGAATCAGCACGAGATTGGCCGTCTTCCGCCCGACGCCCGGCAGCGTCAGCAGTTCCGTCATCGTCGACGGCACGCGTCCGCGGTAGCGCGACAGAATCTGTTCGCACGCCGCTTTCACGTGCACCGCCTTGTGGCGGTAGAAGCTGACGGGATAGATGAGCCGCTCGATGGTCTTGACCGGCAGCTTCGCCATGGCGCGGGGCGTGCGCGCCACCCGGAAGAGCCGTATCGACGCCGCGTGCGTCACCGCATCCCGCGTCTGCGCCGACAGCATCGTCGCGATGAGGACCTGGAAGGGATCCTTCCGCTGGTCCTGCGCGATTTTCTCGACCGCGGGCTCGTCGAGGCCGTCGATGGCCTTCGCGAGCCGCTTCATGACAGGGTAAATCGGCGTCAATGTCCGTGGCTTTCGCAGTACCCGCAGCGGTTGCAGCGCACCGCCGGTTCGATGAGGCAGGGTCCGTCCGATTCAGGGAGAAGGTAGCGCGCGTGGCTCGCGTGCGTGACGAAGCGCGCGGGCATCGGCTCGCCTGCCGCCGGCGGGGAACCACCGAGATGGCGCGCGACCGCCTCCCTCACGAGCGCGCGAAGCTGCTCCTCGTTCATGACGTGTGGACGGCCTCGACGGCGTCCACGATCCCGACGATGGCCGCGTCGACCGCCGCGGCCTTCCGGCCGAGGGCGTCCCCGGCGGACTTTCCTTCGATCACGACGAGCACTTTCTCACCCACGCCCGCGCCGACCGCATCGATCGTGAGCAGCGCCGTTCCGCGCGGCTGATCGTCGAGCGTGAGCGGCTGCACGAGCAGCAGTTTCGCCCCGGCCAGCTTCCGGTTCTTCTGCGTCGCGACGACGGTCCCCACGACGCGGCCGATGATCATGCGGTGACATCCGTCGCGTCCACGATGCCGACAATCGTCGCATCCGTCGGCGCCTCGACCGGATAGAACGGGAACGCGGCCTCGCGTCCGCGGACGAAGAACACGCGCTCACCGACTCCGGCCCCGACCGAGTCGGCGGCCACGAGCGTACGTCCCGTGGGCTCGCCGCCGGCGGTGAGCGGCTGCAGCACGAGCAGTTTGAGGCCGGTCAGGTTCGCGTCCTTGATGGTCGCGACCACTTCCCCCGTCACGCGCGCGAGGTGCACGTCAGCCCTCCCGCACCTGCACGGTGTCGACGATGCCGACGATGGCGGCGTCGACCGGACAATCCTTGAGGCCGGACGCCATGCGGGCGGAACTGCCGCTGACGATGAGGACCGTTTCGCCGAAGCCGGCGTCCACCGTGTCGACGGCGACCAGATAGTTGCCGTCGATCTTGCCGGCGGGATCGACGGGGCGCGCGACGAGGAGCTTGCTGCTGACCAGCCGGTCGTCCTTGCGCGTCGCCACGACCGTTCCCACAACCTTTGCGAGAATCATGTCATTTGGCGTTCACGGCTTTCCCGATCGGCAGCGCGTCCTCGAGGTTCGCGTGCGGCCGCGGGATCACGTGCACCGACACGAGCTCGCCGACGCGGCGCGCGGCGGCGGCGCCGGCGTCGGTCGCGGCCTTCACCGCCGCGACGTCGCCGCGGACGATCGCGGTCACGTAGCCCGCGCCGATCTTCTCCCAGCCGACCAGGGTCACTTTGGCGGCCTTGACCATCGCGTCGGCCGCCTCGATCATCGCGACGAGCCCCTTGGTCTCGACCATCCCCAGCGCCTCACCCATGTGTGCTCCTCACTTCGTTCGGATTATTTCAGTTCGCGAACGGCCGCTTCGATCAGCGCCGACAGCTCGCGGTATGTTAGCCGAATTTCACCGTCCTGACCCGCCGAATCGCCGCGGTCCGCCACGAGGCGCTCGCCGGCCACCGACGGCGCAAACACCGTCTGGCAATCCGGGTCGGCGGGACGATCGGGCGGGCAGATGGGCGCGGGGGCGGCGATGCCGTACGAGCCGCGCAGTCCCTGCAGCCGATCGACTTCCTGCCGCGTGAGCAGGCGTTCCCCGCCAAGCAGCCGCGCGACGAGGCTGATCTTGGCGAAATGCTCGATCGTCTCCATCTTGTAGTACGCGGAAAACAGATCCGCACCGATGGTGAGCGCGCCGTGGTTGGCGAGCAGCATCCCGTCGTGCGCCTTGACGTATTCCCGCACGGCGGCGGGCAGTTCCTGGGTGGACGGCGTCGCGTAGTCGGCAATCGGCACGCTGCCGAGCGTCGTGACGACTTCCGCCAGCACGGCGCGATCGAGCGGAATGCCTGCGACGGCGAAGCCGGTGGCGATCGGCGGATGCGCGTGGACGACGGCGCGCGCGTCGGGGCGCTGCCGGTACACCTCGAGGTGCATCAGCATCTCGGACGAGGGATCGCGCGTCCCCTCGATCTTGCGTCCGTCCAGATCCGTGATGCACATCATCGACGGATCCATGAATCCCTTGCAGACGCTCCTCGGCGTCATCAACAGGCGTTCGCCGTCGATCCGCACGCTGATGTTGCCGTCGTTCGAAGCCGTGTAGCCGCGTGCGTACAGCCGTCGGCCGATCTCGACGATGTCCGCGCGGAGCGTGTCGATGGACGCCGTCATCGCGCGACCCAGGCCTGACGGCAGCGTTCGCAGCAGAAGAAGCGACGGTCGCCGCCCGCGCCGCTCGTCAGCGCGCGCGCGGGGACGACGAACGTGCCGCAAATGGGATCGCGGACGAGTCCGACCGGCTCCGGCGGCGGCAGCGGTTTCTGCTGCAGGCCGTCGATCACGCCGGCGAGCATCCGCCATACGGCCCGGACGACGAGCACGACGAGGATGAGGCGGAGCAGCACGACCATCATCTCAGTTGGAGCGACCCTTGGGCGAGGGGGCATCGACATCGATATCCGGATGCGCCGCCTTGACGCTGTCGAGCGCCTGCCGCGCGGCGCGCGCCTCGTCCGATCCGGCCGGGGCGACGTCCAGCACCTGCTTCCAGGCCTCTGCCGCCCCTTTCAGATCCTGCTTGCCGAAGGCGCGCACGATGCCGACGTTCAGCAGCGTCTTGGAATGGCGCGGATCCACCTGGAGCGAATGGTCGAACTGCGCCAGCGCACGATCCGGCTGGTTCATGTAGTAGTAGGTGATCCCGAGATCGGTGCTGACGTTGACGTCGCGCGGATTCCGCTGGAGCGATTCCTCGTACCACTTCGCGGCATCGGGAAAGCGATCGGCGTCGAAATACAAGTTGCCCAGCTGCGCGCGCACCGCCGCGTCCGACGGACGCTCTCCGGCCTCCCGCTCCAGCGCGGCGGCGCGCGTCGCGTCGAATGGCGGCGGCGCGTTGCTGCCCCCCTGCGCGGCCGCGGGCGCCGAGGCGGCCGCCTGCGGCGGCACAGGACGCTCCGTCGTCTGCTGCGATCCGATGATCCAGCCGACGATCACGCCGAAGAACACGCCGGCGATGCCGACGGCAATGGAATCGCGGGACAAGAGGAAGACCCCAGCTGCGTTCGTTCAATTATAGTGTCCGCCGGAACCAGTCCACGAGGCGCTGGACGAGGTCGGGGCTGCGGGAAAACATCATCGTGCCGTGGCCCGCCCAGGGGAGCGTCAGCGATTCGCGCACGCCGCCGCCGGCGGCGGCAAGCTCGCGCAGCGAGCGCATGGCGTACGGATCGTCCTCGCCGGCGACGAGCAGGATCGGCGCGCTCACCTTGCGGATCGCCGGCTCGATGCGGAGCCCGCGGTAATCGAGCGACGGCGAGAGCAGCGCGAGCGACTTGATCCCCGGCGTCGCCGCGGCGTCGAGGACCGCCAGATTGGCGCCAATCGACGCGCCGGCGACGCCGATCCGGAACGGCGCCGCGTCGCCGCGCGCGACCACGTAGCGTCGCGCCGCGGCGATGTCCTCGAGAAACACATCGTAGCCGTCCGCCGCGGGCACACTGCCCCCCGACGCGCCGTGGCCGCGCAGATCGAACGCGAGCACGCCGATCCCTTCGGCCGCGAGACGAGAGGCGAGCGGCTCCCAGTCGCGCCTCGTCCGGTGCAGCATGTGGACGAGCACAACCGCCGGCGCCGGGTGCACGAACGGTTCGTACCACAGTCCCGCCAGCGTCACGCCGTCGTCCGTGTGAAACGTGACGCCGCGGACGGCCGCCGCGGGCGAGGCCCACAGCACCGCCGCGATGAGCAGCACCGTGCAGCCCGCCAGGATGCCCGCGTCAGTCCGCCGCACCGGCGAGCACCCCGAGATAATCGCGCACGGCGCGGTCGAGCCCGACGTGCAGCGCATGGACGATGAGCGCGTGGCCGATGGACACCTCGTCGAGGTGCGGCAGCGTTCGAAACAGGACGAGGTTGGCGAGATCGAGATCGTGGCCCGCGTTCACGCCAAGGCCCAGCGAATGGGCGAGCTCGGCGGCGCGTGCGTACCGCGTAAAGCTCTCGCGCGCCGCGTCCGGCCCCTGGCGGTGCGCGTTCGCGTACGGTTCGGTGTAGAGCTCGATGCGATCCGCCTTCATCGACGCGGCCCACCGCACGGGCGCCTCGTCCGCCTCGACGAACAGGCTCACGCGGATGCCGGCCGCCTGAAGCCGCGCGACCACATCGGCCAGCGCGGACGCGGGCGTGTCCGCCGGCCATCCGGCCTGGCTCGTCACTTCGCCGGGCTTCACCGGCACGAGCGTGCACTGATCCGGACGGACCTCGTGCACCATCGCGAGCAGATCGGGACGCGGATCGCCTTCGATGTTGTATTCGATGCGTCCGCGCAGCGGCGCGAGCTCCGCGGCAATCTCGCCGACGTCGACGGGCGTGATGTGCCGCGCATCCGCGCGCGGATGCACCGTGATGCCGGGCGCGCCGGCCGTCAGGCAGATGCGGACGGCATCGAGCACCGAGGGCTGATCGCCGCCGCGCGAGTTGCGCAGCGTCGCGATCTTGTTGACGTTGACGCTCAGACGCGGGTAGGCCATGGCCTCGCTACCCCAGATGCCGCGTGACCATGTCGGCGATCTCGCGCGCCCATCCCTGGATTTCCTGCTGGTCGCGTCCTTCGATCATCACGCGCAGCAGCGGCTCGGTGCCCGAGTAGCGCACCAGCAGACGCCCCTGGCCCGCGAGCCGCCCCTCGACGCGATCCATCGCCTCGGCAATCGCGGCCACCTCGCGCAGCTCGCGCTTCTCGCGCACGCGCACGTTGACGAGGACCTGCGGATACGCGACGAGCTGCGACGCGAGATCGGCGAGCTCGCGCCCCGTCTCGGCCATCACGCGCAGCACGCTCATCGCCGTCACGATGCCGTCCCCCGTGAAGAGATGCTCGGCGAAGATCACATGGCCCGACTGCTCGCCGCCGAGCGACAGCCCCTGCTTCTGCATCTCCTCCATGACATGCTTGTCGCCGACGGGGCAGCGGACGAGGCCGATCCCGCTCTCGCGCAGGGCGATCTCGAGCCCGATGTTGCTCATGACGGTGGCGACGATCGCGTCCCGCTTCAGCCGCCCCTGCGCGTGCATCTGGCGCGCGCACATCAGCATCACGGCATCCCCGTCGACGATCTGGCCGGACGCGTCGACGAAGATGGCGCGGTCGCCGTCGCCGTCGAACGCAATGCCCAGCCGATACCCGTCACGCCGCACGAGGTCCGCAAGCCGCTCGGGATGCGTGGAGCCGCAGTCGAGATTGATGTTGCGTCCATCGGGCTCGCAGCTGAGGACCGTGACGTCGAAGCCCAGTTCCCGGAACAGCCGCGGCGCCACGGTCGTCGTCGCGCCATTGGCGCAGTCGATCGCGATCTTCAGCCGGCCGAGCCGATCCGCGGAGGGGAGTGCCTGCCGCGCGTGCGCGAGGTACGCGTCGATCACGTCGGTGCGATCGACGGGAGGCAGCCCGGATGCGGGAACCGCCCACGTCGTATCCGCGATGATGCCCTCGATCCGCCGCTCGATCGTCTCCGTGAACTTCTCGCCGCGTCCGGAGAACACCTTGATGCCGTTGTCCTGAAACGGATTGTGGGACGCGGAGATCACGATCCCCGCATCGAACCCGGCCGCGCGCGTCATGTAAGCCACCGCGGGCGTTGGAATCACGCCGGCGCTGGTAATCGACGCTCCCTCGGCATGCACGCCGCGCCCCAGCTCACGCTCGATCCATTCACCCGACTCGCGCGTGTCGCGCCCGACGAG
>DASSOM010000151.1:0-15743 GCA_035700625.1 Vicinamibacterales bacterium
GACCTCGAACAGGTGGCGGGCGGCAAGCACCATCAGAGCCACAAGTGCCAGCACAATGAGATCGCCGTCGGCGCGACCGGCGCGGATCTGACCGTCGACATGACCGGCGCCGGCATGGCCGCGGGCCCGGAAGGCGCGGCGGCCGGCTTCGTCGTCGGGGCGACGGGCACGGGCGTGGCGGTGGGAATCACCGCGCTGGCGTCATCCGGAAAGTAGTCGCGCGTTCGATTTTTCAGGACAGCGTCAGCACGCCGCCGGCGCGTTCCGCGCCGGCGGCGGCCAGCAGCGCGAGCGCGACCCCCGCGGCGCCGCTCAAGAGCGACGCCTGCGTGGCGCGCTCGCGGAAGTCGTGCAGGTTCCAGGCGCCGGTCGCGCGGTAGCGCGCGACGAGGGCCGCGCCCGCGTCGCGCGCGGCCGCGCCGGCCTCGGGCCAACCCGCGCGCGCCGCTTCCGCCAGAAAAACGATCCGCCCGGCTTCGCCGCAGCAGAGGTGATCCTGTGTGCCGCCAAGATGACGGCGCGTCGCGGCGATCGCCGCCCCAATCTCCGCTTCGACGTCGCGGACCGCATCGTGCGCCCTGGCCAGCAGCGGCACCGCGGCCAGGCGCGATAGCCCGATGCCGGGCGCGCCGGCGCACCAGCCGGTCATGAACGACGGCTGCGCGCGACTCTGCAGGTTCGGCCAATCCTGGTGATCCTGCGAAAAGACGCGGCGCTCGTAGGCGAAGCCGGCGAGCGCCGCGTCGCGGAATCGCCCCTCACCCGTTCGATCCGACAGCCGCAGAAGGGCATGCGCGATGCCGGCCGCGCCGTGCGCCACCCCGGCGAGCGGCCGCGCCGCGAGCGGCGTCGGCCAGCCGCGCGCCTCACCCTCTCCGGTCTGCGCCGCGAGCAGCGCCGCGCCGAGCTCGCGGGCGCGCGCGAGCCAATCCGGATCGGGCCGCACCTCATGGAGGCGCAGCAGCGCGAGCAGGAGTCCCGCGGCGCCGCCCATCAAATCCGTGCGCGGGCGCGCCGTCAGGGCGTCAATCGGGTCGACCGATGACGGGAGCAGACACCAGGCAATCTCCATGGCGCGATCGATCCAGCGAGCGTCGCCGAGCAGCATCCCGCATTCGGCGAACGCATAGACGAGCGAGCCGGCGCCAGTCACCGCCGACGGATCGATCCTGCGGCGCGGATCTGCTCCGTCTCGGGCCGCTGAGCGCGTTCCTCCGCGCCGGAGCCGTCCTTCATCTCTCCCATCCGGCGGCGGCCCCCTGCGGCCGCCCAGCCAACACCATGTTCCCCACGCATACTCGAGCGCCGCGCCGGCGAGATCCGCGTATTTCCACACCCCGGTCGCCCGCGCGAGATGCGCGAGCGCGATTGCCGTGCCGGCCGTTCCCGAGTGCATCCAGGGATTGCTGATCACCGGCTGCACGAGATGGCTCGGCGCCGGCCAGCGTGCGAGCGCCAGCCAGCGCGCCCCGCGCTCGTCGCGAATCGCGAGCCGCTCCAGCGTGCCGGCGACGGCCGCGGCCGCGCCGACGAGATCCGAGGTCGCGGCGCGCCGCGCCCGGCAACGCAGATGTCCGGCGGGCTCGCTCGCCAGTCGCAGGGAAGCCCGGATGAGCTGTATCTGGCCGTCGCGGTCGACCGCGTTCGCCCGCGCCAGCCGCAACCGGATCTGCGCGAGGGCGGAGTGCTCGAACGCCCGGCCGAGTGACCCGCGATCGCCGCGCAGATCGCACGCGTTCGCCCGCACGGTATAGATCGGGATATCCCCCCGAGCCAGACAGCGCTTTTCGTCCTCGAGGATCCGCGTCCCCGAAGCGTCGAGGTCGCGTCCGCGGCACAGCATCTCGAGCGCCACGTCGTACGCCGCGCCCGACACGAGCTGATCGGGCGCCCAGCTCCAGAACAACAGTTCGTAGTATTCACGCGTCCCGCGGACGAGTATGCGCGCGTCGCAGGTCTGCAGGCGTGGCCCGCGCGTGGTCAGCAGATCGGGACCCAGCCGGCTCGCCCGCGCGTAGCCGGCTTCGAATCCGCGGACGATCCCCTCGAGAAAAGCCCCCGGCGGGATGACGCGCCGGCCGATGCGCGGCAGGTTGTGTGATTCCGGCCGGGGTGGATAGTGGAACGCGAGGTGGACTTCATCGGTTCCAGCGCGCCGCCACGTCGGCCAGCGGATCGCATACGGCCGGCCGGCGTTCCCACCGATCGCGGACGTCACTTCGAGCGCGCGATCGGGCTCGCCCGCCATCCACTGCGGCAGCATGCCAGTGGTCATCACCGTGGTGAGCATCGAGCGATACTCGACGGGAGTCTCGGGATCGGTCCGACGTTCGACATGATGGCCCGGCGCGGCGATCCCTTCGAGATCGACGACGACCGGCTGGTCGCCGGCGGCGACGATGTTCTCGCGATGGATATCCGTGCCGCAGAGGAAGTACAGCAACGCGAGCTGCGCGCCCTGACGCGTGTAGAAGCGCTCCACGCCGGCCACGCTCGTGCACGGCGCGTCGGCGATCCACTCGCACCAGCCGTGCGACCGGCGATCGAGGGCGCGGGGCACGCGCAGCTTCAGTTCGCCGCGATTGAAGCGCTCGACGATCCGCGCGAAGACGACATCCGCGTCGACGCGGCGCGGCTTCCACGCAAGAGTGAGCCCCGAGGCGAAGCGCACCTGGTAGACCGTTCGGCCGTGGCGATGCGGATCCGAGAAGCCGGGCGTCAGCGCGACCACGGCGCCCGGATCGCGTCCGCCGTTGAAGCGCGCCGCCACCGCGCGGCGATCGCGCGCGAGCGCGCGGAGGAGGTCGCGAAGGCCGGCGGCGAAATCGAGCGTCACCTGCGCCAGCAGGCGGGCCAGCATTGGATAGGCCGCGAAGAGCTCGCGGCGGCCCGCCGCATCGGCCAACGTCGTGCGTACGAAATATCGATAGCGCGCCTCCGGCGTTTCCCCGTCCAGACGCCACGCCGCCGCGGCGCGCTTCACCTCGTAGGCGACGGTGCGCGCCGCGATGCGCGAAATCCTGACGAGCAGATACCGCCACACCGGATCGAGCGGTCCGCCGGCGTCCGGAGACACCGAGCCGGCCGCACGCGCGATCCGTCGCCGGGCCGCGGCGACGAACGGGGCCGCGAGCTCGGGCACGAGCGGCACGGCGGCGACATCGAAACCCCAGACGCCGCGTTCCTCCTTCGAGAGATCGCCGATCGGTGCCAGCCTCTGCGGCGTCTCGCGCTCCGTGATCACTTCGTCGAGCACGGCCGCCCACGCCGGCAGCTTCGCGTCTTCCGGGAGCACGCGCGGCGTGAGCCGCAGTCGGGCGCCGGCGCGATCGAGACCGAGGGAGGCGAGCCGGCGTTCGAAGAGCCCTTCGTCGATGCCCACGAGCCGCTGCTCCCACCGTGTGGCCAGCCGCTCCGCCTCCCGCGCCGCCTCCGGCGTGCGCTCGCGGACCGCCGCCGGATAGAGCTCCGCCCACTCGTCCGGCAGGATGGCCCGCGTCACGATCGATCGGACCAATGCAGGATCGCGCGTCATCCGAGCGGCTTCACGGTGTCGACGATGTCGTTCAGTTCGGAGACGTAGGGCGCCATCCGCCCGCGCAGGAACTTCACCATGCCACCAAAGGTGAGAGGCACTTTGAAGGTCGCGTTCGGGACGGTGGCGATGATCGGATTGTCGATCTGGCCGCGCATCGAGGCGAGGAGCAGCGGAATCGCGATGCCGAACGGCTGGAGATCTTCGCGGACGAAGAGATAGGTGTAGCGGATCGTGTCCGGAAAAATCCGGTGGGTGATGCTCCAGCCGATGACCTCTCCATTCAGCCGGAGGCCCAGGCTGTTGATCGGCTCCATGATGTGCTCGTCGCCGAACGGATCGAGGTTCGAGGGATACCAGGGGGCGCGCGTCTGACGCTCGACGATCGTCCGGCGCTCCTCGGCCGTCAGCTCCGGCCATGGAAAGATCTCGAAGCTCGCCGGCATCGACGTCTTGTAGAACCAGGGGGCCGTCTTCAACCGCGCCCCGCCGTCGTGCACGCGGCACATCAGCGCGCGCAGGCGCGGCGCCGCGTACCCGCGTGTCGCGAGCAGGTGCTCGATGACGTCGCGCATCGGACGCCCGCGCTCGAACGAGACGGTCAGCTCCCCACACGCGCGGCCCGCCGCGGCCTCTTCGAGGCCGGCGGCGAGGCGCGACGCGATCCCTTGCCGCCGATACGCCGGCCTCACGAACAGCGAGACCCATTGTGCCCGCCCCGGCGCCGGCATCCAGGCGAGCGCGAGCCCGGCGGGCTCGCCGTCGACCTCGGCGGCACGCGCGATGAGGGGCGACGTCTCGCCATACCCGACCTGCGTGAACAGCGGCGCGTAGGCCGGAAAGGTCATCGCCTGGTAGGCCGGTATCCGAAACGGATCGAGCGGGACGATGGCAAGCGCTGACATCGATCGCCTCACCAATACAGCCGCCACGTGCCGTCGCAACAGACGCCGTGGCCCTGCAGCGTGATCCGCGGCGTGCCGGCTTCGTCGAACGTCATCGGCGCGATCCGATGCACGAGATGCCCCGAGTGGCGATTGAGCCAGCCCGGACGATAGGGATGAAAGGACGGCGCGGTGCGTTTGGCGTGGCGCTGAATCTCCTCTTCTGTCTGAGGCCCGACGTCATCGAGGTGCAGGTCCCAGGACTGGAGACCGCCGCCGGTTGCCGGCAGCGCCACCGCGACGGTGAACGAGAGGGGGCGGGCGAAGTCGGGCCGCGCTTCCTGCCAGTCCAGCAGACGGTATTGAAGATCCAGGTGCACGGAAGCGAACGGTTGTTCGAAGACCGTGCACGGCAGAAAGACATGAAAGCCGGGAAGCGCGAATGCCGGCGCGTAGTCGACCGGCTCGCCGAGAGATTCCGCGAGCGCGGTTGCCAGGCGCTCGTAGATCCAGCCGAAGCGGGCGCGCAAGCGCGGATTGTCCTCGGCGGCCCGCGACAGGTAGGCCGCGCGGCCCGCGGCGTTGCGGCAATCGAGGTAGCTGGCGTTGCCGAGCGTGTAGAACGGCACCCACTCGTTGCGGCGGGTCCACTCCGGCTCGAGCGCGAGCACCTGCCGGGCGATCTCGTCGCACTCGGCTGGCTCGAAGAGCGGCCGCTCGACGATCACGCGCGCTCCCGCGCGGCACTGAAGCCCATCTCCGCCTCCGCCACTTTTCGCGTGTCGACGAACACCCGCGCGGATCCCAATCCCTGGTCGGGAATGAACCGGACGCGCTCGGCGACGATCGTCAGCCGATCGCCGGGCCGGACCGGCGCGTGGAACTGCGCCTTGACCTTGGCCAGGTACAGCACGAGCGCGGACGGATAGTTTCGTCGATGCAGCACGAGCAGCGCCTGCGCCATCGCCTCGACGAGCGCCACGCCCGGCATGACCGGGTCGCCCGGGAAATGACCGTCGAACCAGCGGTCCGCCACCGGCACCTCGCGCGTCGCGACGAGCCGCTCGAGCGAGAGCTCCGTCACCGCGTCGAGCAGCAGCGCGGCACCGCGATGCGGAATCAATGCCTCGATTTCACGTCGAGACAGTATCGTCGGTCCCTCACCCATGGCCCATTGCCCATTGTCAGCCGGCGCGATCGTCCCATGCCGCGAACACCGTCGCCGCGTTGTTGCCGCCGAAGGCGAACGAATTGTTCAAGGCGACGCCGACGTGCGCCTCGCGCATGACGTTCGGCACGCAGTCGATCGGACACTCGGGATCCGGCGTGTCGAAATTGATCGTCGGCGGAATGCGATCGTGCCGGACCGCCATCACGCAGGCGACCGCTTCGAGCGCGCTGGCGGCGCCCATCGTGTGGCCGAGCATCGATTTGATCGAGCTGACCGGCACGGTGCGGCCGCGCTCGCCGAACACGCGATGAATCGCCTCGCTCTCGGTCTTGTCGTTCATGCGCGTGCCGGTCCCGTGCGCGGAAACCAGCCCGACGGCGTCCGGCTCGACGCCGGCTGACGCCAGAGCGCGCCGCATCACGGCCGTGATGCCGTCCGGATGCGGAATGGTCATATGGTGCGCGTCACAGCTCAATCCGTACCCGAGCATCTCCGCGTACGGCGTCGCGCCGCGGGCGCGCGCATGGTCCCACGACTCGAGCACGAGCAGGCCGGCGCCTTCGCCGATCAGGATCCCCCGCCGATCGCGATCGAACGGCCGGCACCGATCCGGCGAGAGGCTCAGCATGCGCGAAAAGCCGGCGAACGCCATCCGCGAAAAGGCATCGCAGCCGCCCGCGATCACGATCGAGGCGCGCCCGGCGCGGATCTCGTCGTAGCCGTATCCGATGGCGTAGTTGCCGGCCGCGCACGCCGTCGGAAACACGCGCGTGCGTGCGTCGCGCGCGACTTCGCGCGCCAGATTGATCGCGAGCACGTGGTCAGCGACCTTGCGCCACGCGGCCGCGAGCGTCTCGCCGTCGCCCTGCAGGCGTCCTTCGACGATCCGCTCCTGCTCCTGGCACTCGCCCATCGTCGTGCCGACGAACACCGACAGGCCGGGCTCGGTCAGCCGACTCGGCAGTCCCGCATCGGCCAGCGCCAGGCGCCCGGCGGCAACCGCCAACTGCGAGGCCCGGCCGTAGCGGTCGACGCGCGAGGGCGGTAAGGCGACGTGCGGGTCGAAATCCTGAATCTCGCCGCCGACATGCGTCTCGGCGCCGCGCGTCTCGAACCGCGCGATTGGCGAGATGCCGCTCCGCCCCTCGAGCAGCGCGCGCCAGAACGCCTCGACGCCCGTCCCGATCGAGGTGACGGCGCCAAGTCCCGTGACGACGACCCGCCGCTCGCCTCCACTCATCCTTGTTTGCCGCCCTGCAGAATCGCCCAGACGATTTCGGCAATGCGGGCGAGAGAGACCATGTCGGGCAGGTGGCTGGGATCGATGACGATGGTGTAGCGCTTTTCGAGCGTGGCGAGCAGCTCGAGCGCGTTCATCGAGTCGGCGCCGAGGTCGGCCACCAGGTTCGCCTCGGGCGGAATCGCCGCCGGATCGAGCTCCATGATGGTCGCCACGACTCCGCGGATGTCCTCCTGAAGCTGGCCCCTGTCGGTAAACGTCATTGCTGTGCGTTCTCCACGATTCAGGTCGCGGGGCCGAAGCCCCCGCGCGCGACGAATAGAAAAATTGGTTCCCGCGCACCTACGCCGACGGTCGCGCCAGCACCAGCGCAGACGCCTGCCCCGACGTGCCGCACGCGGTGACGAGCACACGGTTCACCCGACGCGCTTCGGCCTGACCTGAACCAGTCACCGGGCAACGCGGATCGCGGTCGGCAGCGTTCAGCGTCGGCGGAATCGCGTCGCGTGCAAAGCTTCCGAGCGCGGTCGCGATCTGAAACGCTCCCCCGGCGCCGAGCGCGTCGCCAGTCTGCGCTTTCACCGCGGAGGCACGCACGCCGCCCTCCGGCGCGAGCGCGAGCTGCAATCCACGCGCTTCGACGCGATCGCCGCTCACCGACCCGCTGGCACCGACGGCAACCCAGTCGATCTCGCGCGCCGCGACACCGGCTCGCTCCACTGCTTCGCCAATCGCACGCGCGATCGTCTTCGCGGCCGGCGGCCCATCGGAGACGCGCAGGTCCGTGGCGGACGCACCACCGTGATACTCGGCGTAGATTGTCGCACCGCGCCGCCGCGCCGCGTCGACGGATTCCAGCACGAACATCGCGGCCCCTTCCCCCAGCACCAGGCCGTTGCGCCCGCGCGCGAACGGAGCGGCCCGCTCGTCCCGCTCCGGCGTTTCGCGCGCGAGCAGCCCGAGCCGGTCGAACGCCTCATAGGTCCAGGGCGAGAGCTCCTCGGCACCGCCGGCAAGCACCACGCGCGCATGCCCCAGACGGATCATCGCCGCGCCGTACTCGATCGCCTCGAGCGCCGCGTGCCCGGCACCAGCGATCGTCGCGTTGAAGGCATGCGCGCCAAAGCGGATGGCCACCTGGCTGGCGGGACTGTTGACGACGGTGTTCGGAAAGAGCGCCGGATTGACGCCGCGGATCCCGTCCCGCATCGCCTGCGCGCAGAAGTCGCCGCGGCTCGACGCGCTGCCGGCCATCGTCCCGAGCGCGATACCGACCTCGTCGCCGTTCCGCCCCTCGCTCAGCCCGGCATCGGCCAGCGCGAGCGCCGACGCGCCGAGCGCCAGCCGCGTCGTCCGGTCGAGCAGCCGCAACCCCTGGCGTCCGAGGATCGCCGCCGGATCGAAGTCGCGGACCTCGCCGGCCAGCCGCGACCGGCACCCGACCGGTTCGAACGCCGCGAGCGGTCCGATGCCGGATCGTCCGGCGAACAGCGCGTCCCAGAAGGCGTCGCGGCCGACCCCGATGGGCGAGACGATCCCGAGACCGGTCACCGCGACGCGGAGGTCAGGCGCCATGCCCGCCGTCGATCGGAATGACGCTGCCGGTGATGTACGACGCGGCATCCGACAGGAGGAAGCTCACCATCCGCGCGACTTCGTCGCCGCGTCCGAGCCGCTTCATCGGAATCTGATCGACGAGCGCGGCCACGCGATCTTTCGGCATCGCCGCGACCATCTCGGTGTCGATGTAGCCGGGAGCCACGGCGTTCACGCGGATGCCGTAGGGGGCGACCTCGCGCGCGAGCGACGCGGTCATCCCAATCAGGCCTGCCTTGCTCGCGGCGTAATTCGTCTGTCCGGCGGCGCCGCGCAGCGCCGTCAGCGACGAGACGTTCACGATGCTGCCGGGACGCTTGTGCTTCAGCAGCCGCTGCACGGTGAGGCGTGTGAGGTAGAAAGCGCCCGACAGGTTGGTCTGAATCACCGCGTCCCAGCTCGCGTCCGACATGAACGCGAGCGACGCCGCGCGATTGATCCCGGCGTTGTTGACGAGCAAATCGATCTCGCCGACGGCGCCGACGGCGTCCTCGATCAGGCGCGCCGCCGCGCGCGCGTCGGCGGCATCGGCCGCCACCGCCCGGACGTCGCCACCGAGCGCGGTCGCGCGTTCGACGACCGCCGCGGCCGCGGCCCCATTCTCACGGTAGCTGAAGACAACACGGACGCCGCGCCGTGCCAGATCCAGCACGATCGCCTCGCCGATGCCCCGGCTGCCGCCGGAGACGAGCGCCGTGCGGCCCGTTAGTCCGTCCATCTCAATCGGGGCTCCGTCCCCGAGCCCCGGCTCGCTTCATCGCGATCGCGACCCGGCCCGCTCCATTCCGCTCGCGGGCGCGCCGTGTGCGCCGCCATGCGAATCACGCTCATGGTCGACCTGCGGGAAACCTTGATAGTAACTGACAGGGCGGGTAAAGTCACCGGCTGAGGTAATGACGATGGCGATCCTCTGTTCGCAACTGCGGCACGACCTCCATCGGCGCGCTGACCGCCTGTCCTCCCGCGCACGCGAAGCACTGATCAAGATGCTCGCGGGTCAGCGTCAGGTACTCCCTTCCCCTGCAGGCCCGAACACGCTACAGTTCATCGTCCGCGCGGGCTGAAGCCGGCGCTCCAAATCATGATGAAAAACAGATTCCGTCCGCTCGTTTGTTCCGTCGCCCTGGCGATGCTCGCCCTGGTCACGGTCAGCGCACAGACCACGGCGCCTGCCGCGCTTCCCTCCGGCGCCTCGCCCGGGCCGCAGGCGCTCGTGGCCGATCTTCACTGGCGCAACGTCGGCCCCGCCGTCATGGGCGGCCGTATCGACGATATCGTGGCGGATCCGGCCAATCCGGCCGTCATCTATATCGGCGCGGCGAGCGGCGGCGTCTGGAAGACGGTCAACGCCGGCACGACCTGGACGCCGATCTTCGACGACGACGGCACGACGTCGATCGGCGACCTCGCGCTCGCGCCATCGAACCCGCAAATCGTCTGGGTCGGCACCGGCGAAGCGAACAACCGCCAGAGCTCGTCGTGGGGCAACGGCATCTACAAGTCCACCGACGGCGGCAAGACCTGGACCCACATGGGTCTGGACGACACCCGTCACATCGGCCGCATCGTCATCGACCCGCACAATCCCGACATCGTCTATGTCGCCGCGCTCGGCCATCTCTGGGGACCGAACAAGGCACGCGGGCTCTACAAGACCACCGATGGCGGCAAGACCTGGACGAACACCAGGTTCATCGACGAGGACACCGGCTTCGTCGACATCGTGATGGATCCGTCCAACTCGCGCGTGCTCTACGCGGCCGCCTATCAGCGGCGACGGACGCCGTGGGGCTTCGATGGCGGTGGACCAGGCAGCGGGCTCTACAAGACGACGGATGCCGGCCGCACGTGGACGAAGCTCACCAACGGCCTCCCCTCCGGCGATACGGGTCGCATCGGGCTGGCGATCTATCCGAAGAACCCCAAAGTGCTCTACGCCTCGGTCGAGAACGCCGACGGCGGCCTCTTCCGCACGGACGATGCCGGCCGCACCTGGAAGCGCGTGAACAAGCTGAACGTGCGCCCGCCGTATTTCAGCAACGTGCGCGTCGACCCGCAAAACGATCAGCGCGTCTACATGCTCGCCAGTCCGCTGTACGTGTCGGATGATGGCGGGAAGACGTTCCGCAGCGACGGCGCGCGCAACGTGCACGTCGATCATCACGCGATGTGGATCGATCCGCGGAACCCGGCGCACGTCATGCTGGGGAACGACGGCGGCTTCTGGATGTCCTGGGATCACGCCGTCACGTGGCGCCGCTTCAACAATATTCCGCTCGGCCAGATCTACGTCGTCTCGGCGGACAACTCGGATCCGTACCGGCTCTACGCCGGGCTCCAGGACAACGGCGTGTGGGAAGGGCCGAGCGCCACGCGTCACCGCGTGGGCCCGCTCAACGACGACTGGATTCAGGTGGACGGCGGCGACGGCATGTACGTGACGGCCGATCCGGAGGATCCGTCGACGGCGTACATCGAGATGCAGGACGGCCGGCTGATGCGCTTCAACTACCAGTCGGGCGAAGTGAAGTCGATCGATCCGTGGGTGAAGGACGCGCCGGAGGCCGGCGACTTCGGTAAGGGGCCAGCCAGGCTGCGCTTCAACTGGACGACGCCGGTCGTCGTCTCACCGCACAACCATCTGACGATTTACCTCGCGGGCAATCGACTCTGGAAATCACTCGATCGGGGAGAGACGTGGCAGCCCATCAGCCCCGATTTGAGCCGCGCGATCGATCGCGACAAGCTGCCGATCATGGGCGTCGTCCCGACGGAGCACACGCTCAGTCTCAACGACGGCGTCACCTCGTACGGCAACGCGACGACGATGATGGAGTCGCCGGTGACGCCGGGGCTGATGCTCGTCGGCATGGATGACGGCAACGTCCAGATGACGACCGATGGCGGCGCGAGCTGGACCAACATCAGCACGCGCTTTCCGGGACTGCCCGATGGCGCGGCGCCGAGCCGCGTGGTGCTGTCGAACTTCGACGCACGACGGATGTACGCAACCTTCGACAACCATCGCAAGGACGACTACGCCGCCTACGTCTACACGAGCGAGGATGGCGGCGCGACGTGGCGTGCGATCGCCAGCGGGCTGCCGCCGGTCTCCGTGCGAACGATCGCCGAAGATCCCCGCAATCCGGATCTGCTCTTCCTCGGCACCGAGAACGGCGTCTGGTATTCGCTGGATCGCGGCCAGGCGTGGAATCGGCTGAAGAACAACCTGCCCGACGTCCCGGTGCCCGACATCGCCATCCAGCCGCGCGATCACGATCTGATCCTCGGCACGCACGGCCGCAGCATCTACATCATGAACATCGCGCCGCTCGAAGCGCTCGACGAAACGACGCGCGCGGAAGCGGCGCACCTGTTCGAGCCGCGGCCGGCCACCTCGTTCAATTACCTCGAGCACCGCGATTTCCTCGCGCAGGCGGAATATGTCGGCGCGAATCCTCCGTATGGCGCCACGCTCGACTACTACATCGAGAACGCCGGACCGGACGTGACGCTCACCGTCACCGGACCGGACGGCGACGTCGTCCGTGAACTGAAGGGACCCGGCGCCGCCGGCATTCACCGCGTGATCTGGGATTTGCGTTATCCGCCGCCCCCCTTCACTCCGCGACCGGCGACGCCCGGCATCGATTCGAAGGCGCGGCCTTCGGAGGCCACCCTGGCGCGCGTTCCCGGCGATTACGGCGGCGGCGGCGACATCACCGGTGGTGAATCCGGCGGCCAGCCGAACCTGCCGACCGGCCCGACGGTGCTTCCCGGACGCTACACCGTCACCTTGAAGGCCGGCGGCGCAACATCACGCGCGACACTGCGCGTCGACCTCGATCCGCGCGTGGAGATCACCGAACGCGACCTGCTCGCGCAGCACCGGTTCCTGATGGCGTCTTATCGCGCGCAGCTCGCGGGCGGTGAGGCGACGAGCGCCGGCTCGGCGCTTCGTGATGGCATCGATGCAATCACGAAAGCCCTGGGCGCCGAGAAGACGCCACCCGAGGCGCTGAAGCGGGCGGCCGACGATTTCGCGAAGAAGGTGCGCGGGCTGCAGCGCGATCTCGGACGGGCGGCCGGCCGCGTCGGCGGCCTCGGCCGGAGTGTCTCGCGATCGACGTCACGGCCGACAGCGGCGCAGGAAGCGGATCTCGCCGACGCGCTGGCCGACCTCTCGGCGGCGGTGAGCGCGCTCAACCAGGCGATCGCGACCGACGTCCCGGCGATCAATCGGCAACTGGACGGCGCGGGGATGGCCGCATCGGTGCCCCGCCTGCGGGCGCCGGACCGGGTGAAGTGGACGGCGAGCAAGAAGTAGGAAGCGGAAGTAGGCGCGCCTCCCCGGCGCGCCTACTTCTGCTTCGGTGTGACGCGAAACAGACCGCCGGGATTGGCATCCTCCAGGAACCATAGCGCACCGTCAGGACCGACCGCCACGTCGCGTAGCCGGTGGCCAACGTCCCAACGCTCGGCGGGCTTCGCGCCACCCTTCCCGTCGAACGTCACGCGGTTCAGCGACTCCGAGTCGAGACCGCTGATCAACGCCGAGCCTTCCCATTGCGGGAACATGGCGCCGTGATAGAAGGCGAGATTGCCGGGTGCAATCACCGGCACCCAGTAGATCACCGGCTCGGCGAGATCGGGCCGGGTATCCGGGCTGGGAATCGGCACACCGTCGTAATTGCGTCCATAGGAGACGAGCGGCCAGCCGTAGTTCTTCCCCCGCTCGATCAGGTTCAACTCATCTCCTCCGCGCGGACCGTGCTCCACTTCCCACAGTCGGCCATCGGGTGCGAACGCCAGGCCGTACGGCGTCCGCACGCCGCTCGCCCAGGTTTCCGACGGCGTGAGATTGGGTCCGGGGAAGGTGTACGTGCTCACCACGGGAGCCGTTTTCGCGCGTTCCGTGTCGCGCGGCGGGTTGATCAGCGGAATGGTCTTCGCGCCGGTCTTGCCGGCCAGGGGGTTGCCGGGCGCCGGCTTGCCGTCGAGCGTGAGGCGCAGGATCTTCCCCACTGGCTGACTCGGATCCTGGGCCGGCGTCATCCGCTGCCGATCGCCGACCGCCAGAAAAAGATACTTGCCGTCGCGGGAGAAGGCGATCTGCGCCCCGAACTGGCCGCCTCGGCCCGGCGGCATCTGACGCCAGATCACCTGCAGGCCCTCGAGACTCGCGCTTCCGTTGCCGAGAACGAGCCGCGCGCGCGCAAGGGCGAAGCTCGACCCGCCGTCGCCGGCTTCGCCCGGCTCCGCGTAGGTGAGATAGACGTTGTGATCCGTCGCGTAGTGGGGCGACAGGAACGCGCCCAGCATCCCGCCCTGGCCTCGGTAGAGGACGTCCGGGACGTTGGCAACCGGCGTCTTCTCGCCTTTCTGCGTGACGAGCCAGATAGGCCCGACTTTTTCGGTGACGAGCATGCGCCCGTCGGGCAGGAACGCGATGCGCCAGGGGAGCTTGAAGCTCGCCACCTGGGTCATCGTAAACGGGAGGGTGGACTGCGGCTCGATGTTGCCCGCGTTGATTTGCGCCAGGGCGGTCGTCGAGGCGAACGCGACGAGCAGCACGGCAGTCGAAAGCGCCTTGGTCAGTCGCATGTCGTTGAGCATACTCCGAACGCCGACGGAGGGGGTCGGTCGGGTGTGGACCCGCTGCTCAGGCTCGCTGGCCGCGCACGAATGACAGGTCGTGCGCGGGCCGCGATCAGCGCGGCGGGTAGCGCGTGCTGACACGGGTCACATAGTCGCCAGGCGGCGCGTCGATGTGCAGCGTCAGCACCGTCTGCTCGTGCGGCGCGAGATCCACTTTCCGGCTCCCACGATAGGTCGTCCCGTCAGCGGCGACGAGCTGAACGTCCACCTCCACCTGCCCTTCACCCGCCCCGCCGTTGCGCAGGCGGGCCACGACCGTGTAGGGCGCACCGGGGCGGGCCGGCGCCATCGTCTGCTGTTCGTCGACGTGCGGCCGCGGTCCCCGGCAGGCCATCGCGCCGGCGAGCAGAAGGAGGAACAGCACGAAACGCGTCCTGCTCATGTCCCTGGCACCCACGGTGGCCAGATGGCCATGTACGCGAACAACCCGAGTGCCACGATCAGGACGACGAGGGCCGCACTCATCGACGCGAGCGGATCGACGCGCCGCTTGTCGACAGACAGCGTCAACAGGCCGAGCGGCTCCGGAATGATCGGCAGCTTGTGCTCGCCGCGGTACTCCCAGTCGGGCAGGAGCGCTTCGAGCCGGAAGGTCCGCGCCACGGCATCGAGGCGGCGCTCGATCTCGACGCACTCGTCCGGCAGCAGGTGCAGCGTCGGCCACAAACTGCCTGTCTCGAGACGCCGACTGAGATTCTCCGCGAACGCGACCAGACTGAGATACTGTTCCGCCGTCTCTTCGTCGAGCTTTTTCCACTCGACGATGTCGAGGCCGACGCGGCCAAGCCTCGGCCCCACGACCTGCCGGATCTGTCCGACGAGATACGCGAACGCGTTGTTGTTGCAGGTCCCATGCGACGCGCAATGCTCGATCCGGGCCCCATCGATCCGAAAGACGCCCATGCGCTCGCCGTCCTGGCCAATCCGGAGTTCGAACGCCGCCAGCGGCGCCGCGGTGCTCTCGATCGCCAGATTCGTCGCCACGGTCGGCGGATCGGCGCCCTTCTCCCTGGCCGGCAGCGCCGCCGTCGTGCCGCGCCACATATGGTAGAGCACGCGGCTGCCGCTGGTCGCTCCCCGGCTGGTCAGTACCGCAAGGTAGGCGAAGAAGACGAAGAAAAACGCGAGCGTCAACGTCTCGACGTTGCTTCGCTGCGCGAGCGTGACGAACAGCTTCGCCTGCCAGAGCAGGAGGGCGCAGCCGGCGATCGACGCGGTGAAGTGGGCGATGTAAAGCCCGCTCAGGATCTTGACGCGACAGGCATAGTGCCGCTCATCGCCGATCTCCGGCTCGCTGATCGCCATCCGCGCCAGGTTCGCCATGCGCCGCCCGCGGGGGCTCATGCAAGGGGTGTGCTCAGTGATACACTTCGCCGGAGCTAACTTCCTATGAAGACCATCTCTCGCTATCTCGCGTCCGTGACGGTCGCATCGTTCGCCGCCCTCGCGGCCCTCGCGGCACAGACTGTCGCGCCAGGGCCGTCTGCGGCGGTCCGCTTCGAGTTGTCGTTTCCCGCGAGCACGCGCGCGGCCGCAACGGACGGCCGCGTGTATGTGATCCTCTCGAAGGATGGTTCAACCGAGCCACGGCTGCAGATTCAAGGCTACTCGGGCGAAGCCCCGTTCTTCGGCCAGAACGTCGACGGCATGAAGCCGGGC
>DASSOM010000152.1:0-19634 GCA_035700625.1 Vicinamibacterales bacterium
GATGGCGCTCTCCTCGAGCTGCGCGCGCGTGATCGTCGCCTGGCGCTTGCAGTGCGGACAGATGTTGCGCACCAGACGCTGGGCCAGCACGCAGTTCAGCGCCGACACGAACTGGTACGGCTCGACCCCCATGTTCAGGAAGCGGCCGAGCACGTCAACGACGTTGTTGGCGTGAACCGTGGTGAAAACGAGGTGCCCGGTTAGAGCCGATTGAATCGCAATCTGCGCCGTTTCGGGGTCGCGGATCTCACCGACCATGATCTTGTCGGGGTCGTGCCGCAGGATCGATCGCAGACCGCGCGCGAACGTCAGCCCCTTCTTCTCGTTGATCGGAATCTGCGTGATCCCCTTGAGCTGGTACTCGACCGGATCCTCGATCGTGATGATCTTGTCCTCGATCGTCTTGATCTCGGAGAGCGCGGCGTAGAGCGTCGTCGTCTTGCCGCTGCCGGTCGGCCCGGTGACCAGCACCATGCCGTACGGCTCGGCGATGTACTTCCGGAAGCGCTTGAGTTCGTTGTCCGGGAACCCGAGGATGTCGAGCCGCAGCTCGTGGAACTGCTCGCTGATCGATTCCTTGTCGAGGATGCGGATGACCGCGTCCTCGCCGTGCACGCTCGGCATCACCGAGACGCGGAAGTCGATCGTCTTGCCGGGCAGCCGCAGCTTGAAGCGGCCGTCCTGCGGGACGCGCTTCTCGGCGATGTCCAGCTCCGCCATGACTTTCACGCGCGAGATGATCGTGCTGTGGAAGCGCTTGTCGATCGGCCGCATGGCCGGCTGCAGCACGCCGTCGATGCGGTACTTCACGTGCACCGCATCGTCGCCGGTCTCGATGTGGATGTCGCTCGCGCGCCGCTGGATCGCCGTGTAGATGGTCGTGTCCACCAGCCGGATGACCGGGCTCTGATCGGTCGTGAGCTTCTCGACGGTGAGCTGCTCGTCGCCCGACTCGTCCTCGTGGAGGATCTGGAGCTGGAAGCTTTCGGTCGCCTCCTCCAGCACGCGCTGCGAACTCTCGCTCTTCGTGAGGATCGACTGGATCGCCGACGGCGTCCCGACGGTGACTTTGATCGGCGTGGCGAGCAGCACGGCCAGCTCGTCGATCATCGGCAGATCCGTGGGATCCGAGACGACGATGACGAGCGCCGGCCCTTCGCGGCGGTACGGGACGAAGCCGTAGCGCAGCATCAGATCCGCCGGGATCGTGCGGAACAGCTCGTGGTCGATGCTGAAGTGCCCGAGATCGACGAATGGCAGCCGGTAGCGCTCGGCAAGGTGGCGCGCCTGCGCCGCTTCGGCCGCGCGGTCGACGGCGGTGGGCTCGGGTGAGCCGGCGTAGAAGTCGGCCGTCGCGTCGGACGGCTGCGGCATGTTCACGTCCATGGGTATTTCGGTCTATTGCAGCGCGGACGAGAGGTTGAACAACGGCATATACAGCGCGAGGAGCAGCCCGGCGATGATGACGCCCATCACGACCAGCAGAATCGGTTCGACGAGCGTGATGAACCGTCCGAGGTTCGTTTCGATTTCCTCGTCGTAGAAATCCGCCAGGCTGTTGAGCATCTCCTGCAGTGCGCCCGTGGACTCCCCGACCTCCACCATTTTGATCGCCACATCGGCAAACGCGCCGCTGTCCTGCATGGACGCCGACAGCGCCCGTCCTTCGCGCACCTGCTGCGCCGCGATCTGGAGCTCGGCGGTCATGTGCTGGTTCGACATCGATCGCGACGTCACGTCCAGCGCGTTCACCAGCGGAATGCCGCCGCCGAGCAGCGTCGCCAGCGTCCGCGCCGCCTGCGACGTCGAGAATTTCTGTGCAATCGGTCCCAGCGCCGGCACCTTGAGGATCTGACGATCGAACCGGCGCCGTTGGCCGGGCTGCTTCAGCCACGCCCAGAACGCCAGCGCGGCCGCACCGACCGCCAGCAGAATCACGGGAAAGTAGCCCGTGACGAACTCGGACGTGGCGACGATCATTTTCGTCGACAGGGGCAGCTCGTGGCCGAACTGGCTGTAGAACGCCCCGAACTCTGGCACGACCCGGACGACGATGATCGTGACGACGATCAGCGAAAGCACGAGCAGGATCGCCGGATAGACGAGCGCGGAGATCGTCTTGCGCCGGACGCTCGCGACGATCTTCACGTACGTCACGTAGCGGCGCAGGACCTGCTCGAGGTTGCCGCTCTTTTCACCCGCCAGCAGCGACGCCGTGTAGACGCCGGGAAACAGCGACCCGTGCGCGTCGAAGGCTTCGGAAAGCGCGCTGCCGGCGCGCACGCGCTCGTAGATGTCGTCGAGCACAGCCTTGAACGTCGGATGGGTGACCCGGCGGCGCAGGATCTCGAGCGACTGCACCAGGGGCATCCCCGCCTTCAGGAGCGTCGCGAGCTCCTGATTGAAGACGAGGAACTCGCGCGACGGAATCCGCTGCCGGCGCGGCAGCGACAGCCCGGCAAGCGCGCGGCGGCCCACCTGCTGGATCGCGAGGACGTAGAGACCCTTCTCGTCGAACTCCTGCCGCAGCCGGGCCTCGCTGTCGGCGACGTAGACCCCTTCGATGATCTGCCCGCCCGGCGTGCCGAGCCGGCAGCGAAACTCCATGGCCATGTCGGCAGATACTCCGACGGATTATAACCCGCGCTCCAACCGTCCTGTTTGGACGAACTTAGGCGGCGTACGGCTGGGGCTAGCGCAGGCCTGCCAGTGAAAGGATCCGCGAGACGTAACTGCGCGTTTCGCGGTACGGCGGAATGCCCTGGAAGTGCTCGACGGCCCCCTCTCCCGCGTTGTACGCCGCGAGCGCCAGCTCGACGCCCCAGCGATCGATCAGCGTCTTGAGGTGCCGGACGCCCGCTTCGATGTTCGCCTTGGGATCGAACGGCTTGCGGACCTGATACGCGCGCGCGGTTGCAGGCATGAGCTGCATCAGTCCCATCGCCCCCTTCCGTGACCGGGCGCGGGGCTGATAGTTCGACTCCACCTGAATCACCGCGCGGACGAGCAGCGGGTTGACCCCCTGCGCCTCGGACACGGTCGCGATGATGTCGCCGTACGGCGTGGACTTCAGCACCGACTGCGCGTCGGCGGGCGTGGCCGCCTGTTCTTCCGGCTCGGGGTGCGGCACCTCGTCAGGAACGATCTTCGCGACGAGCGACCGGCTGAAGGTGACTTCCCCGCCGCCGCGCAGGCTCAGCACGATCGAATCGCCGTCCTCCCGATGATCCTTCACCGAGAGCGTCCGGCCGGAAGTCAGATAGACGATTTCCGCGGAGGCAGGTGTCGCCAAGAGGAGGAGCGCGCAGGCCCCGCACGCCAGCCGGACGGTGGATCGCACGCTCATTCGGACGCCCGATCCTATCATCCGGCCGGGGTTGTGTCCAGAAACGCTACAGCTGGGGGTCCAGGTGGCTCGCCTACCGCGGCTCCAGGTAGAGGTGATACACCTGAATGCCCAGGGTGCGGGTGTCCGACGGTCCGGGCGTAAAGGTGCGATCGACATCGAGCGCGAGCGTCGCGAACTGCCCGGCGCCGAGCTGGGCGGCCGAAATCGGGACCGTCTTCAACGCCGGGTCCTTCGCGTCGGCGGCGAACTGGCCGACGATCTGGTCGCCGACCTTGACGCTCACCTTTTGCGGCGGCGTGAAGAGATCCGGCCGCCCCGCGTATTCGACGTAGAGCGTCAGGTCCTTCTTCGGGTTCTGGAACTGGACGGTTCCCGTCTTGGCACTCCAGCGCCATTGCACGGCGGGGTTGGTCGACTGGACCTCGGGCGGGTACCACCCATCCTTGTACACAAGGAAGATGTTCTCCGACTGCGGCAGGATGCGGACCTTGCCGACGAGGTACTCGCGGCGGACGACTTCCTCGTTGTTGAGGACGACCCGCTCGCCCGAGTCGCGGTCGTACAGCCCGAGTCGAACCGTCGCCTCGCCGATGTAGGGATAGTTCGGGACGAAGATCGTCCGCTGGTACTGGACGGTCTGCCCGGGCTGCCACTGCCCCGTCGGCGTCGGCGGCACGTGGTCGTCGGTCCACATCATCTGGCCGTCGGCGTCCATCACATGGACGAACACCCAGTCGTTCGGCGGAAGCTTCGCGTCCGGCGCGACCTCGAACTTGTAGGTCAGCGTGACCGCGCTGCCGATCGGTACCCGGTCCTTGTTGAAGGAGACGAACGCCGTGGCTGCCGGCGATCCGTCGGATGTTCCCCCGCCGCAGCCCGGAAGCGACACCGTCGCCAGCAGAAGGGCCGCGTACAGCGGCAGGCGAAGCACGGAGCGAATCGTCAGATCCGCGCGAAGGCGGGCACGGCGCATCACAACAGAACGATCTCGTCTGGAACGGCGGCGCGGGGCATTCCGCGCGCCGCGCGAATCGTACCGCAGTTGTTGCTGGTGCTGCAATATGTTAGCCTTCGCGCGACCCGGATCGTCCACAGGAGCCTCTGTTGGAAGCACTCGGCATGGTGGAAACGCGCGGCCTGATCGGATCGATCGAGGCGGCCGACGCGATGGTGAAGGCGGCGAATGTCGTCCTCGTGGGCAAGGAGTACATCGGCGCGGGCTATGTGACGGTCATGGTGCGCGGCGACGTGGGCGCCGTGAAAGCCGCGACGGATGCCGGCGCGGCCGCGGCGCGGCGCGTCGGTGAGCTCGTCTCCGTCCACGTGATTCCCCGGCCGCATGCCGAGGTCGAGAAAGTACTGCCGAAGGCGCCGAAAGAATCCCGGGCGTAACGCGCCCTCTCCCGCAACCGCCCGATGTCCCAGCCGCAGGCGCAGAGCGATCGCGATCTCGCCTCGATTGCCGAGGCCAGGACCCTCGCGCGCCGCGCAAAGTCCGCCGCCGCTCCCCTCGCCGAACTTCCGCAGGACCGCATCGACGCGATCGTGGACGCGATGGCCGCGGCCGCCACGGCGCAGGCCGAGCCGCTGGCGCGCCTCGCGCACGAGGAAACGACCTACGGCGTCGTCGCCGACAAGGTCCAGAAGAACCTCTTCGCCTCCCGCGACGTTCACGCGTTCATTCGGCCGATGAAAACGGTCGGCGTGGTCAACCGGATCGAGAACCGCAAAGTCGTCGAGATCGCCGAGCCCTTCGGCGTCGTCGCCGCGGTCGTCCCCTCGACGAATCCGACGTCGACCGCGATCTACAAGATTCTGATTTCGCTCAAGGCTCGCTGCCCCATCGTCCTGAGTCCGCATCCGGCGGCGGTCCGATGCATCACCCGCGTCGCCGAGCTGATGAACGACGCGGCGCGCGGCGCCGGCATGCCCGACGGCGGGATCACGTGGATGTCGACGATCACGCTCGAGGGGACGCAGGAGCTGATGAAGCACCGCGACGTCGCCGTCATCCTGGCGACTGGCGGGATGGGCCTCGTGCGCGCCGCGTACAGCGCGGGCAAGCCGGCGTACGGCGTCGGTCCCGGCAACGCGCCGGCGTTCATCGAGCGCACGGCCGATGTCGCGAAGGCGGTGCGCGACGTCGTGACGGGCAAGACGTTCGACAACGGCGTGCTGTGTTCGTCCGAGAATTCCGTCGTCGTCGACGCGCCGATCGCGGGGGACGTCAGGCGGGCGTTCGAGCAGAACGGCGGCTACTTCATGTCGGCGGCGGAAATCGATGCCGTCGGCAAAATCCTGGTCAGCCCGCAGAGACTGCCAAATCCGGCGCTGGTCGGAAAACCCGCAGCCTTCATCGCGCAGCAGGCGGGCATCACCGTCCCCGCCGGCACGCGTGTGCTCATCGCCGAACTCGAGGGCGTCGGCCGCGACTACCCGCTGTCGATCGAGAAGCTCTGCCCCGTCCTCTCGTACTACATCGTCGCGGACTGGCGTGAAGGCTGCGAACGGTGCAAGCAGATCCTGCGCTACGGCGGCATGGGACACACCATGTCGATCCACTCGCGCAACGACGCCGTGATTCTCGAGTTCGGCCTCCGCAAGCCCGCCTTCCGGATCGTCGTCAACACGCCGACGACGCATGGGTCGATCGGCCTGACGACCGGACTCGATCCGGCGATGACGCTGGGCTGCGGCGGCTATGGGGGCAACATCACGTCCGACAACATCTCGCCGCGGCATCTGCTCAATATCAAGAGGCTCGCGTACGAGGTGCGCCCGGCGGTCGTGCGTCCGGCTGAGCAGCAGGTCGGCGGGGCGGCGCCACTGCCCCGGCCGCCAGCCGCTCCTCCCGCGTCCGTGGGGATCGCCGCCGACGTCCTCACCCGCCGGATCGACGAGTTCCTGACCGCGCGCGGCTTCGCCGTGGCCCGGCCGGCGGAGAGGCCTGCGAGCCCTCCCCCGGAGGCCCCGGTCAGTCATGTAAAAAGCTCGGCGCCGCATGCGGCCGATACGCCCTCCCCAGCGGACTTTGTCTGCGAGGAAGACGTCCGGCAGGCGGTCCGGCAGGGGCGCAAAATTGTAATCGGCGAGCGCTCAATCGTGACACCAGCGGCTCGGGACCTCGGCGAGCAGCATCATCTCTTCGTGCAGGCCGCCTGGCCGCGCTGAGGCGCGGTGTGCTATTCTGGCGGCCCCAGCAAGACGCCGCCGATTCGCGATGCCGCGAAGCGGGGCTCGGATATACGGGAGCCCCCCGGCCGGGGGGCGACCTCAACAGGGCATTCGACTTGCACGGCCGCACACGATGCACATGCGCAAGGCGGGTGTCCTCGCGGGAGCGCCCAGCATGACCGACATGCGAACCTGGCTGCCGGCGATCTGCACGGCTGGCCTCTGTCTGACCGTCGCCGCCTGCGGCGGTAATCCGAAGGCGAAGACACCGGGTCCGGCGCCTGCCGCCCAAGCCTCACAATCCCCTGCGACGCAGCCGGCGCCCATCGATCCGATCACGCGGCTCATCGACACGTCTCAGGCGCACTTCATCGCCGGCGAACACGAACTGAAAGCGGGCCATCTCGACAAGGCGCGCGCCGAGTTCGACGCCGCCGTGCAGGTGCTGCTCGATTCCCCCTACGGCGCGCGAACGGACGCGCGGCTCAGGGAACATTTCGACCGCCTCATCGATCGCATCAACGCTTACGAAGTGACCGCGCTCGCGCAGGGTGACGGGTTCACCGAGAAGCGCTACGAGGCGGCGACGCTGGACGAGCTGCTCAGCAAGACGACGACGTTCCCGCCGACCGCGCCGGACGCCTCCACGCAGGAGGCGGTTGCGGAAGACCTCGAGTCGACGGTCCACGACATTCCGATTCCGCAGACGGGCAAGGTCCTCGCCTACGTCGAGCTGTTCCAGACGAAGCTGCGCGACTACATCCAGGACAGTCTCAATCGCGGCGCGAAGTATCTGCCGATGATTCAGAGCGTGTTCCGTGCCGAGGGCCTGCCGCTCGACCTCGCCTACATTCCGATCATCGAAAGCTCGTTCAAGACGAACGCGCTGTCGCGTGCGAAGGCGAAGGGCCCGTGGCAGTTCATGAAGGCCACGGCCGTCGAGAACGGCCTGAAGCACGACTGGTTCATCGACGAGCGGTCCGACCCGGAGAAGGCGACGCACGCCGCCGCCCGGTATCTCGAGACGCTGAACGAGATGTTCGACGGCGACTGGAGCCTGGTGCTCGCCGCGTACAACGGCGGCCCCGGCCGGATTCAGCGTGCGATCAAGCGCGCCGGCACGTCCGACTTCTGGAAGCTCTCGAAGGGCACGCGCTACTTGCCTCGCGAGACGCGTGAGTACGTCCCGATGATCTTCGCGGCGATGATCATCGCGCGCAATCCGGTCCAGTACGGCTTCGAGGTGATCGACGCGGAGCCGCTGGCGTACGACACGGTCGAGATCCCGCACGCGATCGACCTGCGTCGAATCGCGGAGTGGACGGGCGTCACCGTCGACGATATCCAGGCGCTCAACCCCGAGCTGCGCCGCTGGACGACTCCGGTGCGCAATCCCGAGTACGAGTTGAAGGTCCCGGACGGGACGGCCGACGTGGTCAAGGCGCGCCTCGCGGAATCATCGCCGTCGGACTTCTCGGCGCTGAAGTGGTACACCGTACGGCGCGGCGACACGCTGCTGCGCATCGCGCGGCGTCTCGGCGTGAGCCGCGTGGACCTCGCCGAGGCGAACAACCTCTCGACGCGCGCCCGCGTCCGGACCGGCCAGGAGCTCATCATCCCGCGCGCGCCCGCCACGCTGATGGCCGCGCGCACGGAGCGCGCGGCTCCGTCAGAGGTGGCGTCGCGCTCGCTCGCCTCCTCCGCCGACACACCCTCCGGATCCGAGATGTCCGCCGAGATGCGCGTGTATCGCGTGAAGCGCGGCGACACGCTGTTCGAGATCGCGCGGCTCTTCGACACGACCGTCGCGCACCTCAAGAGCTGGAATCGCCTCCGCGGGAACGTCATCAACCCGGGCGATCGGTTGAAAATTTTTGCGAACGCCTCGCGCTGACGCGCTGGCAGTTTCCGCCATCTGCGACCGGCGTCGATAACTCCGGCGCGGGTTTTCCTCCATAAACACGCGATCGCCGGCCTGCGCCGCCGCTTGCACCTGCGGCCGCATGCTCGCCTGCGTCCGCACCGCCGCCGTCTTCGGGATCGATGCCGCCCCCGTGCAGGTGGAGGTGGACGTCTCCTTCGGCCTCCCCGCCTTCACGATGGTGGGGCTCCCCGATGCCAGCGTGCGCGAGAGCCGCGACCGTGTCCGCAGTGCGATCCGCAACTCGGGATTCGATTTCCCATCGCACCGCGTCACCGTGAATCTCGCACCCGCCGACGTTCGAAAAGCCGGCTCCTCGTTCGATCTGCCGATCGCGCTCGGCGTGCTCGCCGCGGCGGGCGTCATCGGCCGGCGCGACGTCGACGACGTGCTGGTGCTCGGGGAGCTGTCGCTCGACGGGGCGATCCAGCCGGCGCGCGGCGTGCTGCCGATTGCCGCCGACGCCCGCAGGCGGCGGTTCCGCGGCGTGCTCCTGCCCCTCGCGAACAGCCGCGAGGCCGCGATCGTCGGCGGCCTGGAGTTCTATCCCGTCCGGTCGCTCGCCGAAGCGGTCGACGCGCTCAACCATCCCGTCGCCGCGGTGCTCCACCCGGAACCGCCGCACGCGGATGATCCGGCGCACGGCGACTTCGCCGACGTCCGCGGTCAGCTCATGGCCCGGCGCGCGCTCGAAATCGCGGCCGCGGGGGGACACAACGTGCTGCTCGCCGGCCCGCCCGGATCCGGCAAGACGATGATGGCGCGGCGGACGGCGGGCATCCTGCCGCCGCTCTCGTTCGAGGAAGCGCTGGAGGTGACGACGATCCACTCGGTGGCAGGGCTGCTGCCGTCGGGCGGCGGCCTGCTGCGCGCGCGTCCCTTCCGCGCGCCGCACCATACGGTGTCGAGCGTTGCCCTGGTTGGCGGCGGCTCGATTCCGCGCCCGGGGGAGATCAGCCTCGCGCATCAGGGGGTGCTGTTTCTCGACGAGATGCCGGAGTTCAGCCGCCACGCGCTCGAAGTGCTCCGGCAGCCGCTCGAGGATGGCGTCGTCCGCATCGCGCGCGCGCAGCGGACGGCGGCGTTCCCCTCGCGGTTCGTGCTGATCGGTGCGATGAACCCGTGCCCGTGCGGCTACCACGGCGATCCGCGGCGCGCGTGCCGGTGCACGCCGCCGCAGATCGATCGCTACGCGTCGCGGCTGTCCGGACCGCTGCGCGATCGGATCGATCTCACGGTCACCATCGCCGCGCTGCCCGGCGCAGAGCTGACGATCGACGGCGAGGGAGAGTCGAGCGCGGCCATCCGGGCGCGCGTCGAGGCGGCGCGCGGGCGGCAGGAGGCGCGCGGCAGCGGTCTCAACTCGCGCCTGCCGCCGCGGACGCTCCGCCGCGCGTGCGCGCTCGACGCGGCCGGCGAGCGGCTGCTGCGCCAGGCGTCGGAGCGCCTCGGCCTGAGCGCGCGCGCCTTCGACCGCGTCCTCCGCGTCGCGCGCACGATTGCCGATCTGTCAGGCGCGGATCGCGTCTCCGCCGACCATCTCGCAGAGGCGCTTCAGTTCAGAGGTGAGTAATCGCCAATCGACAATGCGCGTCAGCGCTGCGTCATCATGGCGCGCGCCTGCGCGAGGTGGTCGCGATAGAGCTTGTTGTCGGGCGCGAGCTGGACGGCGCGTTCGAGCGCCGGGACGGCGTGAACCGGAAGTTGTTTCTTGAGATAAATCCAGCCGAGGGTGTCCGCCGGTTCGGGCCGGCCGCGCAGTTCGTCGTTCGCGATCGACGCCAGCCGCAGCGCATCGTCCAGGCGGCCGTCTTCGGCGTACATCCACGCCAGGTTGTTGGCCGCGACGCCGGCGCGCGGATCGGCCTGCAGGACGCGCTCGTACTGCTGGCGGGCGGCTTCGGGATCTCCGCTGGCCTCGAGGATCATGCCGATCATCGTGCCCGCCGCAGGCGATTTCGGCGTCCGCGACGCGAGGGCGCGATATTCCGCCAAGGCGCGATCGAGGTGTCCCTGCGAAACATAGAGCTGGCCCAGCAGCTCGTAGGCATCCAGGCGTGCTGGATCGCGCTGCACGAGATCGCGGAGACGCCGTTCGGCGTCCTCCGGGCGCTTCTGCAGCAGATCGAGGCGCGCGGCGAGCACCGTCGCGGACCCGTCGTGCGGATCGGCCTTCAGCCACTTGTCGACGCGCGCCCGCGCGTGGTCGAGATCGCGCGCGGCGACGTCCCCCGCCACGGCGCCCGCGCGCGCTTCGGCCACATCCGGGTGATCGGCGAGCACGCGTTCGAACGCGGCCCGCGCTTCGTCGACGCGATTCGACGCGAGATCGACCCAGCCCAGCTCGATCCGCAGCGCCGCGTCTTCCGGATGCTTCTCGAGCTGGTCCTGCAATTCACGGCGGGCGCGCGGAAGATCGCCCGTGGCGCGCAGGCTTCGCGCCAGGACGAGCACGGCGCGTGAGTCGTCCGGATTCAGGCGCGAGGCTTCCTCGGCGGCGCTCAGCGCGCCGGCCGGATCCCCCGCGACAAGCCGGATCCGGGCGAGCTGCAGCCGCGGTGCGGCCGCGCGCGGATTCAGCTCGGTGACGCGCTGGAACGCGTCGCGTGCGGCGTCGAGATCGTGGCGCGCGGTTTCCACGAGCCCCCGGGTGTAGTGCGCGGCCGCGGACGCCGGATCGGCCTTGATGGCAGCATCGGCTTCGCGGAGCGCGCCGTCGAGATCGCGGCCCTGCACCAGCAGCAGCCGCGCCTGAAGGATGTGCGCGTCGGGATCCGACGGCTGTTTCTTCACGAGCGCCGCCGCAATCCGGATGCCTTCGTCGACGTTCCCGTCCTGCGCGTGAATCGCGGCTTCGCGCAGCCGCGCGTCGCGGCTCACTTTCTTGTCACGTTCGAGGGGCTCGAGCACCTTCAGGGCGTCCGCCCGGCGGCCGAGGCCCGTGTAATAGTCGGCGAGCGCAAGGGCGCCGGCGGGAGACGCGGCGGCGAGCGCCTTGAAGTGCGGTTCGGCTTCCGCGGCGCGGCGAGAGACGAGGTAGAACAGCGCCAGCGCCCGATGCGCCGTTTCGCTGTTCGGGTCGAGCGCGAGCGCCGTCTTCATTTCCTGTTCGGCGCCATCGCGGTTGCCCGTCGCCCACTCGTAGTTCGCGAGCGCCAGGTGCGTGTCGACCGACTTCGGCGCGAGCTTCACCGCCTTCTCGAAGGACGCGCGCGCCTCGTCGCGTCCGCCCTGGACGAACTGCATGGCGCCGAGCGCCGCGTACGCCGGCGCGTACTCCGGATCGAGCGCAATCGCCTGCTCCATCTCCTTGAGCGCACGGGGTGTGTCTTCGAGCCCGGCGAGCGCGTTGCCGAGCAGAATGTGCGCGCGCGCGTTCGCCGGATCCGTCTTCAACGCCAGCTCGGCGCGCGTCCGCGCCTGGTCGAACTCGCCGCCCATCAGCAGCAGCGTGCCCGCCTGGAGCTGTGCGTCGAGATTCGTCGGATCGAGATCGGCCGTACGCGCGAATTCCCGGTACGCCTTCACCGGGTCGCCGGAGGCCGAATAGGCCTTCGCGAGGCGGTAGTGCGCATCGCTCTGTGCGGGCTGCAGCTTCACCGCGTTGCGATACTCGATGATCGCCTCCGACCATTTGTGGGCGGCGGCGTACTGATCGCCGCTCGCGAGATACGCGGCGGCGCGGGCCGCGGGATCGCGCTCGCAGCCCGCAAGCGCCACGACGAGAACGAGGCCGCACAGCGCAAGATGCTTCATGGCAGGAATGGACCAAGCCGCGCGGTGAGCGCGCGGGAGAAGGCGGTCGCGACGATGTCAGCCGCCTCGGTGGAGGCGCCGACCGGAGTGATGACGCGCACGAGCGCGCCGTTGGTGCGCTGCAGACGCGCCGCATCGACCATCAGCCAGAACTTGTTCGCGTACTCGTTCGCGATGATGCGGCCGCGCCCCTGATACCAGTAGTAGACGACCTGACGATCGAGCCCTTTCTGAATCACGTAGCGGTTGACCGGCATCGCGCGGCCGCCCGCGCCGATGTCGATGCGGCTCGACGACGTCGGCTGCCAGCCCGCGCCGGGAAGACAGTTCTGCGGGGAGTGAATCGCGTCTCCCTGCCGCTGGCTCATGTAGTAGCCGATGTACAGATTCACCGCCGCGCGGTCCGCGCGCACGTACGTCCGGTTGATGTAGTCGTCGGCCCCGAGCACGCCGAGGATCTCGGGATCGAGAGGCACGTCGCGCACGAGATGCCATCCGTCGAACGCGCGCGGCAGCGTCCCCAGCGGCTCGCGCGACACCGGCCGCTCCGCGCCGGCGAGGTGCGCGCTTCCCGCACCCGCGACCGCAATGAGAACGGAGAGGACGATCGCCCGTGGAATCATGACGCCTCGGCGGCCCGCGCGCGTAACCGCGGCAGCGTGGGATGCACCCGCGCCAGCCCCCGCTGCAGCGCCATCAGCAGGACGAACGCGACGACGAACACGATCCATCCCGAAAAGACGTGGAAGAATCCCTCGGCCGCCTCCTCACCGATCCACGCCGCGGCGATGCCGGTGCCGGCCACGCGTGCCGCATTCGCGACGATCGCGATCGGAATCGTGGCCACCGCCAGGACGACGCGCGCCCAGCCGCGCGGCTCGGCGAAATAGCCGAGAACGATGCCCAGCGTCAGCAGCGAGATCAACGAGCGGATTCCGCTGCAGGCTTCCGCCACCTCGAGCGCGGTGTGCGGCAGCACCAGGATGTTCCCCTCCCGTAGCACCGGCACGTTCGCGAGGCCGAGCGCCGCTTCCCCCGCGCGCGATGCGAGCAGCTGCAGCGGCATCGCGATCTGGTTGAAGACGACGGCCGGCAGCGGAATCATCAGGAGGAGAAAGGCGATGGGCAGCGTGAGCAGCCGGAGGTGCCGCCACCCCAGCAGGAACACGACGCTGCCGGCCAGCACGCCGAGCAGCGACACGCGGGTAAGGAAGAGTTCCGCGGCGAGCCGGCCGGCGGTGAGGACCACGAGGCTGGCGCCGACAATCGCGAGCCCGGCCGCCGCGGGACGGATCGGCAGGGCGCGCAGCGAGCTCCGCCGCTCCCAGACGAAGTAGGCGGCGAGCGGGACGACGAAAAATCCGTGGGAATAGTTCTCGTCGCTCGACCACTGGCGGACGAGCGACGAGAGCACTGGCAGGTAAACGAACAGGAGCGCGGCCGTGACGATCAGCGCCGCCGCCAACCGCTCCCGCATTTTCAGCGCGCCGTGCGGCGACGGCGAGCCAGCGCCGCACCGAACAGGCCCGTGCCGAGCAGGATCATCGAAGCCGGCTCGGGCGTCGGGAGAAGATCCGACGCGCCGGCGGTGCTGAGACGCAACAGGAATGCGCCGTTCGGTGAATTGTCCCGCAACCCGAACGTCACGGTGGCGACCTGCCCGCCCGTGAACCCGTTGAACCCGAGCATGTCGCGCATGTTCGTGTTTTCGTCGATGAACAGACTGGCTGCACCGCCCCCTGCGAACGTGGCGCTGCGCTCCAGCCCGCTGTTCCACGCGAAGCTGATCCCGTCCGTGTTGTTCGAGGTCGAATACCCCGCCGGCACGTAGTCCGGCTGCACGGGATCCATCGCGTCGTGCCCGTCCGACAGCGGATCCAGGATCTCCGCCGTCAGCGAGGTCCACGCGTTCGACGTCGAATTGCCCGCGACGTCGAAGACCACGGTGTAGTTCTGTCCCGGCGCGAACCCATCGATCTTGATCGTCGCCGCCGTGTTGCCGGTCATGTTCAACGTGCCGAGATTCAGCACGAAGGCCGACGACGAGAAGTTGCTGCCAGCGGGCTGGCTGAACCCCGGATCGGACGAATTCAACGTCAGCGTAATGGGCTCGGCGCGGGCGCCGCCGGCCGTCAGCAACAGGGCCGCCCCTGCTGCCAGAGCTCCCGTGAGCACTCTCATCAGCACCTCCGATTCTCAGCAGCCCAACAGCAATCCGATGCACTGGCGGATCCGGGGCCCCGGCTGCGGGAGGTCCCGGCGCGCGGCGTCACGGAACGTAGCGCCGGACGACGCTTGCCGCGGCAAGCAGGCCGGCTCCGGAGATGAGCAAGAGGGCCGGTTCCGTCGCCCCACCGGCCTGACGTCCAGCCGTCAGCCCCGAAGCCATGAGCGCCGGCTCCGCGACAAGGGACAACACGGCCAGAACGATAAGCAGTGTGAGGACGATGGTTGCCTTCATTTCCCGATCCGGTTCCGCGTGTGTGTGGGCTGATGCCCATTCAGCCGCCGATTTCGCAGGGCACAGGGACGGGTTGCAAGGAACCGACCAGTCCGCCGGGCTCGGCCGTTCGCGTCTTGGCCCGTGGCGCGGCGCTGTGCTAGAGTGCCCTGTTCCCCGGGCCTCCCATCAACGATGCGCGTACGGCGATATTCGATCGTGATTGCAGACCGCCGCACCGGTGCGGTGCGCCGTCTCACGATCTCGCTCTGGCCCACGCTGGGCGCCCTCGTCGGCCTCTTCACGCTTCCAGTGCTCATCGGGCTGGGCGCGCGGTGGAGTGCGCGCGCGCAGCTGGCCGAACTCCGCGGGGCGAACACGGCGCTGCAGGTGGAAAACAACAGCTATCGCGAAGCGACCGGACGGCTCGCGGGCCAGATCTCGTCCCTGCAGGCGGCCGTGAGCCAGCTCGGCGAGCGCGCCGCCGTCGATCCGTCGGCGAGCCGCGCGATGGAGCGGCTGCCCGCGATCGTGAAGTCGCGCGCCATGGGAGGCGCTGCGCTCTCGGCCGTCAGTCCCCTGCTTGGCAGTGCGTTCGGTCCACCCGAATCCGCGTTCACCGTCCTGAGCGATCTCCTGTCCATTTTGGGCAGCCGGCTCGACTCGGTGCGCAGCGGCGTGGAGCGCCGGCATGCCCTCGCGGCGGCCACGCCGTCCATCTGGCCGGTCGCGGGCTGGCTGTCCTCGTCATACGGACGCCGGAAGGATCCCTTCAACGGCGGCCCCGACTTCCATCCGGGCCTCGACATCTCCGCCGACTACGGCCAGCCCGTGCTCGCGACGGGGGACGCGAGCGTGACGAGCGCGGGCCCGAACGGCGCGTACGGCAAGATGGTCATGCTCGACCATGGCTTCGGGATCGTGACGAAGTACGGCCATCTCTCCCGTATCGCCGTGCAGGCGGGTCAGCGCGTCAAGCGCGGCGACGTTGTCGGATTCGTCGGCTCGACGGGGCGATCCACAGGCAGCCACCTGCACTATGAAATCTGGATGAACGGCCGCCTGACGAATCCGATGCAGCTGCTGGCCCGCTAAGGGCCTGCGGCTTGCACGGCACCGCGCCTTCCCCTACAATCGTCTGATACCCTGAGAGTTGCGGGCCCGCGCCGGGCGGCGCGCCGCACTCGATCCTCCGCATGAGCAACTTCGTCGAAAACTCGCTGGCGAAGATCTTCGGCACGCAGACCGAGCGCGAGCTGAAGCGGATGCGTCCGCTGATCGCCGCGATCAACGCGAAAGAGCCCGAGATCCAGGCCCTGACGGACGAACAGCTCGCCGCAAAAACGGTCGAGTTCCGCGCGCGCGTCGCCAACGGCGAAACGCTCGACGATCTGATCCCCGAGGCCTTCGCCGTCGTCCGCGAGGCCGGCCGCCGCACGCTGAACATGCGGCACTTCGACGTGCAGCTGATTGGCGGCGTCGTCCTGCACCGCGGCAAGATCGCCGAGATGAAGACCGGCGAGGGCAAGACGCTCGTCGCGACGCTGCCCGCATATCTGAACGCGCTCGCAGGCAAGGGCGTCCACGTCGTCACGGTCAACGATTACCTCGCCCGCCGCGACTCCGAGTGGATGGGGCGCATCTACCGCTTCCTCGGCATGACGGTCGGCGTCATCCAGCACGACCTCAACGACGCCGAGCGGCAGGTCGCCTACCGGTGCGACATCACCTACGGCACCAATAACGAGTTCGGGTTCGACTACCTCCGCGACAACATGAAGTTCGACCTCGCGCACTACGTGCAGCGGGGTCACCACTTCGCGATCGTCGACGAGGTGGACAGCATCCTGATCGACGAAGCGCGGACGCCGCTCATCATCTCCGGCCCCGCGGAGGAATCGACGGAGCTGTACTACGAGGTCGATCGGATCATCCCGCGGCTCGCGCGCGGCGCGACCACGCAGGGGGACATCAAGGCCGAGGAGCGCGAGGAGATCGAGAAGAGCGGCGACTACGTCGTCGACGAGAAGCACAAGACCGTCGCGCTCACCGAAAGCGGGATGTCGAAGGCGGAGAAGATGCTGGCGCATCATCTCCAGCCCGGCACCGACGGCCTCTACGATCCCGCGAACATGCGGGTCCTTCACCACGTGAATCAGGCGCTGCGCGCGCACTCGCTGTTCCATCTGGACGTCGAGTACATGGTGAAGGACGGCCAGGTGGTCATCGTCGACGAGTTCACCGGGCGTCTCATGCCCGGGCGCCGCTGGAGCGACGGCCTGCATCAGGCCGTCGAGGCGAAGGAGCACAACAGCGCGCATCCCGAAGTGAAGATCGAGCGCGAGAACCAGACGCTCGCGACCGTCACGTTCCAGAACTACTTCCGGAAGTACGAGAAGTTGTCGGGCATGACGGGCACCGCGGACACCGAAGCCGAGGAGTTCGCGAAGATCTACAGCCTCGACGTCATGGTCATTCCGACCAACCGTCCGCTGCGGCGGATCGAGGAGCCGGACTCGGTGTACCGCACCGAGAAGGAGAAGTACGAGGCGATCGTCAACGACATCATCGAGAAGCAGGCGACCGGCCGGCCGACGCTGGTCGGCACGGTCTCGATCGAGAAATCGGAGCGCCTCTCGGGGCTGCTGAAGCGCCGCGGCATCCGGCATGTCGTCCTCAACGCGAAGTACCACGCACAGGAAGCCGAAATCGTCGCGCAGGCGGGGCGCCGCGGAACGGTGACCATCGCGACGAACATGGCGGGCCGCGGCACCGACATTCTGCTCGGCGGCAATCCGGAGTTCATGGCGCGCCAGCAGACGCTCGCCGACGAAATCGCCGAGAAGCTGCCCAAAGGTGAAGAGAAATTCGTGGACGATGCGGAGTTCGTCTACTTCTATCACCTGGACCAGTTCTACCGCGCGCCGCGCGCCGAGTACGAAGGTCTCCTTCGCGCCTACAAGCGGGAGACGGACGCCGAACACGAAGAGGTCGTCGCCGCAGGCGGGCTGCACATCATCGGCACCGAACGGCACGAAGCGCGCCGGATCGACAACCAGCTGCGCGGCCGCGCCGGCCGTCAGGGAGATCCCGGCTCCTCGCGCTTCTACCTGTCGCTCGAAGACGATCTCATGCGCATCTTCGGGTCCGACCGCATCTCGGGGCTGATGCAGCGGCTCGGCATGGAAGAGGGCGTGCCGATCGAGCACCGCATGGTGACGCGTGCGATCGAGCGCGCGCAGAAGCAGGTCGAGGCGCAGAACTTCTCCGTTCGCAAACACCTCCTCGAATACGACGACGTCATGAACAAGCAGCGCGAGAGCGTCTACGCGCTGCGCCGTGAGCTGCTCGAAGGAAAGATCCACATCACGGAAGAGGAGGCCGTCGACACGCGCGGCTACCTCATGACGATCGCCGAGGAGCTGCTCGAATCGACGGTCGACACCTACGCCAGCAAGGACATCGATCCCGAAGAGTGGGATTTCGACGCGTTGACGCAGGCGGTGTCGGATATCTACGGCGTGGACCCCGCCGACATCACCGCCCTCGATCTCCAGTCGAAGACGCCGGATGAAATGGTCGATGCGATCTGGGGCGTCGCGCTGCAGAAGTACGAGCAGAAGGAGTCCCTCGTCGAGCCGGAGCTGCTGCATCGCGTGGAGCGCGACATCATGCTCCAGATCGTCGATCAGCAGTGGAAAGACCACCTGTACAGCCTCGATCACCTGAAGGAAGGGATCGGCCTGCGCGGGTACGGCCAGCGCGATCCGCTCGTCGAGTACAAGAAGGAGAGCTTCGAGCTGTTCCAGGGCATGAAGGACCGGATCGAGGACGACATGGTCCGGTATCTGTGGCGGCTGACGCCGGTGCTCGAAGGGCCGGAAGGGGCCGTCCGCCGGCCCGCGCCGCGCCGCGCGACGCCGATCACGCTCAATACGCCGTCGGCCGCGGCCGCCTCACCGTTCGGGGCCATCCGGTCCGGCGGGAGCGCGACGGCGGTTGCCGAACCGCCGCAGCCGGCGCGCCGCGGCGGCGACGACGTCGTCAAGACCGTCCGCCGGGAAGAGCCGAAAGTGGGCCGCAACGATCCGTGTCCCTGCGGCAGCGGCAAGAAGTACAAGAAATGTCATGGGGCCTGAATGGACACGAAGACCGACGTTCTGACGACCGAGCAGATTTCGATTGGCCTGACCACCGCTCTCACCTTCGATGACGTCCTGCTCGTGCCGCGGCACTCGCAGGTCCTTCCCAGCCAGGTCGACGTCGCCTCCTGGTTCACGCGCCACATCCGCCTCAACGTTCCGCTCGCCAGCGCCGCGATGGACACCGTCACGGAGTCGAGGCTCGCGATTGCGATGGCGCAGCAGGGGGGCATCGGCGTCATCCACAAGAATCTGACGGTCGAGGAGCAGGCCTCCGAGGTCGATCGCGTCAAGCGGTCCGAGAGCGGGATGATCGTCAACCCGATCACGCTCTCGCCCGTGAACCGGCTCTACGAAGCGCTCGATCTGATGAAGAAGTACCGGATCTCCGGCGTGCCGATCACCCAGGACGGCAGCAAGGAGGGGCGCCTCGTCGGCATCCTGACCAACCGCGATCTGCGCTTCGAGACGAATCTCGATCGCCCGATCGCCGACGTGATGACGCACGATCCGCTGTTCACGGTGCCGGTCGGCACCACGCTGGAGCAGGCCCGCGAGATCCTTCACCAGCACAAGGTCGAGAAGCTGCTCGTCGTCGACGAGCGCTTCATGCTGAAGGGGCTGATCACGGTCAAGGACATCCAGAAGGCCGTGAAGTATCCGAATGCGTCGAAGGACGCGCTCGGTCGCCTGCGGTGCGGCGCCGCGGTCGGCATCGCGAAGGACACGGTGGAGCGGGCGGCCGCCCTGGTCGCGGCCGGCGTCGACGTGCTGGTGGTCGACACTGCGCACGGCCACTCGCAGGGTGTGCTCGACATCGTCGGGCGCATCCGCGCGCAGTTCCGCGACGTC
>DASSOM010000153.1:0-6500 GCA_035700625.1 Vicinamibacterales bacterium
GTTCCCGGCCGCCGGGCGGTCCGGCTGTGTCCGGCATACCCACGATTCTACAGCGAAATCCGGGCGAACAGCCGCCGCGCGGCGCGGCAGTCGGCGTCGATCTGCGCGCGCAACGCGTCAACGTCGGGGAATGCGCGCTCATCGCGCAGACGCTGCACAAAGGAAAGACGCAGGCGCGCGTCGTACAGATCCCGCGAGACGCCGAGCAGATGCGTCTCGATCTGCAGGCGATCGACGTCGCCGAACGTCGGCCGCATGCCGACGTTCGTCACTGACGGCCGTGTGACGCCGTCGAGCGTGACGAGCGTCGCGTACACGCCCGCGGGCGGAAGCAGCTCGTTGTCGGTGCACAGGTTCGCCGTCGGCACGCCGATCTGGCGGCCCCGGCCGGCCCCGCGCACGACCGTACCGTCGATGAAATAGTGATGTCCCAGCAGCGCGCCCGCTTCGTCGACGCGCCCCTCCGACACCAGCCGGCGGATGCGCGTACTGCTCACGACGAAGTCCTTGTAGCGGACCGGATCGATCTTCTCCGCGCGGAAGCCGTAGCGGGCGCCGAGCGACCGCAGGCTCGAGAAGTTCCCCTCGCGATCGTGGCCGAACAGGAAGTTCGCGCCGACCCACACCTCGACGACGCGGAGCCATTCGACGAGCACACTGCGGACGAACATGTCCGGATCCCAGCGCGACAGCTCGGGCGTGAACGTCACGAGGGCGACCCCTTGCATCCCTGCTCGTCCCAGCGCCTCGATGCGCTGCGCCGTCGTCATCAGGAGCAGCGGCGCCTTGTCGGGCCGGACGATGCGCGGCGGGTGCGGGTCGAACGTCATCGCGGCAGGCGTGCCGCCGCGCTCCCCCGCCCGTCGCCGCACGCGGTCGATGATCTTCATGTGGCCGCGATGCAGGCCGTCGAAGTTGCCCAGCGCGAGCACGGGATTGTGCCAGCGCGGCGGCGGGTCCTCGGGGAAACGGGCGATGGAGAGCATCTCTGTCAATGCTAAATGCTAAATGACGAATGCTGAAATTCATTCAGCATTGACGGTAATCACGAGCCCGTCGTGCGCCAGCGCCATCCCGGACGGGAGGCGCGCATTCGTGGCGGCGTGCGGCAGGTCATGGCACATGTGCGTGAAGTAGACCTGGCGGGCGCCGAGCGTGCGCGCGGTGTCGACCGCCTCGTCGAGCGAGAAGTGCGTCGGGTGCGGGCGCTCGCGGAGCGCGTCGAGCACGAGCACGTCGAGGCCGTCGAGAAGCGCCCGCGACGTCTCGGGGATTTTGCTGCAGTCGGTGAGATAGGCGAAGCGGCCCAGGCGGAAGCCAAGCACCGGCCGCCGGCCGTGCAGCAGCGGCACCGGCACGATCTCGACGCCGGCCATCGAGAACGGTCCTGCAATCGGAAACAGCTCGAGCTGCGGCAGGCCGCCCCCTTTCGGCGTCGCCGGATCGAACACGTACGCGAACGTCCGCCGAATGTCGGCGACCGTCGCCTCGTCGGCATAGCACGGCATCGCCCCGTCCTGCAGCGCGTTGAACCGCCGTACGTCGTCCATGCCGAGGATGTGGTCCGCGTGACCGTGGGTGAACAGAATCGCGTCCACCCGCGCGATCCGGTGGCGAAGCGCCTGCGCCCGCAGATCGGGGCCGGCATCCACGAGGATCACCGCCCGGCCGTACTCGAGCAGGATCGACGGCCGGAGCCGCTGGTCGTGCGGATCGCTCGACGTACACGTCGCGCACTCGCATCCGATCATCGGTACACCGTGCGAGGTTCCGGTGCCCAGGAATGTCACGCGAACCTGATCGATTGGCGATTGGCGATTGACGACTGGCGATTGCATTGACGAGTGTCGATTGTAGATTGAATTGATGATTGTCGATTGATGATTGAATCGCCAATCGGCAATCCGCGCCCGTGTGCTAGCATCGCCAGATGGAGTCTGAAGGCGCCGGTATTTCCTTCGCGAGTTTCATCCTCTCGCTCGCGACGACGGCGGCGGTCGCCTTCGGCGATATCGCCGATCCGAGCACAGGCGAACGCGCGGAGCCCAACCTGCCGGCGGCGGCGCAGATGATCGAGATCATCACGATGCTGCAGGAGAAGACGCACGGCAATCTGTCGCCGGAGGAAGCCAAGCTCGTCGACGATCTGCTCTACGAGCTCCGCCTTCGCTTCGTGGAAGCTCAGCGCCAGGACCGCCGCATCGTCGAACCGTGACCCAATCGGCACTCGACAATCGGCAATCAGGCGAAGCCTTCCAGCGCCTCGTGGACATCATGGCGCGGCTGCGCGGGCCCGACGGCTGTCCGTGGGATCGCGAGCAGACGCTCGAATCGCTACGGGGATTCCTGCTCGAGGAAACGCACGAAGTGCTCGACGCGATCGACCGCGGCGATGACGAGGCGCTGCGGGGCGAAATCGGTGACCTGCTGTTCGAGGGGGTGTTCCTCGCGCAGGTCTGCGCCGACGAGGGGCGCTTCACCATCGCCGATTCGCTGCGCACGATTACGGACAAGCTGATTCGACGCCATCCGCACGTCTTCGATCCCTCGGGGCGTCCGCTGGAGACGCCCGGGCAGGTGGTCGAACAATGGGAGCAGATCAAGGCGCGCGAGCAGAAGGACGCCGGGCAGGAGCGCGCCGTCCTCGCGGGCGTGCCGAGAGCGCTGCCGGCGTTGCTGCGCGCGCACGAAATCGGGACGCGCGTCGCGGCCGTCGGCTTCGACTGGGCGCGGACCGCCGACGTCGTCGACAAGATCGAGGAGGAAGTGGCCGAGCTCCGTGGCGCGATCGCGCATGCGGAAGGTGCGTCGCGCACGGAAGAGGAGATGGGCGATCTGCTCTTCTCGATTGCGAATCTCGCGCGCAAGCTGGGGATCGAACCGGAGTCGGCGCTGCGGAAGGCGAACCAGAAGTTCACGGATCGCTTCACCGCGCTCGAAGCGGAGCTCCACGCCCGTGGGCGCTCCGTGCACGACGCGACGCTCGAGGAGATGGAAGCGGTCTGGGCCGAGATCAAGGCCCGTCACGCGTGAACGTGACGCCTCTTCCCGTCCACGTCCAGATCGCGGCCGTGCGGCCGTCGGTGTCGAGGACGACCGCCCCGTCCAGATCGGTGCGAAAGACGCGCGCTCCGGCGCTGACGTAGCGCTCGACCACATCGGGCGCCGGATGTCCGAACGGGTTGTGCCGGCCCGCGCTGAACACCACGGCCGCCGGATGCAGCGTTTCGATGAATCGACGCGAGCTGCTCGTGGCGCTGCCGTGATGCGGCGCCTTCACGATCGTCAATGGGCCGGCATGGATCAGCGGCGTCACCGCGGACTCCCCTTCCGCGCCGATATCCCCGGGCAGGAGCACCGCCACGGATCCGTAGCGGAGTTCGATGACGACGGAGTCGTCGTTGCGCACCTTCTGCCGCTCCCAGTCGGGCGCGTCGGGGTGGAGAATGCGCAGCGCGATCGGTCCGAGATGGCGGCGCTCGCCGGTATGCACCTCCCGCCACGCGATCCCGTGCGACGCCGCCTCGGCGCGCAGCCGCCGCAACGGCGCATGACGCGGCACCGGAATCCCCTCCCAGACTTCAGCGGGCCCGAGCGCCCGCAGGACCGCATCCGCGCCGCCGATGTGATCCGGATCGCCGTGCGTGAGCGCCAGCACGCCGAGCCGGTCGGCGCCGAGCGCCCACAGCGCCGGCACGACGACGCGGCGGCCGATGTCGAAGCTCGACCCGAACACGCCCCCCGCGTCGACGAGCAACGGACGCGCGCCCGGCGCCATTACCAGCGTCGCGTCTCCCTGACCGACGTCGAGAAAGACGACGCGCAGCCATCCTCGCTGGACCGGCGGCACCGCGTCGGCGCGCGCCGGCGAAGGCGCGGCGACCATCACCACCGCGGCTGACACCGCCAGCAGGATTCCCAACCGGCGGACGCGCCGCGGCGCGCTGAAACACGCGACCGCGATGCCGGCATACCACGCGGCGACGACGACAAGGCCTGGCGGCGGCACGTCGAGCACGAGCCACGGCCTGACGTCCACCAGCCGCGCGGACTCCAGCAGCCCACGCGCCGAGATGTGCGCCACCCAGCCGATGAGCCCCGCGGCGTCCGGCAGGACGGGCTGCGTGGCCACGGCCAGCGCGCCCGAGATCTGCGCGAGCGACATCAGCGGGATGGCGGCGAAGTTGAGGAGCAGCCCCGCCAGACTGATCCGGCCGAAGAGCCGCGCCGAAACCGGCGCCAGCGCGAGTTCCGCGCACACGGTCGCGGCCAGGAGCGCAGCGGCCGCGGCGATCAACGTGCGGCGGACCCGCTGCGCGCGCGAAAGGCTCCGCTCCGGCGGCCGGCGCGGCACGAGACGGTCCGCGAGCAGCAGGATGCCGAGCGTTGCGCCAAACGACAGGACGAAGCCGCCGTCGAGGATGGAGAGCGGCGCCGCGATCGCGGCGAACGCGGCAGCAACGCCGAGCGCATTGATGGCCGGCCCGCGGTGATCGATCAGGCGGGCCGCGAGCCAGAGCACGCCGACGAGCGTCGCGCGCTGCACGGACGGCGCGAGCCCGGCGAGGTAGCCGTAGAACGCGACGACGAGCAGCGTCGCCGCCGACGCGCCGCGCGGCCGAAGACGCACGCGGCGCGCCATCGCGATGACAATCGCCATGACGAGAACGATGTTGCCGCCGGAGATCGCGATGACGTGGTACGTCCCCGCCTCCTGCAGCCGGCGCTCGTCCTCGGGACGCAGTCCGCTGCGATCGCCGATCAGGATTGCGGTGACAATCCCCGCCGACTGCGCGCTCCATCGGCCGATGGCGGCGGCCGCGCCCCGCCGCACCTGCGCGCGAACCCACCCCGCCGCCTCCGCCGCGAGGCTGCCGCGCGCACGGACGCCGACGAGCAGCGCGCTCTTCACCGACCCGAGCAGCACGGTGCCCTGCCGCGCGAGCCGTACACGATCGCTCGTCAGCCCCGGATCGCGATAGTCGAGCGGCTCTCGGAGCGCCGCGGCGACGCGCAGCCGGCGTCCCTGGCGCCACGCGCCGATCGCGGCGAACACGCGCGTTCCGCTGACGGACAGCCGCACACCGCCGCGCACGGTGCGCGCGACGCGTCCGCGGACGACGCGATCGACGTCGAGCGTCAGCGTCGCGCCGAAGTCAGATCGGGCGGCATCGGCCTTGAGCGTGCCTTCAAGCGTCACCGGATCGTCGCGCGCATCCTCCGGCAGGGCGTGCCACCACGCGAGCAGCGCGGGCGCGAGCGCCTCTTCGTCCGCGCGCGCGCCGACCGTCGCGCCCGCCGCGAAGAAGGCGGCCGCGCAGGAGACGATGAGCAGGACGGGCCGCTTGCGACGCCACGCGACACACCCGGCGGCGGAACCGGCGCACGCGAACAGCGCCGCCGGTATGGCTGACGGCGTTCCGGCGTAGACGCCGCCAAGCACGCCCGCAATGAGCGGGATGGCGACGACCGCAGCCGGGGCTCGCATGCAAGAGCATCGGCCATGAGGAAATGCGGGAGATTCGGGCGATCAGCGGCGGGATGTTGGGAGTTTTTGCGACGCGTGTCGCGGTGGATAGTGGCAGATTCTGCTCGCGTCAGGGCTAAAGCCCTGCCCCACATGCCCGCAAAAATGCCTCCACCTCGGAACGGGTGGGCACCGACGGAATTGCCCCCGGACGAGTACAACTCAACGCCGCCGCGGCGTTCGCGAACCGCAGCATCGACGCCGGCGGCTCGCCGCGCAGCAGCGCGGCGATGAATCCCGCGCGGAACACGTCACCGGCGCCGGTCGTGTCGACGACGTCCACCTCGAACCCGGGCTGCGACACGATCGCGTCGCCGTCGAGCAGCATCGCCCCGCGCGCCCCCAGCGTGACGCACAGGAGGCCGGGATGCGTCCGTCGCAGCGCGCGCAGCGCCGCGTCGGGCGAGCGCTCTCCCGTCAGCGCCATCGGAACGTCTTCCGCGAAGATGGGGACCGACACTGCAGCGATGAGCGCCGACGCCTGCTCCCCGGCCGCTTCGATGTCGCTGGTCACGATCGCGCCCGCGTTCCGCGCAATCGTCGCCGCCGCGATCGCCGCATCGACATCCACGTCGTCCACGTGGACGACGCGTGCGCGGCTGAGGAGATCGCGCGGGAGGTCGGCGGGCCGGAGCGTCAGGGCCGGATCGCGATCCCACAGGACGATGCGCTCCCCTTGCGACTCGGCCACGAGGATCACGGCAAACGCGGTGGGTGCGTCGCGGTGCATCGCGAAGCGCAGATCGACGCCGCGGCCGGCAAGCGCGTCGTGCATCAGCGCCGCGTCGGCATCGCGACCGAGGGTGCCGACGTACGCCGTCCGCAGGCCGAGCGCGGCGCACGCCGAGACCGTGGTCGCCGTCTGGCCACCAGGCGTTTTCCGATGCGCCTGAATCCTCAGTTTCGACAGCGGGCCGGACGGCTGGGGGTACGCCGGGAGCCGGCAGATGAGATCGACGGCGTTGGCGCCAAC
>DASSOM010000154.1:0-17289 GCA_035700625.1 Vicinamibacterales bacterium
ATCCGCTCGGCGGGTCGTATTTCGTCGAGAAGCTCACGCGCGACATGGAACTTGGCGCCCTGGAGTACTTCGACACGATCGACCGCCTCGGCGGCATGGTCGAGGCGATCGAGCAGGGCTACCCGCAGAAGGAGATCGCCAAGTTCCGCGCGGCGCGGAAGCTGTGGGCCGAGGTGATGCGCGGCCGCTTCAAGGCGAAGCACGAGCGCTCGTGGAAGCTGCGCTTCCACACGCAGACCGCCGGCGTGTCGCTCACCGCCCAGCAGCCCTACAACAACGTCGTCCGGACGGCGCTCCAGGCGCTCGCTGCGGTACTGGGCGGGACCCAGTCGCTCCACACCAACTCGCTCGACGAGGCGCTGGCGCTCCCCACCGCCGAAGCGGCGACGCTGGCGCTGCGCACGCAGCAGATCATCGCGCACGAGAGCGGCGTCACGAACATGGTCGATCCGCTCGGCGGGTCGTACTTCGTCGAGGCGCTCACGCGCGACATGGAACGCGGCGCGATGGAGTACTTCGACACGATCGACCGCCTCGGGGGCATGGTCGAGGCGATCGAGCAGGGCTACCCGCAGAAGGAGATCGCCGAGGCGTCGTATCGCTTCCAGCAGTCCGTCGAGAAGCGCGAGAAAATCATCGTCGGCGTGAACGGCTACGTGCAGGAAGACGAGGAGCCGGTCCCGATCCTCTACATCGACGAGACGACGGCGGAGCGCCAGCTCGCGCGGCTCGAAGATCTGCGGAAGACGCGCGACAACGATCGCGTGCGCGCGACGCTCGACGCGCTGCGCGAGACCGCCCGCGGCCGCGGCAACACGATGTATCCGCTGCTCGACTGTGTCCGCGCCTACGCGACCGTCGGCGAGATGTGCGACGCGCTCCGGGACGTCTGGGGCGAATACGAGGAAGTACCGCTGATCTGACGCCGAAAGCTTCCAGCTCCCAGCTTCCAGCTCATAAAGGAAGCCGGTCCTCAACAGAGCTGGCAGCTGGTGGCTGAAGGCTGGAAGCTGACACTTATGATTCGAGTCGTCATCGCGAAGCCGGGCCTCGATGGCCACGACCGGGGAGCCAAGGTCATCGCGCGCGCGCTGCGCGATGCGGGCATGGAGGTGATCTACACCGGCCTCCGCCAGACGCCCGAGCAGATCGTCGGCGCGGCGCTGCAGGAGGACGCCGACGTCATCGGCCTGTCGATTCTGTCCGGCGCGCACATGCACATCTGTCCGCGGGTCATGGAGCTGCTGCGGGAGAAGGGGCTGCAGGACGTCCTGGTCGTCGTCGGGGGCATCATCCCCGACGTGGACATCCCGAAGCTGCAGGAGATGGGCATCACCGGCATCTTCCTGCCCGGCACGCCGATGCAGGAGATCGTGGACTTCATCAACGGCCACGCGCGCCCCCGCACGGAAGCGACCTGATTGCCGACGGTTCTTGACTTGGCGCGGCCGTGCCCGTACCCTGCACCACACACCCATGCCCCGGAAACTCCTGCTGGCTGATGACAGTGTCACCATCCAGCGCGTCATCGAACTGACCTTCGTCGACGAGGACATCCACGTCATCGCGGTCGGCGATGGCCGCGCGGCCGTCGAGCGCATCGAACGGGAGCCCCCCGACATCGTGCTGGCCGACATCGGCATGCCGGAGCGCGACGGCTACGAGGTCGCCGCGTTCGTCAAGGGGCATCCGTCGCTTCAGCACATTCCCGTGATCCTGCTGACCGGCGCGTTCGAACCGATCGACGAGGCGCGCGCGAAGTCGGTCGGGTGCGACGGCGTCCTGGTCAAACCTTTCGAGCCGCAGATGGTCATCAATCGCGTAAAGGATCTGCTCACCGGCCGCCGGTCGGCGCAGCCGCAGCCGGCCGCTCCCGGTCCGGCGCCCGTACCGCTTGCGCCGCAGGCTGACGTTCGCCCGATGCCGCCGCAGGGCGGCGATTCGCTCGACGCCTATTTCGATCGCCTCGACGCGGCGTTCGCGGCCGTCGGCGCCCCTGCCCCGGACACGGACACGCCGCCGCATGGCGATCCGTTGATGGCGCCCCCCGCGCCGACGCCGCCGCCGGCGGCGAGTGCGCCGGTGCCCGCCCCGCCCCGGACGCCGCTGCGCGTGAGCGATTTGGGATCGTGGGATCCGGATCTCCCGGGAGATCCGGCCAGTCCGGCCCCGATGGCCGTGCCGCCCCCTCCGGTGAGCGTGGCGCCGGTCGAGCCCGCACCCGCGCAACCCGAGGAGACGCCCGTTCCCGCCGCCGCGCCGCTCGCGTCTGCGGCGCCTCCCTCGCTGGCCGAGGCGTTCGCAGCGCTGCTGTCGGCCGAACAGCGCCTTCCGGTTGCGCCGTCCACGGCCACGGTCGCGGTTGCCGACGCCGCCCTGATCGACGCCGTCGTGACGCGCGTGCTTGCGCGGCTCGGGGAGTCGAGCCTGCGGCCGGCGATCCTGGATGCGGCCGAGCGCCTCGTGCGCGAGGAAATCGCCCACATCAAAGCGTCCGGCTCGTAATGGACAGGCGGGGCGATCCGCGGGTACCATTTTCTGTTCATGTCCTCCGAAATCGACCGGCTGCACGACGTGCGCGTCCCGGACAAGCCGGCGCTCGAGGGGCTCGAAGAGAAGTGGATGCCGCGCTGGGAGCAGGCCGGCGTCTACCGCTTCGATCGCTCGCGCCCGCGCGCTGACGTCTACGCCATCGACACCCCGCCGCCGACGGTCAGCGGGTCCCTGCACGTCGGCCACGTCTTCTCGTACACGCACACGGACGTCATCGCGCGCTTCCAGCGGATGCGCGGCCGCGCGGTGTTCTACCCGATGGGGTGGGACGACAACGGCCTGCCCACCGAACGCCGCGCGCAGAACTATTTCGGCGTCCGCTGCGATCCCACGCTGCCGTACGATCCGCACTTCGCGCCGCCGGACAAACCCGGCAAGCACCCCGTCTCCGTCTCGCGGCCGAACTTCATCGAACTGTGCGCGCGCCTGACCGCCGAGGACGAGAAAGTCTTCGAGGCGCTCTGGCGGCGCCTCGGTCTGTCGGTGGACTGGAACCTGACGTACGCCACGATCGGGCGGCGCGCGCAGCGTGTCTCGCAGGCGTCGTTCCTGCGTCTGCTCGCGCGCGGACTCGCGTATCAGGTGGAAGCGCCGACGTTGTGGGACGTGGACTTCCGGACCGCCGTGGCCCAGGCGGAGCTGGAGGATCGCGAGCTGCCCGGGGCGTATCACCGGATCGCGTTCGCGCGCGCGTCGGGCGGCGGCCGCGTCGAGATCGAGACGACCCGTCCCGAACTGATTCCCGCGTGCGTGGCGCTGGTGGCGCACCCGGATGATCCGCGGTACCAGCCGTTGTTCGGCACCGACGTGGTGACGCCGCTGTTCGGCGTCCGCGTGCCCATTCGCGCGCATGAACTCGCCGATCCCGAGAAGGGTTCTGGCATCGCCATGATCTGCACGTTCGGCGACGTCACCGACGTCGTGTGGTGGCGCGCGCTGTCGCTGCCCGTGCGCGCGATCATCCAGCCGAATGGCGCGCTGCGTCCGATCGCATGGGGCAGTGACGGCTGGGAGTCGATCGATCCGGGGCGCGCGCAGCAGGCCTACGATCAGCTCGCGAACCTCTCGGCCGCGAAGGCGCGCGCGAAGATCGTCGAGCTGCTGCGCGAGAGCGGCGATCTGATCGGCGATCCGCGCCCGATCACGCACGCCGTCAAGTTCTACGAGAAGGGGGATCGGCCCCTCGAGATCGTCACCAGCCGCCAGTGGTTCATCAAATCGATGGCCTTTCGCGAGGCGCTGCTGTCGCGCGCGCGCGAGCTGCGGTGGCATCCGTCGTACATGCAGCTCCGGCTCGAGAACTGGATCAACGGGCTCGCCGGCGACTGGTGCGTCAGCCGCCAGCGCTTCTTCGGCGTGCCGTTCCCCGTCTGGTATCCGGTGCTGCCGGATGGCACCCGCGATTACGCGAACCCGATGACGCCGGGCGAAGACCGTCTGCCGATCGATCCGTCCACCGACGTGCCTGACGGCTACCGCGCGGACCAGCGCGACGTTCCGGGCGGATTCAGCGGCGATCCGGACGTGATGGACACCTGGGCGACCTCTTCGTTGACCCCGCAGATCGTCGGCGGCTGGCTCGAGGATCCCGATCTGTTCGCGCGCGTGTTCCCGATGGACCTCCGTCCGCAGGCGCACGACATCATCCGCACGTGGCTCTTCTCGACGGTGCTGCGCTCCGAGCTGGAGTTCGGCGCGCTGCCCTGGGCCAACGCGGCCATCTCCGGCTGGATCCTCGATCCCGATCGCAAGAAAATGTCGAAGTCCAAGGGAAACGTGGTCACGCCCATGGGACTGCTCGAGGAGCACGGGTCGGACGGCGTGCGCTACTGGGCCGCGAGCGCGCGCCCGGGTACCGACACCGCGTTCGACCCGGGGCAGATGAAGGTCGGCCGGCGGCTCGCGATCAAACTGCTGAACGCGTCGAAGTTCGTGCTGTCGAAGCCCGGACCGGCCGGCGAGGTGACCGCGGCCGTCGACCGCGGTCTGCTGACGATGGTGTCGCGGCTGGTGCGCGAAGCGACGGCCGACCTCGAGGACTACAACTACGCGCGCGTGCTCGAGCGCACTGAGTCGCTCTTCTGGTTCTTCTGCGACAACTACCTCGAGCTCGTGAAGTCCCGACGGTACGGAGATCACGGCGAAGCGGCCGCCGCATCAGCCAACACCGCGCTGCTGACCGCGCTCTCCGCGCTGCTGCGCGTCTTCGCCCCCTTCCTGCCGTTCGCGGCCGAAGAGGTCTGGTCGTGGTGGCACGACGACTCCATTCATCGGGCCGCGTGGCCGCTCCCGGAAGAGATCGTCGCGCCGATTGGCGGCGAGGATCCCGCCGGTGTGGAAGCGCTCGAACTGGCGGCCGCCGTGCTCGGCGAGATCCGCAAGAAGAAGTCGGAGCAGCAGCGTCCGCTGAAGACCGCCGTCGCGCGTGCGGCCATCCGCGTGCCGCCGGGCAGCCGCGCCCGCCTCGCCGACGTCGAGGCGGATCTGCGCGCGGCCGGGCTGATCCAGCAGCTCGACGTCCAGGACGCCGACGCCTTCAGCGTCGTCGTGGAGCTGGCCGCATGAGGGGCGTGCCGTTCGAGGCGCTCGATCCCGCGCTCTACCGCGAAATCGTGCGCCGGGCCCTGGCGGAAGATCTCGGCTGGGGAGATGTGACGACGGACGCGACGATTCCTCCCGAGCTGCGCGCCCGCGGCGTCATCGTGGCCAAGTCCGCTTGCGTGCTCGCCGGTCTGGATGTCGCGGCGGAGACCTTCCGCCAGCTCGATCCAGGCTGTACCTTCACGCCGAAGCGCCACGACAGCGAGGTCTGCGAGCCCGGGACGATCGTCGCGGAGCTGTGCGGCGCTGCCGCGCCGATGCTGACCGCCGAGCGCACGGCCCTCAACTTCCTCCAGCGTCTGTCGGGCATCGCGACGCTCACGCGCCGGTTCGTCGACGCCGCGGCGGGACGGATCCTGGTGCTCGACACACGCAAGACGACCCCCACGCTGCGGCCACTCGAGAAGTACGCGGTGCGGGCGGGGAGCGGCGCCAATCATCGCGCCGGCCTGGACGATGGAATTCTCATCAAGGACAATCACATCCGTCTCGCGGGCGGTGTGGCCGAAGCTGTAAGGCGCATGAAGGCCAGCGATCCACAGATGCCGATCGAAGTCGAAGCGCAGAGCCTCGCGCAGGTGGACGCAGCCCTCGCGGCGGGCGCCGACATCGTCCTCGTCGACAATCTGCCGATTGCGGACGTGCGCGAGGCGGTTGCGCGCGCGCGGGGCCGCGCGCAGGTGGAAATTTCCGGCGGGGTCGCGCTGGACCGGATGGCGGAGCTGGCGGCGTCCGGCGCCGATTACGTGTCGGTCGGTGCGCTCACGCACTCGGCGCCGGCGGCGGATCTCAGCTTCGAGCTGGAGCCGGAATAGAGGTCGGATGTCGGGGGTCGGAGGTGACGGTCGGGGCGGCGATCGGTGGGCTTGCCCACCGTAGCCGCGACGCGGCGGAGGTGGGATGGAGTTCGAGGCGGCGCTGGCCACGACGACGGATGCGCGCGGCGTATTCGGGGCGCCGCTGACGTACGTCGAGGAGACGGGCTCGACGAACGACCTCGCGATGCGCGCGGCGGACGCCGGCGCGCCCGAAGGCGCGACGTTCGTCGCCGGGGCGCAGCGCGCCGGACGCGGCCGTCTGGGACGCACGTGGTTCTCGCCGCCCGGCGCGGGCTTGTACGTGTCGGTCGTGCTGCGCAATCCGGCCGTCGCGCCGTGGATCACGCTGGCAGGAGGCGTGGCGGTCGCGGAGGGTGTCCGCCAGGCGACGGGGCTGCCCGTCGAGATCAAGTGGCCGAACGACGTCGTTGCCGTGACGGGCGGCGCGTTCGAACGGCGTCGCAAGCTGGCGGGTGTCCTCACCGAGGCGTCGACCGGCGCGGACGGCCTGCAATACATCGTGCTCGGATTCGGCATCAACCTGCGTCCGGCGGCGTTCCCGCCGGAGCTCGCCGATCGCGCGACGTCGATCGAGACGGAGCTCGGGCGCGCGGTGGAGCCGGGACCGGTGCTCGCGTCGGTGCTCACCGCGTTGAACGGTGCCGTGCGCGACGGCCTGGCGGACGCGGCGAACGTGCTGCTCCCGCGCTGGCGTGCGCTGTCGCCGTCGGTTTCCGGCGCCGCGATCGAGTGGGATACGCCAGGCGGCGTCCGACGCGGCGTGACCGCCGGTCTCGCGCCGGACGGCGCGCTGCTGGCGCGCAGCGCGCAGGGCACGGAGCGCATCCGCTCGGGTGAAGTGCGCTGGGCATAGCTCGTGACGCCGGAGCCGCGTTTTTCCGGCCTGCGGATGACGGTTTTCGGAGCGAACGAACCTCGGCGTCGCGTTCGTTCGTGAATGGTCCGGTGTTGGAACCGCCGACTTATGCTTTTAGCCATCGACGTCGGGAACACGAACGTCACCATCGGCGTGTTCGAAGGCGAGCGCCTCGCGCACAGCTGGCGGCTCGCCGCGCTCCGCGAGCGGACGGCCGACGAGCTGGGCATCTTCGCGACGCGCCTCTTCGAGCAGGCGCACGTCGAGATTCCCCACCTCGAAGGCATTGCCGTCGCTTCGGTCGTGCCGCCGCTCACGCGGCCGATGGAAGAGATGTGCGAGCGCTACTTTCACCGCCGCGCGTTGATCGTCGACGCGACGAACGCGGGCATGCCGGTGCGCTATTCGCCGGTCGGCGACGTCGGCGCTGATCGGATCGTGAACGCGGTTGCGGCATGGGAGCGCTACGGCCGCCGCGGCGCTCCCGTGATCATCGTGGATTTCGGCACCGGCACCACGTTCGACGTCGTGTCAAACGACGGGGAGTACGTGGGCGGCGTCATCGCGCCGGGCATCGGGATTTCCGCCGAGGCGCTGTTCCAGCGCGCCGCGCGGCTGCCGCGCGTCGAAGTCCGGCAGCCCGAGACGGTGCTCGGCCAGAACACGGTCGCCGCCATGCAATCGGGGCTCTTCTATGGGTACGTCGAGCTGGTCGACGGCCTCATTCGCCGGCTGCGCGAGGAAATTCGCGGGGGAGCGTCCGCGGCCGTGCTCGCCACGGGCGGCCTTGCCGAAATCATTGCGGGGGCGAGCGCCGGGATTCAGCACGTCGATCCGAACATCACGCTCGACGGCCTGCGTTTGATCTGGACGCGGTCGCGCTGACGGGAGACAGCCTCCAGCTTCCAGCTGCCAGCTTCCAGCTCAAAAGGAAGCCCGTCTTCCTTATAAGCTGGTAGCTGGAGGCTGGAAGCTGGAAGCTGACATGATCGATCCCGCGGAGTACTGCCGGCTGCTCGAGCGCTATCTCTGTCAGAAGAACGAAGGGCATCTGATCCGGATCGTCGGGCCGGTGTTCGAGCAGGTGAGCGGGTGGGCGGCGCAGGGCGTCCCGCTGGCGATTGCGCAGCGCGGCATCGATCGCTATTGCGAGCGGTACTACGCGAAGGGGCCGCGCCGGCGTCCGGTCCGGATCGAGTTCTGCGAAGCGGACGTGCTCGATCTGTTCGATGCGTGGCGGCGCGCGGTCGGTGTCGGCGGTTCGGTCGATGCCGGCGAAGCCCCGCGCCGGCCGACGCTGCCGTCGCATCTCGACCGCGTGATGGCGCGCCTGACCGCGAGTCGCGCGAGCCGGCAGGGATCCCCGGCGCTGCAGGCGTGCATCGACGAGACGATGCGCGAACTGGACGGCCTGCTCGATGCCGCGCGCAGCGTACGTGGCGACGAACGCGCGACCATGATCGACCGCCTGCGCGAGATCGATCGCACCCTGTTGGCGGTCGCCGCGCGTGAGATCGACGAGACGCGGCTGCGTGGCCTGCGCAAGGAGGCGGAAGCCGACCTGGCGCCGTTCGCTTCGCGCATGACGCCCGACGCCTACGCCGGCGCCGTCAACGCCGCGCTCGATCGGCTCGTGCGCGAAGCGGCGGGGCTGCCTTTGGTCGCCTTCGACTAGCCGTCGCGGTCCGCAACGGCGAACGTCGAACCCAACCGTGAACCCTTGAACCGAACCCCAGCGCCGAACCCTGAACCCCGAACCCCTGTGATCAGCGAAGGCCAGGAACTCGAACTCACGATCGAGAAACCCGCCGCCGGCGGCCGCATGATCGCCCGCCATCACGGCCAGATCGTGTTCGTGCGCGGCGCGATTCCTGGCGAGCGGGTGCGGGCGTGGATCGATCGCGTCGACCGCCAGCTCGCGCACGCCGTCGTCCGCACCGTCATCGAACCATCGCCCGACCGCCGTGAACCGGCCGCCGATCCGCTCTGCGGCGGCAGCCTCTACGGGCACATTGCGTATCCGCGTCAGCTCCAGATCAAGCAGCAGGTGATTCAGGACGCATTTGCGCGGATCGGACGACTGTCACTCGACGCGCCGGTCGACGTGCGGCCATCGCCGGAGCACGGCTACCGCATGCGGGCGCGCCTGCACGTCCGCGGCGCGCGCGCCGGATTCTATCGGGAGGGGACCCATCAGCTCTGCGACGCCGCGTCGACTGGCCAGCTCTCGGCGGAGGCGGTCGAATCCGTCGCGTTGGTGGCGGCGGCGATCGATCGCGAGATGGCCGGTGCCCTGGCGAGTATCGAAGTATCGGAAAACATGGCGGGCGATCAGCGTGCGCTCCACTTCGATCTCGCGCCGGGCGCGCGGCTCGAGCGCGGTCACCTCGAGCGGGCGCGGCCCGCGGGTGTCACCGGCATCAGCGCGCGCGGGCCGTCCCTCGCGCTCATCGAAGCCGGCGAGCCGGCCGTCTCCGATCCGCTGTCGTCGCTCGCGGGCTCCGGCGTCGCGGGCGATCTGCGGCGCCGGGCCGAGTCTTTCTTTCAGGCGAACCGGTTTCTCGTCGCCGATCTCGTCACCGCGGTCCTCGCTCTCGTACCGCTGAACGGGGAGGTGCTGGATTTGTACTCGGGCGTGGGGCTGTTCGCGGTCGTTCTCGCGGCGGCCGGTGCGGAGCGCGTCACCGCGGTCGAGGGGGACCGCGCCAGCGGCGACGATCTCGCCCGCAACGCCGCGCCGTTCCGCGCCCGTCTGGCCGTGCATCAACAGCCGGTCGAAGAGTACCTGCGCCGCCGGACCGGGCCCGCGGCGGCGACCCTGATTGTCGATCCGCCGCGCACGGGACTCTCGAAGGATGCCGCGGCGGCGATCATCGCGCACGGCTCGCCGCGAGTCGTCTATGTCTCCTGCGATCCGCCGACGCTGGCGCGCGACGCTCGGCGGCTGCTCGACGCGGGCTACGCGCTGACATCCATCCGCGCCCTGGATTTCTTCCCCAACACGCCGCACCTGGAGACGGTCGGGGTGTTCGAACGCTGAAGGCCGCGGAAGGCCACAGTTAGGAAAGAGCCACGGAAAAACATGGAAGAACACAGAACCGCCGCGGACGTTCACGGCTGAAAGCCGCGGAAGGCCACAGTTAGGAAAGAGCCACGGAAAAACACGGAAGAACACAGAACCGCCGCGGACGTTGACGCGTGTACAATGTACACGTGAAACGTTACACCGTCGGCATGGTTCGGGAGCGGCTCGCGCAGGCGCTCGACGAAGCGGAGCAGGGGATTCCCGTCTTCATCGAGCGAAAAGGAGTGTCCTACCGGTTGTCCGTCGAGCGGCCGAATCGTCGGCCGCGGCCGAAGCGGGCGCGGATCGACATCATGGACGCGGCCGTGGAATCGGGCCAGTGGACGTGGACGGCGACAAAGGGGGGCCTTCGGTTCACGCGGCGGCGATCCTCGTGATCCTGCTCGACACCAGCGCCGTGATCTGGATCGCGCGGCGTCATCCGCGCACGCGCGCGCTCCTGCGCGCGCACCGCCGGTTGTATCTGTCGCCCGCCGTGCTCCTCGAACTGCAGTTTCTTCAGGAGGCCGGTCGCATTCGTGTCGATCGGTCGATGCAGTCCGTGATCGACGATGACCGGTGGACGTTGGACGAGCCGCCGTCGGCGGCCTGGTTCCTCGAAGCCATTGGGGTCAGCTGGACGCGCGATCCGTTCGATCGCCTGCTCGTCGCGCACGCGCAGCTCCGAGGATGGCGGCTCGCGACCGGCGACGCCGTACTGATCGACCAGCTTGGCCCGACCCGCTGCGTCCCGCTTTGATGGTCCGTCTCGATCACCCGACCTCCCCGGTCTACCCCGTCATTGACACCAGCCCGTCCGGGACGTAGATTCAGCGCCACGCCACATCTGCGTTCTTCCGTGTTTTTCTGTGGCCGCCACTCACCATGCTCATGTACGCCGCGATTGCCGCGTTCGGATTTCTCGTGCTGCTCGTGATGCTCGTGGCCGGCGACGTGTTCGGCGGCGATCATGACGCCGACGTCGGCGGACACGGCGAGCTCGACCACGCCGGCGGCCCCAGCGTGTTCAGCGTCCGTATCATGGCCTCCTTCCTCACCGCCTTCGGCGTCGGCGGCGTCGTCGCGCGGTACTACGGGCTGTCGCATCCCGCCGCGTCCGGCGTCGGCATCGTCTGCGGGACGATCATGGCGGGCCTCGTCTACCAGTTCGCGCGCGTGCTCTACTCGCAGCAGGCCTCGAGCGAGGTCCGCATGGCGAGTCTGGTCGGCCGGAGCGCGGAGGTCAGCGTGGCCATTCCCGCCGGCGGCGTGGGGCAGGTCTCGCTCACGTTTGCGGGGGAGCGGACCGAGCACATCGCGCGATCGGCGGGCGGCATGGCGGTGGCGCGCGGGGCGGAGGTGACGATCACGGGGGTTCGCGGCGACTCGGTCGTCGTCGAGCCGGTGGCGGCGCCGGGAGGTGCCAGATGACGTTCATGGGTATCGAGTTGTCGGCGGTGACGGTCGCGCTGGCGATCCTGTTCGGGCTGCTCGGGCTGTTCGCCGCGATGGCGCTGTTCTCGCGGAACTACATCAAGGTGCCGCCGTCGATGGTCGCGATCTTCTACGGCCGCAAGCACACGATCGTGGACGACAAGGGGAACCGCGCGACGGTCGGCTTCCGCGTCGTGCGCGGCGGCGCCGCGCTGCGCGTCCCGGTGCTCGAGGCGGTGCAGTACCTCTCCCTGAACATCATCTCGATCCCGCTGAAGATTCCGCGCGCCTACACGAAAGAGGGCGTGCCCGTCACCGTCGAAGCGGTCGCGAACGTGAAGATCGCCGGCGACGATATGTCGCTGCGCGGCGCGGCCGAGCGCTTCCTCGGCATGAGCACCGACAAGATCAAGGAAGTCATCTTTCAGACGCTGGAAGGGCACCTCCGCGCCATCCTCGGCACGCTGACCGTCGAGGAGATCAACGCCGACCGGCAGGCGTTCGCGCAGAAGATGACCGACGAGGCGGCCGTCGATCTGAAGAAGATGGGGGTGAACATCGACATCCTCACCATCCAGCAGATCAGCGACGAGATGGGCTATCTCGACGCGCTCGGCAAGAAGCGGACCGCCGAGGTCAAGCGCGACGCGGTGATCGGCGAGGCGCAGGCGCAGCGCGACGCGATGATCAAGTCCGCGCTCGCCGATCAGGAAGGAAAGACGAAACGCTACGAGGCGGACATCGCCATCGCGCAGTCGCTGCGCGACAAGGAAGCGAAGCAGGCGGAGTTCGACGCCGCCGTGATGGCCAAGAAGGCGGAATCCGAGCAGGCCGGTCCGCTCGCCACCGCCGTCGCGCGCCAGCGCGTCACCGAACAGGAGACGCGCATCGAGCAGGTCCGCAAGCAGCAGGAAGTCCTCGTTCAGCAGCAGGAAGCCGCGCGCAAGGAGCAGGAGCTGCAGGCGACCGTCGTCAAGCCCGCGGAAGCGGAGCGCCAGGCGGCGATCCTGCGGGCGGAAGGGGAGAAGCAGGCGACGATCATCCGCGCCGAGGCGACGCAGAAGGAGCTCGAGTTCGAAGGGGCCGGCGAGGCCGCCAAGATCGAGCGGATCGGCCGCGCCGACGCCGCGAAGGTGCTCGCCGTCGGCGAAGCCGAGGCCGAGGTCATCAAAAAGAAGCTGCTCGCCGAAGCGGAAGGCCTTCAGCGCAAGGCGGAAGCCTGGAAGAACTTCAACGAGGCAGCCGTCCTCAACATGATCGTCGAGAAGATGCCCGAGCTCGCGCAGGCGTTCGCGACGCAGCTCGCCGGCATCGACAAGATCAACATCATCGAAATGGGGGACGGCGCGCCGCACTCGGGGGGCGTCGGCAAGGTGATGGGGACCGTCGGCGGCGGCCTCACCGCGATGCTCGCGATGCTGAAGGATCAGTTCGGCGTGGACGTCGCGGCGCTGATGCAGGCGAAAACCGACGCGTCGATTGTCGACGCGCAGAGCAAGACGCTCAAATCCTGATCGATCACTCCCGGCCGCGCCGCGCGGCCGCCGCGTGCACGAATGCGCTGAACAGCGGCGCGAATTCGCCCGTCCGCCAGAAGTTCTCCGGGTGCCACTGTACGCCCAGGCAGAACGACGCCCCCGGCCGTTCGATCGCCTCGACGATGCCGTCGTCCGAGATGGCGGAGACGACGAACGACGATGCGATGCGCGCGACCGCCTGGTGATGCCGGCTGTTCACGGGACACACGTCGATCGCGCTGCCAGCACCCATCGCCTCGGCGAGCCGGCTGCCGGGCGTCACGCGGACGTCGTGGGACCGCGCGTCCTTCGGGTGCTCGACGCTGTGCGCGATCTCCGATGGCGCCTCGCTCGGCAGATCCTGGACGAGCGTGCCCCCCGCAGCGACGTTGAGCACCTGCACGCCGCGGCAGATAGCGAAGAGCGGCACGTCGTGCGCGATCGCTTCGCGCGTCAGCGGGATTTCGAACGCATCCCGCGCCGCATCGGCTTCCGTCTTCTCGTGCGGCGGTGCGCCGTACAGCGCCGGGTCGACGTCGGCGCCGCCTGTCAGCAGCAGCCCGTCGATCTCCGCGAGCGCGCGCGCCGGATCCGTCGTCGGCTCGAGCACGACTGGTTCCCCGCCGGCATCTTCGACCGACTTCAGATAGTCGCCGAGGGCGGAGCACCGAGTGACGCCGATGCGCGGTTTAGTCACTCTTTCCTACATTCTCTCCGGCACGGTGCAGCCGATCAGATCCAGCGCGCGGGTGAGCTGCGACTTGAAGTAGCTGACGACCGCCGCGCGCCACAGGCGCACGTCCTCGCGCTCCTCGTTCAGAATCGGCGCGCGATGGTAGAAGGCGTTGAAGCGCTGCGCGAGGCCGAAGGCCCACTTGGCCAGCACCGACAACTCCAGCGTGCGAACGGCCTGCTCCACGATCTCGTCGAGGCGGGCCGCCTCGAGCGCGAGGCCCCACAGCTCGTGCGCCTCCTCCGAGTCCTCGGTGATGGCGGTGCTCGACGTGGTCTTCAGCGCCGGGAGCACCTGCGCTTCGTCGAAGGCGGTGCGCTCGCGCAGCTTGCCGAAGATGTTCTTCGCGCGCACGGCGGCGTACTGCAGGTACGGGCCGCTTTCCCCCTCGAAGCTGAGCGCCTCGGCGATATCGAACGCGATGACCTTGCCGCGCGAGTACTTCACCATGAAGTAGCGGACGGCGGCGGTCGCGATGGCGTCCGCCGTGCGCGCCACATCGTCGCCCGAAAAGTCCGGGTTGCGCCGTCCCACTTCCTCCGCGGCCTTGTTCGTCAGCCGATCGAGCAGGTCGTCCGCCTTGACGCCGAGCCCTTTGCGCCCCGACACCTCGACGAACGGCTTGCCGCTCTCCTCGGCCGGGTCGTACCCCAGTTCGCGGGCCGTCTCGTGCGACAGCGCGACCATCTCGTACGAGTAGTGAATCGATCGCGCCGCCTGATCGTGATAGCCGAGCGCCGCGAGCGCCTGCTTCAGCAGCTTCTGCAGGTACGACTGCCGCGTGTCGATCACGTTGCACACCATCGACGCGTGTCCGAACGACGGCGGATTCGGCGCGGCGGCCGACGCATCCGACGTGGTGGACCACAGCCGCGCGCGGCCGTCCTCCTCGAACACGCGGTAGTGGAAGTCCCGCCCGAGCAGCCCGAATTTCCACAACTGGTACGCCATGTCCTTGCCGACGTACGTCACCGTCCCATCCGACCGGACGATGACCTTCTCGCGCGATTCCTCTTCCTTCTCCTCGGGTCCGTCTTTCTCCTCCGTCTCAGCGTTCTCCTTCGTCTCCTCCTCGATGGCCATCACCCAGCAGCCCTTCAGCTTGCCCTCGGTCTGCAGGTAGACGGCGCCGGTCTTCTTCAGGAACTCGAACGCGTGCGCCCAGAAGTGCAGCCGCAGGATGTCTCCTTCCCACGTCAGCAGGTCGTATCCGATATTGATGCGCCCCATCGTTCGGAGATGCGCGCGGACGATGCGATCGGCGACGAGCGCGCCGAGCAGGGCGGTGTCGTTGCCGCCGCGCTCGATCTCGTGGAGGGCGGCCGCGCGGCGCGCGAGACGGCTCTTGTCCTCCTCATACCACTCCGTCACGCGCGCGTAGAGGTCCCAGCAGTAGTAGTCGAACCGATCGCGCGCGGCGAGCTGCCGCACGTCTTCGATCGAGGCGTTCTCCAGCTCGCGGAAGCCGACCACGACGTCGGCGACCTGGACGCCGGTATCGTCGATGTAGTTCTGAATCTCCACCTCGCGCCCCTGGAAGCGGAGGAGCCGTCCGAAGGCGTCGCCGAGCGCGGAGTTCCGCAGGTGGCCGATGTGCGCCGCCTTGTTCGGATTGATCGCGGTGTGCTCGACGATGACCTTGCCGCGTTCGCGCGACGTGCCCGGCGCGCCCGGCGCCGACAGCCACCGCTGCAGCCATGCGGCGCGATCGAGGAAGATGTTGATGTAGCCGTTCGGCGCCGCGTCGACGCGCGCCACGCCGTCGATGCCGGCGAGCGCGGCGGCAAGCTCCTGCGCGATCGCGCGCGGCGCCTTCCGCAGGCGGCGCGCGAGGGCGAAGGCGATCGGCGAGGCGATGTCCCCCAGCGCGCGGCGAGGCGGCGTTTCGAGCGGACTGTCGGCGATGACGGGATCGTCCGGCGGAATCTCGTAAAGACGCGTGACCGCGCCAGCCATCCGATCGCGTACGAGTTGATGAACGGGCAGAATCATGAGGGTTCCGTGATACGATTTCCGGACGCTTCCGATCTCAGTTCCTCCGCGGCACGGGCGCGTTCGTAATCATGCGGCGTGTTGACGTTCGCAAACAGCAGACCATCCCGGTCGAATTCCGCGACGACCTCCGGCGCGATTTCCCGTACGCGCAGATCCGGCTCGAGCGGCGCGGCACGCAGCGCACCCCGTGCGATGCGCGCGGCGATGGCCGGCGCGGCCGCGGTCGCGTACACGGCGCACAGGGGTTCGAGGCCGCGGGGGCCGCGCGGCACCACCGCATCGGCGGCGTCTGCCGGCTCGGCGATCAGTCGCGCGAGCCACGCGCCCGTGACGAACGGCAGGTCGCACGCGAGGACGATCACGCGCCCCGGCGCCGCGGACGTGAGGGCCGTGTAGATGCCGCCGAGGGCGCCCGCGCCCTCTACGCGATCGTGAACGACGCGCAGGCCGGTGCGGTCGAATCGGACGTCATGAGCCGTGCCGGCGACGATCAGCACGTCGCGCGTGACCGCGTGCAGCGCCTCGACCTGGCGTTCGAGGATGCGGCGTCCACCGACGAGGAGCGACGATTTGTCGGCCCCCCCGAGCCGGCTCGCGCGCCCGCCCGCGAGAATCGCGCCCGTGATCGGGCCTTCGTGTGGCATGACCAAACGCCAACATTATCAGAACGTGCCTCGAACCTCGCACCTCGAACCCCGCAACATGAGTGAGCCCCGCATCGGACGTGTGCTCGTGGCCAGCCTCCATCAGGCAATCGCGGACCAGCTGCCCGCGCGGCTGGAGTTCTACGAGAACTGGCTGAACGTGTCCGGACTGCGCGAGGGCACGATCGGGCTCGCACCGCTCTCGGCCGTGCTGAGCTTCCTGCGCACCGAAGGGGAGGCGTACCATCTGATCGCGGCCCGCGCCGGGGAATACGCGGCCTCGTGGACGTTCGAGAACGTGTCGCCGCTCGAGCGGCGTCTCGTGCGCGCGCTTCCAGCGGGCGTTCGCGCCCGCGCGGCGCTCCGCCACGCCCGCGCCATGGTGCGCGCGACATATGCCGGCTCGCGCGCGCTGACGCACGTCAAGCGCGGCGTCGTGTCGATCGATCTGCGCGGGTCGCTCTTCTGCGAGGTCCGCGAAGCGTCGGTCGCGCCGCTGTGCGGCTACTACGCGGCCGCGATCGGCCGTCTGCTGCTGCTGTTCGACGTACCCGCCGAAACGCGCGTCAGCCAGTGCCGGGCCGCGGGAGGACGCAAGGGATGTCTGCTGTCGGTCACGTTGAACGGGGGCGTCAGCAGCACTGCGGTCGCGGCATGACCGCACGCGCTGCGGTGCTCCTGATCGCGCTCGCCGCGACGGCCGCGCGTCCCGCCGTCGCGCAGACGGCCGTCTCCGCGCTGCCGCCGCCACCGGGCCTTCTCGTCGTCCCCTTCGAAAACCCCCAGCACGATCCGCGCAGCTACTGGCTCGGGGAAGCCGCCGCCATCCTGCTCACGGAGGATCTCAATGCGCGCGGCATCAACGCGATCCCGCGCGCCGCGCGCGTCCAGGCCTTCGACCAGCTGCACCTGCCGCTGGCCGCGTCGCTCAGCCGCGCGACGGTGATCAAGGTCGGGCAGATCGTCGGGGCGTCCAGGGTCATCGTCGGCGATCTGGAATTCGAGGGAGACACGCTCATCGTGCGGGCCACGCCGATCCGGCTCGACGTCGGC
>DASSOM010000155.1:0-2276 GCA_035700625.1 Vicinamibacterales bacterium
CGTCCGCGCCGATCGCAGACAGCGTCACGATGAGCGATGCCGTCGCGTCCGACGCGCTCATGGCACTGACGACGCGGCCCGGCGACGCGGGACGTGTACGTATCAGCTACGCCGACCTGGGCGTCGAGCAGCTCGGCGCCGTCTACGAAGGCGTCCTCGATTTCGCGCCGGTTCGAGATGGCGGCGCCGTGCGCCTGCTGTCCACGGGACGGCGGAAGGCGACCGGGACGTTCTACACGCCGCGGCAGATGACCGAGTACCTCGTGCGTCGAACGCTCGCACCGCTCGTGGCGGATGCGCGCGCCGACCGCATCGCGTCGCTGCGAGTGCTCGATCCGGCGATGGGGTCCGGCGCGTTTCTCGTCGCCGCGTGCCGATATCTTGCCGACGCCTACGAGCGCGCGCTGGTGCGCGAAGGATCCGCGACGGCCGGCGAACTGACGGCCGCGGATCGTGCAGGCTTCCGGCGGCTGATCGCCCAGCGCTGCTTGTACGGCGTGGACAGAAATGCCACGGCCGTTCAACTCGCGCGCCTGTCTCTCTGGCTCGCCACACTCGCGGCCGACCGTCCGCTGACCTTCCTCGATCACCATCTTCGCGCAGGGAACAGCCTCGTCGGCGTGTCGCCGCTCGACGTGCGCCGCCAGCCGCCGGTGCGATCCAGCACGGCACGTCCGCGCGAGCTGCCGTTGTTTTCCGACGACGACCTCGTGCTGACGCTTGCGTCGGTGGTCCACGACCGCTACAGGCTCGCAACAACGCCGGATGACACGGTGGAAGCCGTGCACGACAAAGAACGGATGCAATCGGCGCTCGAACGCGACGCCTCGCCGCTCGCCGTGTGGCGCCGCCGATGTAACGCGTGGTGCGCCGCGTGGTTCTCGGACGAGCCGATGACGGCGCAGATGTGGAGTGCGATCGAGCTTGCGCTCGCCGGCCGGACGTCGGGGCTGCCCGAGGAAGTCGAGAAGCGTTGGCTGCGGAGCCTGGACGAGCGCGCGCGCCACGAGCAGGCCTTCCACTGGGAAATCGAATTCCCCGAGATCTTCTTCGACGAGGCCGGCCGTCCGCTCGTGGACCCCGGGTTTGACGCGGTGATTGGCAATCCGCCGTGGGACATGCTGCGAGGCCCCGGTTCCGCCGCGCTGTCCACTTTCGCGCGTCAGTCGGGATGCTATCGCGCCCAGGGCGACGGACACCTGAATCTCTATCAGCTGTTTGCGGAGCGCATGCTGAGCCTGGCGCGCCATGAGGGACGGTTCGGCCTCGTCGTGCCGTCCGGGCTGGCCGCGGATCACGGCTCGATGAACCTCCGGCGCATGCTCTTCGAGCACTGCCGGGTCGATGCGCTGCTCGGCTTCGACAATCGCGAGGCAATCTTCCCCGTTCATCGCGGGATCAAGTTCTCGCTGGTGACCGGCACGAGGGGCGGCGCATCCAATCCGCTGCCCATGCGGTGCGGGCTTCACGCAGCCGAGACGCTGGACGATGTGCCCGACAGCGGGCCTCCGCCCGGATCCGTCCATCTGCCGCTGTCGCTCGTGAGGGATTTCAGCGGTCCGAGCCTTGCCGTTCCCGAGATCGGGTGCGAGGCGGATCGATCCATCCTTGCGCGGATCCTTTCACGCGTGCCGTTGCTGGCCGCGGATGACGGCTGGTGCGTCCGCTTCGGGCGCGAGCTGAACGCCACCGAGGACAAAGGGTTGTTCACCTCGTCGGGTTTGCCGGTGCTCGAAGGAAAACTCATCGCACCGTTCGAGACCTTCCCCGGCCGGACGAAGCACTTCGTCGATCCCGCGGCTGCCGAGCGTGCGCTCGGCGGCCGCCCCTTCGCCCAGCCGCGTCTGGGCTACCGCGAGGTCGCGTCCTCGTCCAACCGGCTCACGTTGATCGCGGCGGTGATTCCGGCGATGACCGTGACCACACATACGATCTTCTGCATGAAGACGCGGCTGCCGAGAGAAGCGCTCTGGTTTCTGTGCGGAGTGTTCAACAGCTTCGTCGCGAACTACCTGATTCGACTGCGCGGAGGCACGCACGTGCCGGCCGCGGTGATCCATAGACTGCCGGTGCCGTGCCCGCCGCTCGGCGATTCACGGGTCCGGGAGATTGCACGCCTGGCCGAACGGCTGTCGCGCGCGCATACGGTGGACGCCGAGGCCGAGCTCCACGCGCGCATCGCCGACCTGTACGAGATCGACGGGCGCGACCTCGCCCATATCCTTTCGACCTTCCCGCTCGTGGACGCCGAGCTCAAAGACGCGGCCGCGCGCGCC
>DASSOM010000156.1:0-4981 GCA_035700625.1 Vicinamibacterales bacterium
ACTCCTCGCCGGCATCGGCTGCGCCATGCAGGCGCTGCGGCCGGAGGCCCGGGTCTATGCAGCCGAGCCCGCCACCGCCGCACCGCTGTCCGCGTCGATGAAGGCCGGACGCGCCAGCTACTTCGAGGGCTGGCAGGCGTCGTTCGTGGACGGCGCCGGAGGCAAGTCCGTCATCCCGTCGATGTGGCCGCTGCTCCAGCAGTGGGTCAACGAGTCGATCGTCGTCTCGCTGGACGACGCCGCGCGCGCCATGCGCGTCGCTGCCGAGCGCATCCACGTCATCGCGGAAGGAGCCGCCGCCTGCGCGGTCGCCGCCGCCCTGTCTCCCGCGATCGCCGCGCGCGGGCATCGCCGCGTCGTCGCGGTCGTGTCGGGGGGCAACATCGACCTCAACCGTTTCGCGGCGCTCGTTGGCGCGTGCGCCGATCAATCCTCTTCGTAGACCGAACGACCTCATGACCATGAAGCCCCAGCCGGCAGAACTTCCGTCGCGCCTCCACCGGCTGCCCGAACTCGCCACCGATCTGTGGTGGACCTGGAATGCGGCGGCACGCGAAGTCTTCCGGCGGCTCGACTACGCTCTGTGGCGTCAGACCGCTCACAATCCCGTCCTGATGCTGCGCCTGGTCTCACCGGAACTGCTGGCGCGCGCGGCGGCCGACGAGGCGTTCCTCCGGGCGTACGACGCGGCGCTGCATGCGCTCGACGGCGCGCGTCAGGCGCGCGACACGTGGTGGCAGCATCAGTTCCCGTCGAACCCCGGGCCGATCGCGTACTTCTCGGCCGAGTTCGCGCTGCATCAGTCGCTGCCGATCTACGCGGGCGGCCTCGGCGTGCTCGCGGGCGATCACTGCAAGGAAGCCAGCGACCTCGGCGTGCCGCTCATCGGCATCGGCTTCATGTATCCGCAGGGCTATTTCCACCAGCACGTGTCGGCGGAAGGCTGGCAGCAGGAAGTGTACGAGCGCCTGAACTGGGCGGATGCGCCGATCGAGCCGGCGGTCACCCCCGAGGGGAATAACTGCATCGTGGCCGTGCCGCTCGGCAACCGCAGCGTCCTCGCCGCGGTCTGGCGCGTGCGGCTGGGCCGCGTGAAGCTGTACCTGCTCGACACGGACCTCGAGGAAAACGCGCCGTGGGACCGCGAGTTGAGCGCGCGGCTGTACGGCGGGGATCGCGAGACCCGCATCCAGCAGGAGATCGTGCTGGGCATCGGTGGCGTCCGCGCCCTCAAAGCGCTCGGCTCCACGCCCGCCGTGTGGCACCTGAACGAAGGGCACGCCGCGTTCGTCGTGCTGCAGCGCATCCGTGACCTGATCGAGGCGGGACGCTCCTTCGACACGGCGCTCGAGGAAGTGCGCCGGACGACGGTGTTCACGACGCACACGCCGGTGGCCGCGGGGCACGACGCATTCCCGTTCAATCTCGTCGAGACGCACCTGGCGGGCTGCTGGGGCACGCTCGGCAACTACCGCGACCGGTTCATGGCGCTCGGGTCGTACGACAACGGCGCCGGCCCGCAGTTCAACATGACGGCGCTCGCGCTGCGCACGGCCGAAGGCGTCAATGCCGTCAGCCGCCTGCACGGCGTCGTCACGCGCGAGATGTGGGGGCCCATCTGGCCGGGCGTCCCCGAGGACGCGCGTCCGGTGCGGCATCTCACGAACGGCATCCACGTGCCGACGTGGCTGGCGGCGGAGCTGATCGCCCTGTTCGATCGCTACCTGCCGGCCGACTGGCGCGAGCGCTACGACGACGCGGCGGTGTGGGCGCGCGTGATGGACATCCCCGATGAGGCGCTGTGGGACGCGCGGCAGGCGCTTCGACAGTACCTGTTCGCGTTCATCCGGGAGCGCGCGCGCAACCGGTGGCGCGACGAGCACGTCAGCGCCGCGCGCGTCGTCTCGGCGGGCACGCTGCTCGATCCCGCCGCGCTGACCATTGGATTCGCCCGGCGCTTCACCGGCTACAAGCGCCCGGAGTTGATCTTCCACGATCCGGATCGGCTCGTCGCGATTCTCAACGCCGCGCGGCGGCCCGTGCAGATCGTGTTCGCGGGCAAGGCGCACCCGAACGACGAAACCGGCAAGCACCACCTGCAGCAGGTGTGGCGCCGCGCGATCGATCCGCGCTTCGGCGGACGCGTGGCCTTCGTGGACGACTACGACCTGCACGTCGCGCACTTTCTCGTGCAGGGCTGCGACGTCTGGCTCAACAATCCGCGCAAGCCGCTCGAGGCGAGCGGCACGAGCGGCATGAAGGCGTCGATCAACGGCGCACCGCATCTGAGCATCGGCGATGGCTGGTGGGCCGAAGGCTACACCGGCGACAACGGGTGGGTGATCGAGGGGCAGCCCTCGGACGGCAGCTTCGAGGCGATCGACGCGGCGGACGCGGCGGCACTCTACGATCTGCTCGAGCGCGAGGTGGTCCCGGCGTTCTACGATCGCGACGCGGCCGGCATCCCGCGACGCTGGCTCGCGGTCGTGCGCCGCGCGATCATGACGGTGACGCCGCGGTTCAGCGCGCGCCGGATGGTGAAGCAGTACGTCGAACAGATGTACGCACCGGCGCTCCACGCGGGGGTCGAGCGGTAGCCGGCCGGCGCATACGCGCCTTCGCTTGCAGGTCCTCCTTCAGCGCGCTGGCGCCGTGAGGCGTCTCGCCTACTTCACGCGCAGGGTCGCCTTCATCGTGGGGTGATACGTGCAGATGTACGCGAACGCGCCCGCCGTGCGAACGGTCAGTGTCCACGACTCGGCCGGAGCGATCATCTTCGAATCGAACCCGCCCTTCGGCGACGTCGCGGTATGAGCCACCACGTCCTTGTTCACCCACACAACCCTGTCGCCTACCGCCACGGTGACGGACTCCGGCTGGTATTTCATGGCTTCTATCGTGATCGTGTGCGTCCGGGCGCCCGGCCGCTCACCCGCGGTTGACCCCATCCCCAGCATGGAGACGGCTGCAACGATGCCGATCATCAGAATGCGCATGATGCGGCCTCAGAAGGAAGCGCGAACGTAGGCGCCGCTCGTGGTGCGCCGGAGAACGCGCTTCTCGACGAGAGTCGCCAGCCCTGTGCGGCATGTCTGCGGATCGAGACCCAGTAGCCGCGCGATCTGAGCCTCCGTCAGCATGAGGCCGGGCATCTCGCGGTACTCGCTCTGAATTCGCACGAGTGCCGGGCTTCGTTTCCCTGCTTTCGCGGCGGTCGTTGGACGTTCGAGAGTTGCGGTCGACATGCCTCCCGTAGAGGCAAGGACCAGTCCAGCGTCACACCTGGGTGCGAAAGGCAGAAAGGTGCTGGCGCGCAATGACTTGCGCGTCAGCGGTGGCCGACTCCGAACCGTCGGCGGGAAGGCGTCTTTCAGGATGAAAGTGCGCGGGACATTCTGAAATGAGGATATCGGCGGCCCGCAGCTCGATGCGAAACCGCCACGAGCTTACCGGGAGGCCGCAGACTGCAGCCGTTTCGCGTGCTCGAGATGCGCCACGAACGCCGGACGGACTTTGACGAGCAGCGCCTTGAGCTCGGCGTTCGTCGCGCCGGGAATCAGAGTCTTGTCGAGCGCATCGATCACCTGCTGGTGATACGCCACTTCACGGTCGATGTAGGCCTTGTCGAATGCGGCCCCCTCGAGCGTCTTCAGATGCGCGAGACTCTTGTCGCCATCGGCTTTCAGGCTCTTGCTGGTCGGGTTGTCCTCCGGCGTGACGCCGAGTTTGCCTGCAAGGCCGGTTGCGGCTTTGTTGACGCCCGTATGATCGGTGACCATCAGTCGCGCGAAACTCTTGACGTCGTCACTGGTCGCCCGGGATGCGGCAAGCTGACCGGCATCGATATCGACCTGATTGGCGGTGACCACGATTGACGCGATCTGCGCGTCGTTGACCCCCTGGGCGGAGATGGTCACCGCTGGCACCGCCAGCACACCGGCCGCCACGAGAACGATCGTTGAAACCTTCATCGGCAGAACTCCTTGAAAGCGCGGCTCCAGGTCGTCTGGAACCAACGATCGCAGAAAGGCAAAGGATGGGCCGCCGGCGGCTGCGGGGTTCGGGAACGCAGACGCGGACATCCTCGCATTCAGGACGGGCGCTCCGCGTTCAAAGTGAAAGGGTCCGCTTCAATCTGAATGGCGCCGCAATGCCGCCGCCTCGCGATCCGTCCACCAGATCACCGATCCCGTTCCGAGCCGGACGCCCGCCGCCGGGTACTTGATCCAATCGCCCGGGCCCTCGAGTACGTGCCGCAGTGCCTTGGCCTTGGCGGAGCCGGCCACGAGGACAGACACCGCTGCTGCCCGGGTCAGTGCCGGCAGGGTCAGCGTCAGTCGCGCGCGCGGCTCGACCGGCGCCTGCGCCGCGACGACCCACCGTGTCCGCTCCGCGAGTGCGAGCGATCCGGGGAAGAGTGACGCGGTATGGCCGTCCTCTCCCATACCAAGCAGCACGAGGTCGAACTGAGGCCATTCGCCGGCAAAGTGGGCCCGCAGCATGACCTCGTAGGCACGGGCGGCGATCGCCGTGGTCGCAAAGTGCGTGGGCATGGGATGGATGTTGGCCTCCGGGCACGGGACGTGGTCCAGCAGCGTCTCTTTGGCCATCCGATAATTGCTGCGGGGATCCTCGGGCGCGACGTACCGCTCGTCTCCCCAGAACACATGCACGTGCGTCCACGGGATCCGGGATCGAAACTCGGAGGCGAGCAAGCCATAGAGGGTGCGTGGTGTGCTCCCGCCGGACAGCACGATCGAAGACGTGCCGGCGGTTCGTACCGCCTCATTGATCCTGCCCACCGACGCCTCGGCCGCCTGGCGGCTCAAGTCGGCGAGATCGGCACACACGCGCACATCCGGTTTCACCGTCGAGGGGGACCCAGTCATGTCGCCCTTCCGCCGCGCGCCGGCGCGGTCATTTCGCTGCGCCGCCCCTGGTCCACGGCCGCGAGCAGCGTGTCGAACGCCGTGCAGAAACG
>DASSOM010000157.1:0-12194 GCA_035700625.1 Vicinamibacterales bacterium
GCCGCGGCACGCGCCGAGACGCCTGGGTTGAGCCGCGCGACGACTTGATAGGCTAGCCCCCCACGCGGGTCGCGGTACACCTCGTCCCAGGTCAGCGGAAGCCAGATCTCGGTCTCCTCCGGATACGTGTAGTGGAACTCCGGCGGCAGAACGCCAATGACCGTGACCGCCCCCCGTGCACGCGATCTGCCCGTCGCAACGGACAACGTCCGTCCGATCACCGATGAATCCGCTCCGAACAGGCGCCGCCATGCACGATTGCTCAACACGACGGATTGCGTCAGCGATTCTCTGGAATCCTCAGGCGTAAAGGTGCGGCCGAGCGCGGCGCGCATCCCGAGAAGCGAAAAGAAATTCGGCGTGGCGTATGCGCCGCGCAGACGCTCGGCCCGACCGTCCGTCAACCAGTCGATCCTGGAAGAGACATCGTGCTGCCAGAGTTGAACGGCGGCGAGATCTGAAAACGGGCTCGAGAGCCGGTGCCAGTCCTGCACCTGGCCGGCGGCCAAGGGCAGCGGCGAGGTGTCGTCGCGTGAGCGTGCGGGACCGTCGTAGGGCTCATACACCGCGACGACGCGATCGGGATCAGTGAACGGCAGAGGGCGCAGGAGGACGGCGCGGACGAGCGTGAACACAGCGACGTTCAGCCCGACGCCGAGCGCGATGGTGAGAATGGCAGCTGCCGCGAAGCCCGGATTGCGCTGGAGCAGGCGCGCGGCGAACCGGAGATCGTGAAGCACCGGCGCCTACTGTCGCGCCGGGGTGCCCGTGTGTCAAGCCGTACTGGTCACCAGCATCTGGCGGGCGTCGTTCCAGCGCCAGCGCGCGTCCGTGCCGGTCAGGTGGACGCCGCCCAGCCATGTGTCGATGCCGCCGCGCTCGCGGATCCAGTCAGCCTCGCCCTTCAGCAGACGCTCACCGAGCGGCGTGATCGTCAGGCGGCCGTTGTCGCCGCGCGCCAGGGCGGGCGCGGGTCGTGACGCGAGCCAGTCGATGCGCAGGAACACGGACAGATCTCCCCACGGCCATGGCTCCGCCTCACGCGACGCCGCGTACAACTCGCGTGGCGTCTGTGCCCCGTCCGCGGCGGCGGCGAGGACCTCGTGCTGCAAACGCGAGAGGCCGTTCTCGGTCGACGGATATTCCTGCAGGAAGCGGTGAAGCGCGGCGCGCAGGAACGGGAGTCCGGGCGCTTCCCGCTGTGAGGCCGCGACCAAGGCGGCAGGATCGGGATCGCAGAACGCGGCCCACGCGTCGCGCCCGGCCGCAAGCTGCGCCGGCGTGACGTCGGTCCGCGACGGCAGCAGCTCGGCCAACTGTCGTCCGTTCAACTGGCCGAGGCCGTGGAACGGCGCGACCTCGCGATGCTCGCCAATCTGAATCAGCGACAGGCGCGTGCGCCCGCGATCGCGCCCGTCGAACCAGGCGAGCAGCTGAATGAGTTGAAGCTGATCGTAGAGATCGTGCTCGAACCAGAGGACGACCTCGTCGTGATCGCGGAAGGCCGCGAGCGCCGCATCGCGTGCCGCGAACTCGGCGCGAAGGTCAGCGTCGTTCGTCTCCCCGAACCCCGCCAACGTCGACGCCCGGACATCCGACAACGCCTCCAGCGACGCCGTCCGCGGCACCGGCCCGTCGTGCAGGACATCGTTCCACGCCAGGAACGCGCCGGGAATCCCCCCGTCGCGAAACCCCTCGAGCACGGATTGCCCATTGGTGACGTGCAGCACCCAGCACCCTCAGTTTTCTCTCCAGTAGTAAGCCTTCCCCTGTGCCCACTGGATAGCATAGGCGACCGCGCCGTCCCGCGATCGGTAGAACCGCAACCCGGTTGTCTTCGCCGCCTCGAAATCGATCGGCGTGCGCAAAAGCCGCGGCCACCACTCGACGCGGCCGGGCGGATGGCAGTCGAGGCCCTCGTGAATTTCGGTCGGGTCGATCAATCCGCGCAGGGCGTCCGCCTCCGCGGTTGGGAACGTGAACGTCCCCCAATGCGCGGTGGAGTCGAGCTTGTGCCCCACTTTGATGTCCGTCGTCCCGTGCGGCAGTCCGGCGGGCACCCACCCTCGCTCGACGGCTCCCGCCTGCACCGCTTCTGGCAGCGTGGCGTACACGCCGACTTCAAGATTCAGATCCGAGCAGCCCGCAACCACGGCGAGCAGCACGATGAATGCCCGGCGCGTCATCACCCGATCTTCTCCCAGGTGAGCACGTGCCTGACGCGGACGCCTCCCTTGAGGACGTCCGTATGGAGCACGAGGCGATCGCCGTCGAACTGCATGCCGCGGAGCTGATCGCCGCCGACCCACGCGGGATTCAGCGCGCCCTGCACGTGGTGGACGACCGAGTTCCCATCCGCGGCGATCTCGTAGGTGCCGAAGTACGCGATGTAGCCGAGATACGCCGCGCGGACCTGCTGCGCCGCGCCGTCACCCACCTCCACGCGCGGGCGCCCCGGCCGCATGACCTGGCCCGACATGTGGCCGCGATCGTCGTACTCCAGCCGTCCGACGGCGTCGCCGTACGGTTTGGCACGGGTTCCGTCGGGGGCGACGGTTTCGTAGGAAATCAGGTTCCACGTGCCGACGAGGTCATTCGTTTTCACCGTGCTGCCGTCCCGACCCACGCGCCGTACAGTTCGGGGCGGCGGTCGCGCAGGAACAATCGCCGCGCGTGCGACTGCGCGTTCGCCTCGAAGTCGATGTCCGCGTACAGGATCGTGTCCACTCCCGCGGGAGCGCGTGCGACGACGCGGCCGTCGGGATCGCACACGAACGACTCCCCCGCGAACGTCAGGCAGTCCTCCTCGCCGACGCGGTTGCACAGCGCGGCGTAGTAGCCGTTCTGGAAGGCGGCCACGCGCATCTCCGCCTCGTAGAGCCCCTCCGGCCACTCCCCCACCGCTCCCGCCTGCGGCACGACGACGAGCTGCGCGCCGGCGACGGCCAGCGCGCGCATGTACTCGGGATAGTGGCGGTCGTAACAGATGGCGACGCCGATCCGGCCGGCGCGCGTGTCGTACACCGGCGCGCCGGTGTCACCAGGCGTGTAGTACCCCTGCTCGTGGAAGCAGGCATAGTCCGTGATGTGCACCATGCGCGTCCGGCCGAGCAGACGGCCGTCGGCATCGATCACCGGCGAGCAGTCGAACGCGTGCGTACCATCCCGCTCATACAGGTTGAGCACGACGACGACGCCGTGGCGGCGTGCGCGTTCGGCGAATGCGTCGGTGATCGGGCCGGGAACGGGTTCAGCGAGCCGCAGGGGATCGCCGTCCGCGGGGCGCTGCGGATGGAAGCGTTCGAACGCGAGCTCGGCGAACGCGACGAGCGCCGCACCGGCCGCCGCCGCCTCGTCGACGGCGGCCAGCCCGCGGCGGACGTTCTCCTGTTTGTCGTGTGAGGCCTGCTGCTGCACGAGCGCAATCCGCATCCGGCGGATCTTACACCGTGCGCGGAGTCAGGCTACTGCTCCGGCGCGGTTCCGCGGTGCTGCGGCCCATCCGCCGAGATGACGACCCAGTGCGCCACGAGCCGCTCGTCCTCGTCCGTGTAGCGCACCTTCGCGCGCCGGCCGCGATGCGACGCGAGCGCGCTGGCCGGCAGCCGCCGCGATCCCATGCGGATGACGGCGTCGGTGGCGAGGACGAACGTGATCGGTTCGCGCTTCGTCGCGAGCACGAGCGTGCGGTCGGCGTCTTCGTAGCGATCGATCGTGCCGACGACCGACGCATCGACCGGGTCCGCCGGCCTGGACGCGTCCACGCACGCGGCCGGGCCCGGCGTGTGCAGGTCCAGCGGGACGGCAGGTGCGGGACATCGAAGGGATGCGCCCAGTGCCATCACTCCGAGCACGGCGATCAGCACTGCGGCGCCCCCTGTGATGCTGACGAGCAGGAACGAAAGTCGCCCACCGACCTCGCAGTCGGGAGGAGTTGACCGGAAGATCCAGCCGTACGCCGCTTCAGCCGGCGGGCATCCGCTGTGAACACAATCCGAATGCCACCGGCCGAACGGCTCGGTACAATGACGCAAGCGACGTGTCTGCAACGACTTCCACGACGTCCCCGCCCGCACCGCCCGACCCCGCGCCCGCGCACGGCCGCCCCGGCGTGGCAGAAAAGCGCGCGCCGGCGCTGACGCTGCGCGCCCGTCTGGCGCTCCTGGTCGCCCTCGCCGTGGCGCTCATCATCGGAGTGCAGGCGGTCATCGAAATCAACGTGTTCGAGCGAACGGTCGAGCACGACCTCCTCGAGACGGCACGGCTGACGGCGCTCGCGGTCGCGGACGACTTCGAACTCCGGGCCGAACCGGTCGATTACGCGGGCGTCAGCCGGATGCTTCACGAATTCACGGCAACCGCCCCGCCGCTCCGCGCCGTCTCCATCGTGCGCGTCGAGGGAGACCGCGTGGAGGTGCTCGCCAGCACGTCGTCCGAGGAGCGGCCGGAAGCGCTGCAGGCTGCGCGACAGGCCGTCACCAGCCGCCGGACCGTGTTCGCGGAGGGTCCGCCCGTCGCGCGCGCGGTGGCCGTGCCCGCCTACCGCGACGGCCGCATCGTCGGCGCGGCGGTCGTCACGGTGTCGCTCGCGTCGGTCGAGCAGCTGCGGACGAAAGGGCGCCGGATCACGCTGTGGTTCATCCCGGCCGTCGTGCTGCTGCTGACGATCGTGATCGACTGGTTCACGCGGCGCCTGTTTCACGATCCGATCGGCAAGATCCACATGGCGATGGCCCGCGCCGGGCGCGGGGACGTGACGGCGCGCGCGCCCGTCATTCGACGCGACGAAATCGGCGCGATCGCCGAGGGACTGAACGACATGCTCGCGCGCCTGCAGGATCTGACGGACGCGCTCCAGGAGCGCGTCGCGGAGGCGACCGCCGAGCTGCGCGTGCGCAACGCGGAGCTCGTCGAGACGTACCAGCGCGTGTTCGCACTGCGCGAAGCGCTCGGGCGCGCCGAACAGATGGCGTCGGTCGGCCAGATGGCCGCGAGCGTCGCGCACCAGGTCGGTACGCCGCTGAACCTGATCTCCGGCTACGTGCAGATGTTGCAGGAGGAGGCCACCGATCCGCGGACGGCGCGGCGGCTTGCCAGCGTCCAGGAACAGATCGGCAAGGTCGCGTCCGTCGTCCGGACGATGCTCGATCACGCGCGGCGTCCGGACGCACGGCAGGCGGTGGCGCCCAACACGCTGCTGCAGCACGTGGCTGATGTCGTGCATCCAAAACTGGACGAGGCGCGCATCGCACTGAAGGTGCGGCTCGACGAGCAGCTCCCGCTGGTCCACGCCGACAGCGAGGAACTCGAACTGGCGCTGCTCAACCTGGTGAACAACAGCCTGGACGCGATGCCGGCGGGGGGCACGCTGACGCTTCGCGCGCACGCCATCGACGGCCGCGTCCGCATCGACGTCACCGACACCGGCTCCGGCATCCCGGCGGCGATTCTGCCGCGGATCTTCGAGCCATGGGTGACGACCAAACCGCCCGGGCGCGGCACCGGCCTCGGACTGTCCATCACGCGCGACGTCATCGCGCGCCACGGCGGTACCATCAGTGCCTCCAGCGAGCCGGGGCAAACGACCTTTACGATCGATCTCCCATCGGCCGCGGGACGGCCGGAGGTAAGCCATGTCCAGGATCCTGATCGTCGATGACGACGGCGAAACGTGCCGCTTCATGGCGGAGCTGCTCGAAGCGCCCGACCGCGACATCCGCACGACGCAGCACGTGGACGACGCGCTGGCGCTCGCGCACGAACCGTTCGATCTGCTGATCTCGGACATCAACCTGGACGCGTCGAAGAACGGCATGGACGTGCTGCGCGCCTTCAAGGCCGATCATCCGTCCGCGCACGTCGTCCTCATCAGCGGGTTCGGCACGCTGCAGACGGCCATCGAAGCGGTTCGCGCCGGCGCATACGACTACATCAGCAAGCCGTTCAACATCGCCGAGGTGAAGGCGACCGTCGAGCGCGCGCTCGCCGATGCCGCCGCGCCTCCGCCGGATGTGGCGCGTCCGCCCGTGGACGCCGGTCCGCCCGGTCTCATCGGACGCACATCCGGGATGCTGTCGGTCTACAAGCAGATCGCGCACGCCGCCAACGCGACCGCGCCGGTGCTGATCGTCGGCGAGAGCGGCACGGGCAAGGAGCTCGTGGCACGTGCCATCCATGCGCACGGCGGCCGCGCCACGCGCCCGTTCGTGCCGATCAACTGCGGCGCGCTGACGGAAAGCGTCCTCGAGTCGGAGCTGTTCGGCCACGCGCGCGGCGCGTTCACGGGGGCGATCTCCGATACGAAGGGGATCTTCGAACAGGCGGCGGGCGGCACGGTGTTCCTCGACGAGATCTCCGAAACATCGGCGGCGCTGCAGGTGAAGCTGCTGCGCGTGCTGCAGGAAGGCGAGGTCCGGCCCGTCGGGGCGAGCCGCGTCGTCAAGGTGGACGGCCGCGTCGTGGCCGCCACCAATGTCGATCTGGAGCAGGAGGTCGCCGCGCAGCGCTTCCGTCAGGATCTCTATTACCGGCTGAGCGTCATCGTCATTCGCGTGCCGCCGCTCCGCGAGCGGCGCGAGGACATCCCGCTGCTCATCGAGCGGTTTCTGCAGAACGCCTGCAGCCGCGCCGGCCGCCGCGTCGAACTCTCCCCCTCGGCGATCACGGCGCTCACGAGCTATCGCTGGCCCGGGAATGTCCGCGAGCTGGAGAACACGATCGAGCGACTCGTCGTCTTGAGCCGCGGCTCGCTGATCGACATCGAGGATCTCCCGTTCCGCGCCACGGGCCCGGACCTGCAGGAACGTCTGTTCGTGGATCTGCCGTCGCTCGACGAGATCGAGCGCCGGTACCTGGTCCACGTCCTCGAGCAGGTCGGCGGCAATCGTACGCGCGCGGCGGAAGTGCTCGGCATCGATCGCCGCACGCTCTACCGGATGGCCGAGCGGTTTGGTGTGGAGCTGACGGGGTGAGGCGTCGCTCGCCGCGGCGGCGCGCGCAGGGCATCGCCTGCCGCGCACCGCCGGGTCGTCGTGAGCATCTACTTCTGGTTCTGCAGCTGCTCCTGGATCCGCTTCGCCATATCGAGGTGAGACTGGACGGCAGGCAGCGTGTTCGCGGCCCACTGGTCGGCCTGCGCCTTGGCGGGTGCCGTGCCTGACGTTCCAACCGGCGCGCCCTGCGCGTTGTCCTTCAGATCATCAGCGTGGTCCTTCAGCAGGTCCACCGCGTCCTGATGACCGTCGACCATCGCGTCGATGTACTCGCGATCGAAGTCCGCGCCGCTCAGGCCCTGCAGCTTCTGCAACGCATCCTGGTGATCCTGGTCGAGCGCGGTCGGCAGCTGAATGTTCTGCGCGCGCGCGATCTGCTCGAGCTCGGTGTTCGCCTTGGTGTGGTCCTCGACCATCTGTCGTGCGAAGTCCTTCACCTGGGGACTCTGCGCCTTCTGTTCCGCCAGGCGCCCGAGCTCGACTTCCGCCATGTTGACGTTCGCGGCCTTGGTGACGAAATCCTGTACGTCGCTGTTCTCTCCGCTGGTGCCTACGGCCGGGTTCGCAGGCGTCGCAGCCGGGTTCGCGGGCGTCGCATTCGGATTCCCCGCCGCGTTGTTCTGGTCACGCGTGCCGTCGCTGCACGCCAGCGTCGCCGCCGCGGCAAGCGCGACCACTCCCATACACAGTCGTCTCATCATTAACCCCTCCTCAACGCATTCGCACGTCCAGAAGGATGTTGCAAAGACGAGGACCTGAGCCGTCATCCGTCTTCCTCGAGCTTCCGGCGGAGCGCCTTCGTGATCACTTTGAAGCGGCGCTTCTGCTCGAGCTGTGCACGCTCGTCCTGCTGCCGTGTCTGAAACGCCTGTTCCGATTGCAGCTTGCGATAGCTCTCCAGCCGCGCATCGGTGAGACGTCCGTCCTCGACGGCCGCGAGCACGGCGCAGCCAGGTTCGGACGCATGCCGGCAGTCGCGGAAACGGCAGGACTCGGCCAGCGTCTCGATGTCGGCGAATGCGCCGGCGAGCGCCTCGCCCGTGTCCCACAACTGCAGTTCGCGCATGCCGGGCGTGTCGACGAGGATTCCGCCCGCATCTGGCAGCAGGATCATCTCGCGGCTGGTGCTCGTGTGCCGCCCGCGGCTGTCGCGCGCGCGCACCTCGCGCGTGCGCAGCCGCTCTTCACCGATCAACGCGTTGGCCAGCGACGACTTGCCGACGCCGGAGGATCCGAGCAGCGCGCCGGTCCGGCCGCGGCCGAGGAAGGTCCTCAACACATCGACCGTCTCTGGCTGCAGGGCGGAGACGGCGACAACCGGCGCTCCCTGCGCGATCGCTTCCACCTCCCGGACGTAAGACGCGGCGTCCTCGACGAGATCGGCTTTGTTGAGGACGATGACCGGCGACGCTCCGCTGTCCCACGCCACGAGCAGGTATCGCTCGATCCGGCGCGGATTGAAGTTGCGATCGAGGCCCCCCACGAGAAAGACGACATCGATGTTGGCGGCGACGACCTGCTCCTCGGTGGGATCGCCCGCCGCACGGCGGGAAAAGCGGCTGGTGCGCGGAAGGACGGCGAGGATCCGTGCGTCCCCACCCGCTGGCGGCGCTTCGAGGACGACCCAGTCGCCGATCGCGGGAAAGTCCGCGCGCTCGGCCGCCTGATGCCGCAGGCGTCCGGCGACGCGCGCGAGCGCCTCTCCCTCGGGCGTCAGGACGGCATAGATGTGCGTGTGCTCGCGGCTGACGCGGCCGGGCTGCCGGCCGGCCCCCTCGAATGGCGCGAACGCCGCCGCCCGGGCCGGCGTCCACCCCAGATCCTCGAGCGTAGGCATGGGATAGTGTAGCTGCCAGCTGCCAGCTTCCAGCTTCCAGCTCAGTAAGGAGGCCGGACCTCCTTATAAAGCTGGCAGCTGGCGGCTGGAAGCTGGTGGCTTCTACGCTGTCTTCATCCACGCCCGCAGGACTTCGGCGACGCTCCACGCCTGCGCGATGCACCCGCGCGGCAGGAACGGCGGTTCGGCGTCGAAAATCTCGCTGATCGATCCGACGCAGGCTTCGCTCAACTGCTGTTCGAACCCCTTGAGGAACTGGCGGGCCGCGCGGCGATCGTCGTGCACCTTCAGCCAGGCGTCGACGAACGGGCCAATCAGCCAGGCCCAGACGGTCCCCTGGTGATATGCCGCGTCGCGCGAGCGAAGATCCCCGTAGTAGCGCGCCTTGTAGTCCGCGTTGTCCTTCGACAGCGATCGGAGCCCGACGGGCGTAAGCAGCTGGTCGCGCACGGTCTGCAGCACGGGTTCCCATCGCGCGTGCTCCAGCACCGGATGCGGCAGCGCGATCGCGAAGATCTGGTTGGGGCGGCACGACGGATCGTCTCCGTGTTCGCCATCCACGACGTCGTACAGGTAGCCGCCCGCATCGTACCAGAATCGCGCGTTGAACGACTCGCGAGCGCGGCGCGCGTGCTCCGCGATGTGCAGATCGTCGCCGCCGCCGTGCTGGCGCGTCCACTGATCGAGCAGGCAGAGCGCGTTGTACCAGAGCGCGTTGATCTCCACCGCCTTGCCGCGGCGCGGCGTGACGACCCAGTCGTCCACCTTCGCGTCCATCCACGTGAGCTGATAGCCCTCGGCTCCCTGGACGAGGAGGCCGTCTTCTGGGTCCACGTGAATGTTGAAGCGCGTTCCCTCGATGTGATGTCGCGCGATGTCGACGAACGTCGGCAGCAGCGCGCGCAGCGTGGCATCGTCGCCCGTGATCTCGGTGTAGCGCTGGACCGCATGGAAGAACCAGAGCGTCGCGTCGGCGGTGTGATACAGCCCTTCCTTGTCCCCTTCGGGAAACATGTTCGGAATGAGGCCGTCCTGGACGTAGTGGCCGAACGTGCGCAGGATGTAGCCCGCCTCGCGAAAACGTCGGGTCGTCAGCGTCAGCCCCTCGAGGCTGATCATGGTGTCGCGGCCCCAGTCGGTGAACCAGTGATAGCCGGCGATCACCGTCCGCACGTCATCGCCCGCGGCGCGCGCACGCGCGGATTCCTCGACGCGGCCGGCCGGACGGATGATGAACTGGTCCGCCGCGAGGACCAGTTCGCTCGCAAAGTCCTCCGGCTCGATGCCCGGGGCGATGGCGATCAGACGACGCCGCCGTTCGCGCTCCGCCAGCAGCGCCTCGGTCGGCGACATGGCCTCGATCGTGTCCCACGCTTCGGTGGAGGCGACGAGCGTCACGGTGTGATCCCGCGAGAGATCCGCCCTGAAATAGCCCGGACTCCACAGCGATCCGACCGACGCGTAGCCGCGCCGCTGCTCCATCGCGTACGGCACTTCGGGCGCCCCTTTTTCGTCGAGCGTCAACGCGGCGCAGTCCCCCTGCAGCCGCAGCCTCAGCACCGGCAGCGATTCCTCGCCGATCAGCTCGTACCGGTTGTCACGCGCGGTCAGCGTGTAGTGGATCCCGGCAGCTTCGTTGACGTCCGACTCGTGCGGGCGGAAGTGCACCGACGGACGCAGCGCGACGCGCAGCACGCCGTCCCCCGCCAGAAGGCGGTACGTCACATACGTCGTGTTCTGGCCGTACGCCATCAGGATGCTCTTTTCGATGACATAGCCATCGACGCGGTACGTCCAGACCGGCAGTCCCAGCTCGAGGCGGAACTCCGCGAGGTGTTCGTGGTGATCGGCGATGTTGTGTCCCGCGACCTCGTCTTCGTCCCCGAGCCAGATCACGCGACGGTCGGGCAGGCGAACGCGTTCGAGCAGGTGGTTGAGCATCACGAAGCGGCCGAGCGGCGCCGGCAGCGAGGCGATCAGCAGGCCGTGGTAGCGCCGCGTGATGACGCCCGCCACCGTGCCTGACGCGTAGCCGCCGAGGCCGTTGGTGACGAGCCACTCGCGGCGCGGCGGCTGCTCGCCGGCTGCCTGCGTTTCGAGTTCGCGATCGCGGGGATGGTCGATGGCACGGATGGGAGGTTCAGGGTTCAAGGTCGAGGATCGAGGTTCGAGGATCGAGGTTCGGATCCGGGTTGGAAGAACATGCCAGAGTTGCCGGGGAACGTCAGCGGGCCGGCCATGTCCAGCGGGTGCACGCCATGGCCGCCGTATTCGACGGCCTCGCTGGTCCAGGCAAGCTGCCACGCGCCGGCGCGACCAGCCGCGAGCAGCGGCTCGCCGGCGGGCGTGAAGTCGAGATCGTTCCCGAGATTGATCACGAGCAGCCGGTCGTCGATGGTGCCGAAGAAGCGCAGGACGAAGGCCGACGTTCCCAGGACGGCGCCGTCGACGCGCTGCCGCGCGGGTCCCGCGAGGACGGCATCGGCGCGCCGCAGCGCCAGCAGATCGCGGTGCAGCGCGTACCACGACGCGTGGCGTTCGCGGTCGCCCCAATCCAGCCGGCATCGTTCGAACGTGGCGCGCGCCGTCGGCGACGGCAGCACCGCCTGCAGCTCGGGCGTCGAGAGGCTGGGAAACTGCGCGAGGAATTCGCGGCGCCCTCGCCGAATGGAGCGCTTCAGATCGCCGCCGTGATCGGCGAAGTAGAGAAACGGCGCCGACGCGGCGAACTCCTGGCCCTGAAACAGCATCGGCGTCGCCGGGCCGAGCAGCAGCCACGCGGTGACCGCGCGCAGCCGTGCCGCTGACGCGATCTCGTGCAGCCGCAGGCCGAAGGCGGAGTTCGCCACCTGATCGTGGTTCTCCAGATAGGCGACGAACGCGTCCGGCGGCAAATCCAGCGCGGGCGTGCCACGCGTCTTCTTCTGCCACGAGTACCACTGCCCCTGATACAGGTAGCCGTATTTCGCGCAGGACACGAACTCCTGCGCGGTCCCGAGATAATCGCGGTAGTACGCTTCGCGGCGTCCGGTCAGCGCCACGCGCGCCGCATGATGCGCATCGTCGTTCCACAACGCATCACACCCGTTGCCCCCCTCCTGCGGCGGCCGCACGAGGCGGGTGTCCTGCGGCTCGTTCTCCGCAACGATGAACACGCGCCGCCCGACGGCCGCGTCCCGCGCCGCGCGGACCATCGCCCCGATGACGTGCTCGGGTGACGCATCGCGGATGTCCTGCGTCGCGTCCAGCCGAAGTCCGTCCAGGTGAAACTCGGCGATCCAGTAGGCGGCGTTCTCGACGAAGAACGCGCGCGCCGGTGACGGTCCCTCGAAATTGATCGCCTTGCCCCAGTCGTTCTCGTACCG
>DASSOM010000158.1:0-17924 GCA_035700625.1 Vicinamibacterales bacterium
GCTCCCCCCGAGTACAAGAAGGATGCCGTCGTCGCCACGCGCGAAGCGTGGGGGACGGCGCTCGCGGCGATCGGCGCGGTCGACGAGCGTGTCGTCGCGCTCGATGCGGATGTCAAGAACTCGACGTTCAGCGAGCGATTCGAGAAGGCGTTTCCCGGACGCTTCTACGAGAACTTCATCGCCGAGCAGGTGATGGTCGGCGCCGCGATGGGGCTGGCCGCGCGCGGCGCGATTCCGTTCGCGTCCACGTTTGCCTGCTTCCTGTCACGCGCGGCCGACTTCATCCGCATGGCCGGCATCTCGATGGTGAACGTGAAGCTCACCGGATCGCACGCGGGGATCTCGATCGGCGAGGACGGCCCGTCGCAGATGGCGCTCGAGGATCTCGCGATCATGCGCGCGGTTCCGGACTGCGTCGTGCTGTATCCGTGCGACGGCGTCAGCGCCGAGCGGCTCGTCGCGCTGATGGCGCAGCATCACGGCATGGTGTACATGCGCACGTCGCGGCCGAAGACGCCGATCCTTTACTCGGCGACGGACGAATTCCCGCTGGGAGGATCGAAGGTGCTGCGTCAGAGCGACGCCGACGTCGCGACGGTCGTGGCCGCCGGCGTGACCGTGTTCGAGGCGCTGAAGGCGTACGAGGAGCTGAAGAAGCAGGGGAAGGCGATTCGCGTCATCGACGCCTACTCGGTGCAGCCGATCGACAGCCGCACCCTGCTGGAGGCCGCGCGCGCGACGAACGGCCGGGTGGTCACGGTGGAAGATCACTATGCGGCGGGCGGCCTCGGCGACGCGGTCTCGGAGGCGATTGCGCCCGGCGGGTTTGGCGTGCGGCGCCTTGCGGTTCGCGAGATTCCGCGCAGCGGTCAGCCCGAGGAGCTGCTCGATCGATACGGGATCTCGGCGCGGCACATCGTCGCCGCCGTGCTGGCGCGCTGATCGACGCCAGGCCTCAGCCGGCGCGCTTCCGCGACGCGGCCAGTCCGTCCCGGAGCCCTGGATCCTGCTGATCGTCGAGCGCGATCGCCTGCTGCCATGCGGACGTCGCGTCGCCGAACCGGCGGAGGCCGTCGAGCGCACGTGCCTTCCAGCTCCACGTGTAGCTGGCGAAGTAGCGGCCGACCTGGTGCTGCGGCTCGCGCGTCAACACCCATCCAATCGCGTCGATTGCGCGGTCGAACCACGGCAGCGCCGCCGTCCAGTGTCCCTGCCTCGCCTCCAGCTCGCCGAGATTCGTGTAGCTGCTTCCGAGCTGCAGGTGATAGTCGAGCACGGTCGGGTGATCGTTGACGAGTTGTTCGCGAATCGCCAGCTCGTTCCGGTACTCGACGGCGCATTCCGCATAGCGCCGCTGGAGCATGTGCACGCCCGCAAGATTGCCAAGGCTTGCCGACAAGGCATGCTGGTAGTCGGGATTCGACGGCGCAGCCTGCGCGAGACCCTGCCCGATCGCCACCGCCTCGGCCAGCACGGGTTCCGCCTCTGACAGGCGGTTCAGCCGCGCGTAGAACGCGCCGAGATTGACGTCGCTCATGATGACGGCATATCGACTAGTGTCGTCCGGTTGACTTGACAAGAGAGCCTTCCGAACTGTCCTCGCGCGCAGGTAGGTCTGTTCTGCCTCAGCGAGACGCTTCGATCGTTCGAGCATCTGCGCGAAGTTGTCGAGCGTGTTGGCCTGCTGTACTTTCCAATCGGCGACATCGGGCTGGCGGCCGATGACGGTCGTCGTGAGATCGAGCGCGCGACGGAAATGCATTTCTGACGCGCCGGCTTCGCCGGTATCGGACTCGACCAGCGCCAGATCGGCGGTCGCCGCGGCCAATGCGCCGCTGACGTCTGGGTCCTCCGGAAGGCGGCGCCGCTCGCGCTCGTACACGGCGATCGCCTCCGTGTTCGCCTTCTTCGCCGTCGCGGAGTCGGCCATCGTCCGGCTGATCGCGGCGACCCGCGACCATGCCCGGCCGAGCTCCATCGCGGTCTCGTGCGACGGCTCACCACCGGTTTCGGTCGTGAGCTTCACGTAGAACTGCCGGGCCGTCTCGAGCAGCTGCCGCCGCAGGTCCTCGAGACCGTGGGCTTTGAGCTCCGGACTCTCCCCGACCCGCGTCAGATAGCGGTCGACGGCGTTCTGGGCGAGCGTGAAATTCTGGCGCGCTTCCGTTTCCGCCGCCACCGCGCGTCGCAGGTTCTGCTGCGATCGTCCGTACAGCACGGTCATGCCGATGGCAAGCGCGACGACAATGGCCAGTGCCGCGCCGGCGAGCGCGAACGGGCCCTTCCGGCGCGCGACGAGCTTGCGCACCTGATACGTGAAGCTGGGCGGACGCGCCTGGATCGGCTCCGACGCGAGATAGCGGCGCACGTCGTCAGCCAGCGCGGCCGCGCTGGCGTAACGCTCGTCGGCTCCCTTCGCCAGCGCCTTGCGGAGAATGATCTCGACGTCCGCGTCGAGCCGTGCCGGTCCGCGCCAGACCTGTCGAAGCGGCCGCGGCGGCGTCTCGCAGACGACGCGCAGCGCGTCCAGCAGGCTGCTGCCGGGATCGTAGGGCCGCTCGCCGGCGAGCATCTCGTAGCCGATGACGCCCAGCGCGTACACGTCGGACCGCACGTCGATCTCGGCCGTCTCGCCGCGCGCCTGCTCCGGGCTCATATACGCCAGCGTGCCTTTCACGAGCCCTTCGGTCGACGCCAGCATCGTCGCCACGTCCGTGTCGGTGATTCGCGCAAGGCCGAAGTCGAGGATCTTGATCCCGGGCGCGCCCGACGCGTCGGGCGGCGTGACGACGATGTTGGACGGCTTGAGGTCGCGATGAATGACGCCGCGCTGGTGGGCGTAGTGAACGGCGTCGCCGATGCGCGCGAGGAGCCCCAGCCGGAAGCGCAGCTCGCTGTCGTCGATCGCGGCAGTCCGGCCGGCGAGGAAGCGGTCGAGCGTCTCGCCGCTCGCGAGCTCCATGGCCAGAAAGTGCTGGCCGTCGCGCGTCTGGCCCGCTTCGTATACGGCGGCGATGTCGGCGTGCTTCAAGCGCGCCAGCGTCTCGGCTTCGCGCCGGAAGAGGTGCACGCGAAGCTCGTCGCCGATCGGTCCGCCGCGAATCACTTTCAGCGCGACGCGGCGCTGCGGGCTGCGCTGTTCGGCCTCATAGACGACGCCCATGCCGCCTTCGCCGAGGCGCCGGATGATGCGATAGTCGCCGATGGCCGACGGCAGGCCTGACGCAGGCGTGGGTGCCGGGTCCGGCGCGCCGGACAGGCGCGTCTCGCTATGATCGGGGAGCATTCTGTGGGCTCATACTAGCTTCGAGCCACGTCGCGGGTGTCGTTCCGCTTCAGCGCCTGCCGTGCCTGTTCGACCTGGTACGTCGGACCGCTCACGCCCGGCTTGCTTCGCGAGTACATGATCGCGATCGGCCCACCCTCCTGGAGACTATCGAAGACGTCTTTCGACACTCCTGTCTTCGCCTTGTAGTTCCTGCCGTATTCGTCCGTGTAGGTGTAAAGAACGCGATAGGTGCGTTGCGTCGCCGTTGCCCCGCCGCTGAACTTGAGCTTCCGCGTCACGGTCCCTGTCGCTTCGACGCCGTCGGCGGCGAGCTGCTTCATCTGAAGCCCACGCCGAAGCGCGAAGACGATCAACCCGACCATGAACAGCGCCGGGGCGACGACGAATAGAGCGACGCTGCTCATCATCGTGCAGTGGTCAGCTCGGTGTCGCCAGCGTGGGCGGCGGTGGCGGGCTCAGTCCCGGATTGCGTCGACAGGTATAAGGCATTGAACAGCAGCGGGAATGTCGCGTGCGTCTGCGCGCGATGCTGCGGACGCAGGCCGAACAGGACGATGCGGCCCGGGTTCAGGTCCACGCTGACGACGGCAGCGCGGCCGGCCATCAGCTCCTCGCCTTTCAGCCATCCCGACGCGACGAGGTCCGCATTGGGGTATCGCGCGACCACGGTCGTGCGCTGTGACGGAAACGCCTCGGTGAGGCTGAAGAACGGGCTGTTGTTGTAGAAGCCGTAGGTTTCCTCCGCCATCCCGTAGCCGATGGGCGTGGACCTGTCGACGTCGACGCGGAGGATCGTGCCCGGCGCGAAGTGCTCGTCGCGCGAGAGGCCGTCCTTGAGGTTCTTCACGGGCACGGGGAAATTCTCGATCGCGAAGTCGGATGCCGCGCCGAGCGTAATGAGCGTGCCGCCCGCCTTCACGAACGCCTGAAGCGCCTCGACGCCCTCATCACCGATGCCGCCGCGGTACTCGGGGCGGATCGCCGGACCGTCGTAACCGTTGACGATGGATTGCGGCGACTGATCGGCCAGGATGATGGCGTCGAATGTCTCCCGCAGCGATCCGGCGCGGATCTCGGCGTTGTGCAGCGGCGTCGACGCGAAGCCGTACTGTTCGAGGACCCAGCGCGTCCAGCCTTCGTCCATGTTGCCGCCGGTCCACGGCTGATACATCCCGATGCGCGGCGCGCGGACCGGAGTGCCGTGGCCGCTGCCCGCGTCGGAGGTGACGTCGAGACCGAGGCCGGCCGCCGCCTTCTCGATCTGCGCGCGGCCGACGCCCCCGACCGACACGCGGACGCCGGCGTCTCCGCCGGACGCGTCGAACGCGACCTGTGCGCCATCCTTCAGCAGGGCATTGATGGCGCGTGCGGCGTCGGGGCCGCGATACGCGAAGGTATAGCGCGGACCGTTGCCAGTCACGTGTCCCTTTGTCGCAGGCGGCGCGTCGAGCGGCTCGAGGCGAACGCTGGCCGGCAAGGGGGATTTCACCATCACGTGCTCGACACCCAGCAGCATGCCGAGCGACCACGCGGTGACGTCATAGGGTGGCTCGGGCGGGGAGGTCGGCGTCCGGCGCACTTCCGGGTACGTCTGCTTCTCGAGGATGTCCTTCGCGTAGCGCGCGAACACCTGCGCCATCGGAATCACGAACGTTCCAGCCGCATAATCCTGTCCGTCCGCCTTGAAGGCGGCCCCGGCGCGCGACACCTCGACGCCGGCCATCTGGAGCTTCTCGACCAGATGGTCCACCTCGAGCGGATCGTGCTGTCCTTCGATCGGGATGAGAATCGCCGCGGGATCCCCCTTGCGGCCGTTCTCGAGCGTGACGCGGTTCACTTCGTAGATCTGCCGCAGCAGCGTCTCGCGCCGATCCGCCGCCGCGTCGAGCAGTCCCATCGTCGCGATCAGCTCGTAATCGACGATGTCGCGCAGCGTCCAGTGGCCGCCCATCCACGGACGGGGATACTCGGTCCGCGGCTGCACGTCGGTCGGCGGCGGCAGCGGACGGTTGCCCGTCTCGAACCGTCCGCGTCCCCGCCCGCGTCCGCCGCCGCCTTCCGTGTTCGACGCCTGTCCTGGCGCGGCGCGCTGCTGATCGGTCGGTCCAGCCACGCGGACGCTGGCGACTTCGGTCAGCAGGCCGACCTGGTTGTGCCACCACCCGCTCCACGCCATCGCTCCCTGCCAGAAGTTCGTGTACGTGGAGTTGTAGATGATGCCTTCCTTGCCCGCCGCTTCGAGCGCCGCCGCCTGTGACTGTCCGAGGATCCCGTTCCAGCGGTAGATCAGCGGATGGACGTTCGGATTGATCGGATCGGTTGCCGGCATCACGAAGATGCGCGCGTTGCGGTTGCCCATCTGATGCTCGTCGAGCCAGACCGCGGGGAACCAGTCGTGCCACAGCAGCTGCGCCGTGAACTGGCTCTCCTTCTGCGTGAACATGTACATGTCGCGGTTGTTGTCGTGCCCGACGTACGGGTGATAGAGGTACGGAATCGGACTGTTCTCGTACGGTGTCCCGACGTTCTTGTTGAACCAGTCGGTCACCATGATCTCGCCGTCCGGGTTGAGGCTCGGCACGAGCACGAAGATCACGTTGTCGAGGATCTTCTTCACCTCCGGCGAGTCGTCTGTCGCGAGCCGGTGCACGAGCTCCAGCGACATCTGGGTGGCGCCGATCTCCGTCGCGTGGATGCTGCACGTGATCACGACGACCACTTTGCCGTCGCGGAAGATCTCGTCGCGCTGGGCTTCGGTCGGCGCCCCGTCCTGAAAGTACAGCCGCCGTTCGAGCTGCTTGTACCGATCGAGATGCGCGATCGTGTCGGGGGCGCTGATCTCGAGCGCGATGAACGGATTGCCGTTGGTCGACTTGCCGAGTTCACGGAAGCTGACGCGATCCGACCCGTCCGCGATCTGGCGCAGGTACTCGACCATGCGATCCCACCGCGCCAGCTTGTTGTCGGTCCCGATCCGGAACCCGAAGAACTGCTCCGGCGACACGAGCCGTCCGGGCGCCTGGGCCACGGCGGCCACAGACAGATAGACGGCCACCGAAAAACACAGAAGAACACAGAAGCTGATGATCCTCGCTCTGGTCGTGTCAGCTGGCCGAGTACGCATCCGCAACGTTCCTTCTCCCTTGTTCTGTGTTTTTCTGTGTTCTTCTGTGGCTTTCATCTTTCAGCGTTTCTCTGCGGCCGTACATCTGTTGGAACAACGCCGGCCGTTCGCTCAGCCGATCGAACAGATCCTGCCCGTCGATCTGCAGCGCGATCCCCGATCGCCGCACGTCGGCCGCGGCGCCGATGGGACGTCCTGCCAGGGTGGACCACAGGCCGAGGACGGTGCCCGCCTGGACGACGCGCGACTCGCCACCGGGCGCCTCCTCGAGCGCGAGCTCGCCCGAGAGGAGCAGCCAGATCGCGGGAGGTGAGGACGCCTCGAAGGCCCGCGTCCCGGCGCGCAGCTCGATCGCCCGTGCGAGATCGGCGAGCCCGACCATCTCGTCGGCGGTCACGCGGGAAAACACCGGTACGCGCTGCAGCGCGATCCCCTTCTCGACGGTCGTCAGCCCGCCTCGTGCGAGGCCGTCGAGCTGCGCGGCGGCGTCGGCGCCGACGATGACCTCGGGCGAAGTGAGCGAGCCGGCCTCGGCGAGCGTGACGAACAGGCCGCGCACGAGCGCCGTGTTGTCTGCCAGCAGCGTGCGCAGCTGGGTGACGGGCAGCGCAAGCGTCACCGACGTATCGACCGTCCGCGCGGACGCCTGTGCCGGCAAACCTGCCAGCGTCTCTTCCAGCCCGATCGCGGCCGGCGCCTCGAGCGTGCGCGGCGGCACGCCGCGGCCGCTCACCACGACGCGGCCGTCGAGCAGGAGGTGCACCGTCTCGGGCACCTCGTTCTCCTGCAGCAGCACGCGCCCGGGTTCGTGGCGCGTTTGAGGACCACTGGAGGCCATGCGGAAGAGCTCGTCGACGGACACGTGCGCGAAGAGCGGCAGCCCGCGCAGGTAGCCTGCGATGGCGGCGACGGGCAGCGGCTCGCGCCACAGCTCGCGCCGTCGACCACCGAGCCGGTGCTCGGCGAGCGCCCAGGACGCGGCCTCGAAGACGAACCAGTCGCGGACGTCGCGGTGGGCGAGCACGTGCTCGATGTCGTCGGCCAGCGCCCACACTTGCTGCTCGCGCACGACCTCGATCGCCGCCGCGGCGACGATCTGGTCATCGTCGTTGATCAGCTGAAGCAACGTCTCTTCGACGTTCCGCGGCCGCGTCTTCATCAGCACGTTGCCGCGGCGGACCTTCTCCTCGCGCGGCAGGTCTTCGAGCGCCGGCATGAGACGCTTCCGGATCTGGCCGGTGAGGATGTTGTCCAGATATTCCGACGCGCTCGCGCGGCTGCGCGCATCGCCGTGCTCCAGCGTCCATCGCACGGCGGCGATGTCGCGCCACGGATGGATGAGCGCGAGCAGGAGATAAATGCGATCCAGCGAACGCGCGGTTTTCTCCTCGAGCGCGCGCGCCAGCACGGACGTGGGGGGCAGGCCGCCGCGGACGAACAGATTGTCGTGCAGCGACAGATACGTGAAGTAGCGGCGCGACTCCTCGACGGCGAGCGCCTCGATGGGCTCGGGCGGGAACTTCAGATCGTCGTGCTCGCGCCGGAGCCGCTCGAGCGCCGCGACCGCCTTGTATCGGAGGAAGCCGTCGGGGTCCTTCAGCGCCGCCGCCAGCGCGTCCACCGTCCGCTGCGACGGCAGCTGCGCCAGCGTGCCCGGGATGTGCCGGCGCACCCAGATGTCCTCCTCCTGATCGTGCATCACGTGTTCGAGCACCGGGACGACGTCCTGGCCGTAGCTGACGAGCACCTCGCGCGCGCGCCCTTTCAGCTGACGGTTGTGCAACAGCGACACCAGCGTCGGCACGAAGATGAACTCCGACGGCCCGAGCGCACTGACGCTCCCGAGCGCTTCGTTGGCGACCTCCGGTGCCGGATCGTAGAGCAGCGGGATCAGCAGACGATGGATGCCGGGATCGCGGACGAGACCGAGCGCCGCGGCCGCCTCCCGCCGGAGCGGCCGCGCGTCGTTGCCGGCGTCACCGGTGAGTTCGACGAACGCGGCGTCGGCCGCGGACCGATCGCGCGCGTCGGCGCTGTCGGCGAGCACGGCGGCGGCCGTCAGGCGGATGCGCGGATCCTGATCCGACAGCAGCGGCCGCGCGAGGGCGGGCGCATCCTCTTTTTGGATCGAACAGAGCGCGCGAACCGCGGCCGCGCGCACCGCACCGTCCGGATCGCCGAGCAGCCGCTGAATCTGCGGCCCCCATTGGCGCGAGATGTCGGAGGGCGCCGCGGCGAGCGCCTCCAGCGCGCGCGCACGGACGCGCGCCGACTCGTGATAGAGCAGCAGAGGCGTCACGAGGTGGCGCTTGTCGAGCGACTCCAGCACTTCGATCGCGTAGATCACGCGATCGGCCGACGGATGCGACAGCTCCTGGACCAGCGCTTCGATCGTGCTCAGGTCGGCGCCGCTCAACCGCAGCTCCGCGGGGCGCAGATCCTGCCGCTCGATGCTCTGGCGGAACGCGGCGAGGTAGCCGCGGCGCGCGCGCATCGCCATGAAGATCCACAGCACCATCATCGACAGGCTGGCGTAGCTCAGCTGCTGCCAGCTGAGGTGCAGACCCCACGGCTGCACGAGCACCAGCAGCAGCAGCGCGCCGGCCGCCTTCGCGCCGCGGTCGACGGTCACGTCGACGAACGATTTCGCTTTGAGCTTGATGTCCGCCGGCAGCGGCAGGAACAGAATCTCCCGCGTCGTCTTGTCGATCGTGTAGCGGAGCGACTGATCGAGGACGCGCGCGAGGCTCGGAGCCCATAGCGCCGCGTTCAGCAGCATGACGACGGCCGTCACGCCGAGGCTGACGGGCAGCACCATCAGGGCGAAGCCGATCCCGAGATAGCGGTGGATGCGGCTCGTCAGCCAGACCTGGATGATGAAACCAATCGACGACGTCCAGAGGCCGACGCCGGCGAGAAACGCCGTGATCGAGTCGGTCGCCGCCGCTCCCTTGGCCGCCTCCGCGGCCATGTTGAGCTGCTGTTCGATGATGGCCGCGCCGATGGCCGCGAAGCTGATGACCAGCGCGATGATTTGCAGGTGCTTCGACTGCCGCAGCAGATCGAACGCCTCCATCGCGCCGACCGCCTTCTCGCGTTTGACCGTGACCGCGACGGGCTGTTGCGGCCGTTCGCGCTGGATGATGAGCGTGACCAGCAGGGCGCACAGGAACATGCAGGCCGCACTGGGCAGCAGCAGGTTCGTCGAGCCGAGCGAGGTCGCCCACGCCCGGGCGGCCGCGGATCCGGCAATGCCGCCGAGCGGCGCCCCGCCGCCAATCATGCCGAACAGGCGCTTCGCCTGGCGCGGGTCGTACACGATGTTCGCGAGGGTCCAGAACTGGCTGATGAGCAGCACGCCCAGGATGAGGCCGGCGATGTAGAACGCGACCGACACCCACGTCGCGTCGCTCTGGAAGAGGAACCAGAACACGAGCAGCATGCCGCCCATGCCGACCTGTGTGATCGGCAGCCCCCACCGCCGCGGCAGCCGGGCCATCGTCCACGTATAGCCGGCCATCAGGATGCCGATCAGGAAGCCGGCAGCCAGGAGGACGTAGGGCAGGTTGTCGGCGCCGAGGTCCGAGATGAACTTCGACCGCGTAATCGGCTTGATGACGTTGTAGGCCGTCATCGCCAGAAACGAGTACGCGAACATCATCAGCGCCGTGACGCTCTCTTCCTGGCGCACGTCGGCGATGGGAGCCAGCAGACGTTGGGTGAATGACATGGACAAGCCCCCCGGCTTCGGCGACTCAGCCTATGCGATGCCGATTGTGAAGTAAACTCCGGGCCGATGCTGCAGCGCGCGCGCCGCTGGCTGGACGTCCGGCCCGGCGAAGCCCTGCCGGTTTTCCTGACCTTCCTCTATATCGCGATCGTCGTCGCCTGCTTCCTGCTGGCGAAAGCGGTCCGGACGGGGCTGTTTCTGCACCACTATGGCCCGTTCGCCCTGGCGTACGTCTACGCGGCGGTCCCCATCGTGCTCTCGGTGTTCGTGCCGATCTACACACGCGTCGCGGCCCGGTTTGGGCACCGCGTGGTCACGGTCGGGACGCTCCTCTTTTTCGCCGCGAACGTCGGCGTCTTCTGGATCGCGTTCCGTGATTTCCCGGTTCGGCCGCTGGCGGCCCTCTTTTACGTCTGGGTGAACTGCTTCGGCATCATCGCGCCCGTCCAGGCGTGGAGCTTCGCGAACTCGATTTTCGATACGCGGCAGGCGCGGCGGCTGTTCGGGATCGTCGGCAGCGGCGCCTCGCTGGGCGCGATCGTCGGTGGCCTGCTGGCGCGCCTCCTGGTCCAGCGCGTCGGCGGTGCGGTGAATCTCCTGCTCGTACTGGCGGGGATGATCGTCGCGGCGGCGGTCGTCGTCGCGATCGCGAACGCCCGCATCCAGCGGCGCGGTCTCGCGCGGCGAGGCCGGCCGACATCACCGCCGTTCCGGCAGACGCTCGCCAACATCGCCCGGACCCCGTACCTGCGGCTGATCGCGGCAATGGTCCTGCTCGTCGCGATCGCGACACAGTGGACCGGCTTTCAGCTCAATCTCGTCGCGAACCAGCGATATGGCTCCGACCCGGAGGCGCTCACCGGATTTTTCGGGATCTTCAACTTCTCGCTCGGCCTTGTCAGTTTTGTCGTGCAGCTCGCGCTGACGGGACGCGCGCTGCGGCGCTTCGGGATCGGCCTCACGCTGCTGCTGCTCCCGATCGCGCTCGGCGCGGGCACGGCGCTCGTCCTGCTGATTCCGCTGTTCTGGCCCGTGCTCGTGACGAATGCGTTCGATCAGGGCCTGCGGTTCTCGGTCGACAAGGCGAGCTACGAGCTGTTGTATCTGCCGATGGCGCCTGGCGCGCGCACGCACATCAAGAACACGATCGATATCGTCATCAACCGGTTCGGCGACGCGACGGGCGGGATCCTGCTCGGGCTGGTGACGCGGGGCTTCTTCGGCATTCCGGGGCTGCACGTCGGCCTGCGAGGTACGGCGGCGATCAATCTCGTGCTGATCGGCGCCTGGATCTACGTGGCGATCCGCCTGCGGCGGGAGTACGTCGGCACGATCCGCGACTCGATCCACCGGCACCGGCTCGACCTCGAGCGCGGTGCCAGCGCGTCGCGCGAGCGCTCCGCGGCGGATGCCATCGCGGCGCACCTGTCGTCGTCGATCCCGACGGACGTGGTCTACGGGCTGTCGCTGCTCGAAGCGGGAACCGCCGACCAGTGGCGCCCGCAACTGCGGTCGCTGCTGCGGCATGCGTCCGCGGACGTCCGGCGGCGTGCGTTTCTGATCCTGGCGGAGGACCCCGACGAAGCGATCGCGGCGGATGCCGACACGCTGCTGCACGATCCGGATGCCGGCGTGCGCACCGAAGCGCTCCTGTATCTCGCGCGAAACCGGGGCGTCGATCCGATCACGCAGATTGAGCAGCTCGGCGACTTCGCCGACTTTTCGATTCGTGCCGGCATTGCCGCGTTCCTGGCGTCGCCGGGGCCGGCGCGCAATCTCGACGCCGCGCGGGCGATCGTCGAGCAGATGGTGCGCGCCGCCGGGCCCGCCAACGTGCGCGACCGCATCGAGGCCGCGCGTGTGCTCGCGCTCGCGCCCGACGCGTTCGACGATCTGCTCGAGCGGCTCATCGCGGACGAGAACGTCGCGGTCGCGCGCCAGGCGATCGTCGCGAGCGCGGATCGCAGCGACAGGATGATCGCCGCGCTGCTGGCGTCGCTCCACCGGCCGGAGCTCGTCGACACGGCGGCCGACGCGCTCGCGGGCGCGGGGGACCACGCTGTCCCCGCACTCCGCGATGTGCTCCAGAACGAGGACCTGCCCGTCGAGACGCGGCGCGAGATTCCGGGGGTGCTGCTGCGCATCGGCTCGCCGGCCGCGGCGGCGGTGCTCGTCGATTCGCTGCTGCAGGGGGACGCGACGGTCCGATACCGGATTATCAGCTCGCTCAACACGCTGAGCCGCCGCGGTGACATCGCGATCGATCCGGCGCTCGTCGAGCTGCTGCTCGCCGCGGAAATCGCCGGACACTACCGCTCGTACCAGGCGATGGGGGCGCTGCCCGCGCAGGTCCGGCAGACGGACGTCCTCGGCGGCGTCCGCCAGTCGATGGAGCACGAGCTCGAGCGCATCTTCCGGCTGCTCTCGCTGATGCTGCCCGACGTCGGCCTGGAGGACGCGTACGTGGGTCTGCGCTCGGCGAACGAGTCGATCCGCGCGAACGCGCTCGAATTCCTCGACAACGTGCTCGAGCCGTCACTGCGCCAGGTGCTGGTGCCGCTCATCGATCCGCACGTCACCGTGGAGGAGCGAATCGCCATCGCCGATCGGATCGTCGGCGCGCCGCTGACGTCGGCCGAGCAGGCCGTGGACACGCTGCTCGCGAGCGGCGATCTCTGGCTGAAATCGAGCGCGGCGCAGGCCGTCGGCGTGCTGCGCCTCCGCGCGCTCGCGCCGCACGTCCGGCGGCTGGCCGTCTCGGCCGAGCCCGTGGTGCAGGGGGCCGCGGTCGCCGCGCTGCAGCGTCTGGAGCACGACGAGGCGGCGGACGAAGGTCCCGAGGCGGCAGCCACCGCTCCCGCGCACATGGACCTCGGCGTGTGATCAGAAGTCAGGCGTCGGCGCGAGCTGGCGTTTGTGTTCGCTCGCCCGCATGAGGCGTTCGATCCGCATCGCGAGCGCCGGCGGCACTGCCTGCGGGCCCTCGGTGAGATAGCGTTCGAGGTCGGCGTAGCTGAATCCCATCTCGTCCTCGTCCGTCTGCCCGATCCACAGGCCCGCGCTCGGCGGCTTGTCGATGACGGCCGCCGGCACGCCGAGCTCGCGGGCGAGCTCGCGCACGTCCGACTTCAGCAGGTGTCCGATCGGCAGCACGTCGACGCCGCCGTCTCCGTACTTCGTGAAGTAGCCGATCGTCAGCTCCGCGCGATTTCCCGTGCCCGCCACGAGATAGTTCAGCGAGTTCGCGACGAAGTACAGCGTCGTCATGCGCAGCCGCGGCTTGACGTTCGCGAGCGGCATCCGCGCGCGAATGTCGTCGTCGGCCCCTCGCGCGGCGCGCAGCGCCGCCGGAACGTCATCGAGCGCGTTCTGTACCGACGCCGTCAGCGTATCGAAGGCCGGCGCGAGATCGATGCGGAGGACGGACGCGCGGAACTGATCCGCGACCAGCCGCGCGTCGGCCTCGTCGCGCGCGTCGCTGTGGCAGGGCATCATCACACCGACGACCTGCTCGCCCGCCGCACGCTGGCACAAGCCGAGCACGACGGCGGAGTCGATGCCGCCGCTGAGCCCGACGACGTACCCGCGGGCGCCGCTCTCCTGCAGCCGCGCGCGGAGCCACTCCACGATGGCTTCCGAACGTTCCGTCATCGCTCGTCCTTCTCCTGTTCCGCCAGCGTGAGCCGGAGCTGGTCGCCGGGCCGGCGTTCGACGACGCGCAGGAAGGCGTCGGCGACGGCGGCATCGAACATGCGCCCGCGCTGCCGCTCGATCTCGGCCACCGCTTCGTCGATCGGCCACGCGGCCTTGTACGGGCGCTGCTGCGTGAGCGCGTCGAACACGTCGGCGACCGCGACGATGCGGCCCGCCAGCGGGATGTCGGCCCCGCGGATGTGCGCGTAGCCTTCGCCATCCCAGCGCTCGTGATGGCTGAAGGCGATCTCTTCGGCGAGACGCATCAGGGGAAATCGTCCGCCCGACAGCAGCCGGGCGCCGATCGTGGTGTGCGTCTTGACGATCTCGAACTCGTCGGGGGTCAGCTTCCCGAGCTTCATCAGGATGGCGTCCGGGATACCGATCTTGCCGACGTCGTGGAGCGGCGCCGCGCGCCGGATGAGCGACACCTGAACGTCGGGCAGGCCGAGCTGCCGCGCCAGCAGCGCGGACATCTGGCCGACGCGCTGGGTGTGCTGGCCGGTATTGTCGTCGCGGAACTCGGCCGCCATCGCCAGCCGCTCGACGATCTCCATCTGCGCTTCCTCGAGCGCGCGCGTGCGCTCGCGCACCTTCGCCTCGAGCGTGTGGTTCTCCTGCTGAATCTGGACGTAGAGCAGCCGCGTCTCCAGCAGCGTGCGCATGCGCAGCAGAATGTCTTCCTGGTGGAACGGCTTGTTGACGAAGTCCTTGGCGCCGCGCGAGAGCGCCTGCCGCCGCGCCTCCGGCGTCACGTCGCCCGACAGGATCAGGATCGGCAGGTACGTCCCCTGGGCGATCGCGGTCAGCTCGCTCATCACGGCGAGGCCGTCGAGATGCGGCATGTGCAGATCGAGCAGGATGAGATCGGGCCGATGCCGTTCGTACAGCGATGCCGCCTCGCGCGAGTCCGTGGTGCTCTCGACGTGCGTGAAGCCGGCGCGCTGCAGGATGCGGCGCAGCACCTCGACGTTGGGGCGCTCGTCGTCGACGATCAGGATTCGTGCGTCCTTGAACGTGTGAACGGTCATATCCTCCGTATCGCTTCGGCAGCCGGGGATTCGGGCCAGGCCGGCGCGGGGGCGGCCGCGTATGCGGCGTGCGCCAGCCGCGACTGGAACAGCGCCGTTTCCGACGCATAGAAGGTCAGCTTCAGGACGTGTCTGAGCAGGATGAACGTCTGGCCGATGACCAGCACGCCCCAGACCGGCGCGTTCGCACCCGGCGCGACGAGCGCGTAGACGGCGATCAGCACCACGAACAGCAGTCCGTCGAGCACGTAGACGCCCGCGACGGCGCCGGCGTGACGTCGTACGAACCGGAATCCCGCCAGCAGGCCCCCCGCTGCGCTCCGTCGGTCCTCGACGACGATTCGGATGCGCGCGTAGTCGACGACGACGTTCACCAGCAGGAGCAGCAGGCCGAAGATGCCGTAGCCGGCCAGACGAATTGCGAACGCCGTCCGCTCGACCGTCACCTCGTGCGTCAGCTGCTCGTAGGCGGTCTCGAAGATCAACGGGTGGACCCACGCGAAGAGGAGCCAGTACCCGACAAGCGAGAGCAGTCCGAGGCGGAGCAGCGCCGGGAAATGTCCGCCGCAGGCCCCGAAAAAGCCGCGCGCGCGCGTCGCGCGGTTGCGCGCGTACCGGTCGACGATCCCGCCTGCGAGGAAGCTCCAGATGAACAGCCACGCCGCCGTGACGCCGGCGATCGTGGCCGCGAGCGGGAGGTTGTCGAGCAGCCCGCTCAGATCCTGGAGCACGGCGCCGAATCCGATGATGGACGGGACGAACGTCGTGCCCAGTCCCGTCGCCTGCGCCGAGAACTCCTGCCACCATCCGACGTCTCCGCCGCGTGCGACTGCCGCTCCAGCCAGGCTCGGGCCCAGGTGATCGGCCAGCATCCCTTCGAGCGCGATCGCGAGCGGCAGCGCCACGAGCAGCGTCATCCCGTACATGCCGAACAGGACCGCCGGCGCCCGGCCGACGCGGCGCAGCCCGTCGGCGACCGCGGCCGCGCTCGACACGACGGACGGGGCGTCGCGATCAGACGAAGAAGCCATACGTGAGCAGATGATCCTGCAGCCAGACGAGCCACGTCAGCGACCACTTGCGGGCCGCCGCGTCTCCCTCGGGCTCGAGCGACGCGCTGTTGTTCGTCCGATTGACGTCCAGGAGCAGCACCGCGTCGGGATCGACCTCGGCGGTGATGGCGCGCGCCGCGGACGAGACGTCGAAGCGCTTCCAGCGATCGCGCCCGTCCCAGTGCCAGCGCCGTTCCTGTCCGTCGGTAAATCTCACCCGGACGTCCACCGGGAAGGTCCCGTCGCCGTAGCGGCGCGCGACGACGATGGTGTGCGATGAGGCCGCGCCCTCGTCGTCGGGCGCCTCGTCGGACGTGAAGAAGGAGATGCCGTAGTCGAACGTCTGCGATCCGCGATACACCTGATCGAAGTACCAGGTCAGATCGCGTCCGCTGACGCGATTCGCGATCGCGAAGAAGTCGTCGGGAGCGGGATGTTTGAACGCCCACTGGCCGAAATACGTGGACAGCACGCGCCGAAGCACGTCCCACCCGAGATAGCGCTCGAGCGTGTGCAGCCACAGCGCCGTCTTGTTGTACGTGATCGCGCCCGACGTGGGAGGCCAGTACTGCCAGGTCGGCGTCGCCTGCACGTCCTGTCGCGCGGCGGCGCGATACCCGGCCATCCGATCGCCGTCGACGGCGCGGGTGAGCGGCAGATCGCGGAACACCCACGGCACGAAGCCGCCGAAGTAGCGTTCCTCATAATAATTCGGCTGGAACGCCTGCTCGATCACGCGCGCCGTCGAGAAGGTGTTGAACCCCTCGTCCATCCACGCGCGCTCGAATTCGTTCGACGCGACGATGCCGTACCAGAACTGGTGGCCGGCCTCGTGAATGGTCACCCTTTCCGGCCGGGTGACGCCCGCGGGCGCGATCCATCGCGTGCCGGCGGTGAACAGCGTCGGGTATTCCATCCCGCCGGCGCCGCTTTGCCACGCGGGATCGACGATGGTGATGTGCCCGTACGGATACGCGCCGTACCACTGGCCGTAGTAGCGGAGCGCGGCACGCGTCGCGGCGAAATGCCGGTCCGCCTGCGCCGCGTGCTCGGGCTGAAGCAGCAGCCGCATGTCGACCGGCGGCAGGCCGGGCTCTTCGAACCGCGCCCGGCGCTCGAGGTAGTGCGGGCTCGTCGTCCACGCGAAGTCGTGGACGTCCGCCTGATAATAATGATGCGTCGTCGTCCCGTCCTGCTGATCCTGCCGGTCGAGTTCCGTTCCGGTCGCGCCGACGGTCCAGCCCGATGGCACCGTGAGGCGCACGTCGTAGACGCCGAAGTCGGAGAAAAACTCCGTGGCCGCATGAAACTGGTGGCAGTTCCACCCCTCGTCCTGCAGCACGCCGATCTTCGGGAACCACTGCGCGATGAAGAAGAAGTCGCCGATGGCGCCGGTACGCGAGTACGTGCGCGGCACGTGCGCGCTCCAGGCGATCTGCAGCTCGATGGTGGCACCCGGCGAGACGGGTGTGTCGAGCGGCACTTCGATCACCGTTCGATCGTCGCGGTTGCCGTCGTCCGGTGCGATGAAGCGGATCCGATTCGTGAGGTCGACCGCGCCGCCCGCGGAGCCGAGCTGACGCAGGCTCGTCACGTCCGTCCAGCCGCGCTCCCGCGAGGGGCGCGAGAAGTCGTCCGAATCCGCGCCCGAGAGCCGCAGTTCGCGCATCCACGTCGAGTCGTCGTTGCGCCAGGCGTTGTAATAGAGGTGGAAGCGGAGCGTGGCTGCGGGGCGGGCCGACGGATTGCGCCAGGTGAGGCGCTCGTCACCCGAGATCGTCCGCGTGGCTGGATCGAGCCGGGCCGCGATCGTGTAGTTCGCGTTCCGCGGCGACAGCGGCGGCGTGTCCGCCGGCTGCGCGCCAGACGCGCTCAGGCCGGCGATCATCATCACGACGGCCGCGGGGGCCGTGATTCGGGCCAGCACGCGAACATCCTACCGCACTCGCTCCCGCCACCTCGCGCCTCCCACCTTCGCGGCGACGCCGCTACGGTGGGCAAGCGC
>DASSOM010000159.1:0-25536 GCA_035700625.1 Vicinamibacterales bacterium
GTCAAGGTGGAGCTGCAGGGCTTTCAGACCGTCGTCCGCGAAGGCATCCGCGTGAGCGTCGGCGACACCACGACCGTGGAACTCGGCATGCGGGTGGCGTCGCTGGCGGAAACCGTGACCGTCAAGGGGGAGTCGCCGGTCATCGACACGACGAGCGCGAACGTCAACGTCCACCTCGACGCGAAGCTGCTCGAGACGACGCCGAGCGGCCGCGACATCTGGTCGCTGGTCGAATACAAGGTGCCGGGCATCGCCATGGCCGCGCCGGACGTCGGCGGCAACCAGGGCGGACTGCAGCGCGGGCTCGAAGCGCGCGGCACGCCGAACAGCCAGAACACGCAGATGCTCAACGGCGTCAACGTCGGCGACCCGGCGGCGATCGGGTTCGCGGGCTACTACTACGATCCCAGCTCGTTCGAGGACATCCAGGTCTCGACGGGGGCGCAGGACATCTCCGTGCCGGCCGGCGGCGTGTTCATCAACATGGTCACGAAGAGCGGCACGAACCGGTTCACCGGCTCGGGGCTGTTCACGTACCAGAGCGACGAGACGCAGGCAGACAACATCACGCCCGAGCTGCGCGCGACCGGCATCCGGCCGAACGCGAACGCCGTGGATTTCATCACGAACTTCAACCTGAACTCCGGCGGGCCGATCCTCAAGAACAAGCTGTTCTACTTCGCGTCGCTGAACGATCAGCGCACGCACGTCAACGTCACGGGCTTCCCGGCGATCACGACGTTCCCGCAGGAATCCGAAAATACCGACATCACCGCGCTCTTCCTCACCAGCACGTACCAGATGACGACGAACCACCGGCTGCAGGGGACGGCGACGCGGCAGGTCTACGACAAGCCGAATCGCGGCGCGAACGCGTTCAACACGCCGGAATCGACCTGGCACGAGCACGACGTGTTCTACGTGTTCCAGGGCCTCTGGAACTGGGTCATGAGCAACAACATGTTCGTGGACACGCGTCTGAGCTACAACAAGATCGACTTCCCGCTGTTCGTGAAGACCGATCAGCAGACGCTCCTCGATCGCACCACGAGCATCCGGACGCGCTCGAACAGCGTGCAGCAGGTGATGGGGCGCGAGCGGCTGCAGGTCAGCTCGAACTGGCAGTACTTCATTCCGGAGTGGCTGGGCGGCCGCCACGAAATCCGCGCGGGCATCGACAACGCCTACACGCCGGACACGGTGGACATCTTCCGCAACGATCAGCTCGAGCTGCGCTACAGCAGTACCGACAGCGGGCCCACCGACCTGGAAGTGCGGCTGTTCAACTCGCCGCTGAGCGTCAAGCGCGCGGTGATGATGACGTCGCTCTACGCGCAGGACTCGTTCTCCTACAAGCGCCTGACCGTCACCGGCGGTATCCGCTGGGAGCGGGTGGAAGGCTGGGTGCCGGCGCAGAGCAGCCCGCCGAGCCCGTGGTTCCCGGAGGGCACGGTGCTGCCGACCGTCGTCGGCGGGCAGCCGTTCGACTACGTCGTCACGCGCGACTTCGACGAGCTGCGCGACATCCCCTTGTGGAAGAACGTCGGGCCGCGTCTCAACGTCGTGTACGACGTGACAGGCCGCGGCAAGACCGTCGTGAAGGCGTCGGCCGCGCGCTACAACCAGATCATCGGAACAGGCACGCCGGGCGGCCTGAACCCGAACGGCACGATCCAGGAACGGTACGTCTGGAACGACAAGAACGGCGACATGATCTTCCAGGACGGCGAGCAGGGCGCGCTGACGTTCCGATCGGTGCCGGCGACGTTCGACACGCTGGCGCTGACGCGCGATCCGAATCTGAAGCGGCCGCACTTCAACGAGTGGACGGTCGGCATCGATCACGAGCTGATTCCGAACCTGCGCCTGAGCACGACGTGGACCAACCGTCAGGAGCACGATCCGATCACGGACGTGGAGCTGAACGTGCCGTTCAGCGCCTACACGCCGGTGACGGTGAACGATCCCGGCCGGGACGGCGTCGCCGGCACGTCGGACGACAGTCCGCTGACGGTGTACAACGAGAACCTGCCGCTCCAGACGCACATCACGCGGCAGCAGAACGACAATCGCGTTGCGACGCACTACAAAGGCATCGAAGTCAGCGCACAGAAGCGGTTCAGCAACAACTGGATGCTGCTCGCGGGCTACACGTGGGGCAGGGCGGAAGCGGACATGCTCAACGTGACGACGCCGAACGACGCGCTGGTGAACGCCAGCGGGAAGACCGGCAACGGCCGCGTGCACATCTTCAAGCTGACCGGATCGTATTTGCTCCCGCACGAGATCCAGCTTGGCGGCAACTTCCGGCTGGAATCCGGCCCCTACATCACGCGCACGCTCGACGTCCGTGGATTGAATCAGGGGACAATCACGGTCAACGCGGAGCCGCGCGGGAGCGTCACGCTCGACAAGCTGCCGACGCTCGACCTCCGCGTCGGCAAGATCTTCCATTTCGGCATCCACCAGATGGAAGTCGATATGGATATCTACAACGTGACGAACTCGAACACCGTGTACGACGTCCGGCGCGAGACGGGCGTGATCTCGGTGAACGATTCCGGCGATCCGAACGGTCAGGTGCGCGACATCGCGCGGTTCGGCTCGCCCATCGGCGTGCTGGGCCCGCGCGTGGTCCGCTTCAACGTGTCGTACAGGTTCGGCAGCTAAGCCACGGAAGCCGCAGAAAAACGCGGAAGAACACAGAAAGGCCGAATCGGACTCGTCAACACCGGGGGCGGGGCAGAACAGCCCCGCTCCCGCGTGGCCGCAGGCTTGCACCTATTCCCTTGAACAAGGAGGACAACCAGACAAGGGAGAAAGTGTGATGAAAACTGCGTTGATTTGTTGTCTCAGCGTGGCGTGCGCGTCAGCAGTACTCGGCGCGCAGACGCCTTCACCCCAGCAGAATCCGGCGCTTCAAACTCCGTCGACGATATCGAGCCCGAGCTCTCCTCTTACAGCCAGCCCGTGCGCGCCGGCGCCGGGTTTGTCCAGCATGATGCCGGGAGGCGTACTCACGCCACCGCCGCCGGCGCCCATCAGCATCCGGGACTCGGACGTCCGGTGGTCGACATCGGCGAACCCGAGCACGTCTTCTGGCAGCACCGGCACATCGATGTCGTCCGCGTCTCCGTCGAGTCTCACGGGCACGACCACGTCTCCGTCCGGCGCGATGACGAGCCCGTCTTCCGGATCCACGACCTCCGCGCCGCCGCCGGTGACGCAAGCGCCGATGTTGACGCCGCGGTCGTCGCCTGCGCTCACGTCACCGACAGGGACGTCGCCGCTGCCGTTCTCGACGAGCAGTCCATCTTCGACGTCGAGGCTCACGCTGCTGCCGCCCTGCGTGCCTCGCTGAGGATCGATCGTCAGAACAGCCGCACACCGATGCCCTCCTGCCCGGGAGGACATCCGGTGTGGCGGCGCGCGAACCATTGCCGCCCGCTCGCGGCATCGGGCAGGGGGATTACCTGCCCCGTCCCCGCCTCGAACACCAGCAGACGATCCCCGTACGGATATTGGCGCGCCTCACCGTAAATCGTCGTCGTGAGACCCTCGTTCGAGATCGTGAGCCGGGGTGTGACGACGTCGGCCGCGATCGTCGGATCGCGGTAGAGCACCTGAAGCGCACCCGCGAGATCCCAGTTGGATTCGAAGACGATCGCCGGCCCCACGTAGGGGCACACGCCGTCCAGGATCAGCGTCGATCCCTGCGGAAGCGTCGGCAGCCGCGCGCGGATGTCGTTCAACGTCCGGCGTTCCATCTCGTAGGCGTTCGCCCACGACGCGGCGATCGCGTTGACGACGAGCGATCCGCAAGCGGCGAAGGAGGCGATCATCCCTGCAAGGACGAAGACACCGGGACGGCGCGGCAGCAGCGATCGAATCGCGACGCCGGCCGCACCGGCCATGCACAATGCCGCGCCGAGCGCGGCGGCAATGGCGGATCGATTGGCGATGCCGGTCGGCGTGAACTGGACGTTGTAGTTCGTCAGGAAGATCGCGTAGCCGAGGCCGAACACGATCAGGCCGGCGGGCATCAACGCCGCCCATTCGTCTGCGGACGGCCAGCGTTCGGAACGGAACGCCGCGGCGAGGTACGCGAACGCAAGGACCCAGAGTGCGGCGTTCAGAAACCACGCGCCGAAGGGTAGGGCCGGTGCGAGCGCCGCAGCGATCGCCGGCAGTCCGATCCCGGCATCGACGAAGTGCACGCGCGCGGCGGAAAACACGTTCAGGCCGTAGTGACCGTACGGGAGATGGGGATCCAGCGCCTGCCGCGCTATCTGCCGCATCTGCGCGGCGATGCCGTGGTCCGCGCCGAGACGCACGGTCGTGTGCAGCTTGAACGCCGCGGCGCCGGCGAGGATGGCGAGGTCGATCGCCACGAGCGCCGCGACCCATCGCGTGCTGACCGGTCGCCCCGCGCTCCGCATCTGGCGCGCGCGCCAGATCAGCAGCACCGCACTCAAAAGAATCAGCGGCAGCGCCACCTCGTACGCCAGCGCACTCACCGCAAATGCGGCGACCGAGAGCGCCTTCCACCAGACGGGCCGTCCCGCGACGGCTTTGATGTCCGCGAGCATCCCCGCCAGGCATGCCGCCATGCTGAGCGTGATCGCAAAGGCGACGAACCAGAAGCGGTCCGTGCTGTAGCTGGGCAGCAGACCGTAGACGAGCGCGGCCGAGAGGGCGATCGATCGCGGGAGTTGAAGCTCGCGCAGGATCACGTAAACGAGGATGGGAAGCGAAAGCAGGATTGCGGTGTTGAACAGGTGATAGCCGAGCGGCTCGAGCCCGAACGTCCGATAGAGCGCGGCGCACAGCCAGAGCTGGACCGGACGCATGGCGTGGTGGCTGCTGTACGAGGCGGCGAACAGGCCTGCGACGGTCTGATCCGCGGCCGTGGCGTACCGGCCCAGGAACGCCCAGTCGTCGCTGTAGAAGCCGAGCCGCGGCACGTACCACGCGCACGAGAGTGCGGTCGCGGCCGCCAGAAACAGGGCGTCGAATCGCGTACTCCGCACGTCGCCTCACGGTCGTGGTATCACTGGAAGTGCCCGCCTGTCCACGAAAGGTTCGTATGTCCAGGTCGCTCCCCTGTCTTGCCCTTCTGCTCGGGTTGCTGGGGTGGTCCGTTGCCGCCGCGCCGTCGCCACAACAACAGCAACAGCCGCCGCCGGTGTTTCGCGGGCGCGGCGACGCGGTCCGCGTGTTCGTGACGGTGACCGATCGCGACGGCCGGCTCGTCACCACCCTGGCGAAGGATGATTTCGAGGTCCGCGACGAGGGCAAGCCGCAGCCGATCTCGCAGTTCGACAACACGCCGCAGCCCATTCGCCTGGTCGTGATGCTCGACGTGTCAGGGTCGATGGAGGGCAATCTTCCGCTGCTGCGCGCCGCATCCGATCAGCTCTTCGCGCGTCTTCGTCCGGATGACGTCGTACGCGTCGGCTCTTTCGGGCGCGACGTCACCGTCAGCGACACGTTCACGCACGATCCGGAGGCGCTGCGCGCGGCGCTGCCGCAGAACATCGATCCCGATGCGCCCACGCCGCTGTGGCGTGCGCTCGACGAGGGGATGAACACGTTCGGCGACGAACCGGAGCCGCGCCGCGTGATCCTCGTGCTCAGCGACGGCAAGGACACCGGCCCCGTCGATTTCCGCCACAAGTTCGTCTCGCAGGCGGACGTCATCGATCGCGCGCGCGCCGACAACGTCATGGTCTACGCGGTCGGCATGCGCAGCCGCCAGCGGCGTCCGATCGTTCCGGGCATGGGCGCCGGCGGGCTCCAGGCCGCGTTGACCGCGGACCTGCCGGACCCCGGTCTGGCGCGGGTTGCAGAAGAGACCGGCGGCGGTTACGCGGAGATCCGTTACGGCGAGGATCTGGGCGCGGCATTCGCGCGCGTGGCCGACGAGTTGCACAGCCAGTACCTCCTCGGCTTCGCGCCGCCGAAGCGGGACGGCAAGAAGCACGATCTGGACGTGAAGGTCGCGGGCAAGGGGTTGAAGGCGCGCGGCCGCCGGAACTACGTCGCGCCGAAAGGCTAGCGTGACCGCTCCCCTTGCGCTTCTGCAGGAGCCGGTGCTAGTGTAGAAGCGCAAGGGGAACACATGGCCGCCGACCGACTCGCCCTGCCGCAGGGCACGCTCGACCTCCTCATCCTCCGCACGCTCGCGCTCGAGCCGCAGCACGGCTGGGCCATCGCCGAACGCGTGCAGCAGCTCTCGAGCGATGCCCTGCGGATTCCGCAGGGTTCGCTGTATCCGGCGCTGCATCGCCTCGAGCGGCGCGGATGGATCCGTCCACGCTGGGGCACGTCCGAGCACAACCGCCGGGCGAAGTACTACGAGTTGACGCCGCGCGGACGGCGCCGCCTCGAGGCAGGGCGGACCGCATGGCGGAAGATCGTCGCCGCGGTCGCCAGCGTCCTCGAGCCCGCGTAGGCCGGCCATGCTGAGCGACCTTCGCTTTCGCCTGCGCGCGCTGCTGCGCCGATCGGCAGTCGATGCCGAGCTGGACGCCGAACTTCGCGACCACCTGGGCCATCTGATCGCGAAGCACGAAGCGCACGGCTGCAGCCGCGAAGAGGCCGTCAGGCTCGCGCGCCTCGAGTTCGGTGGGCTCGATCAGATCAAGGACGATTGCCGGGACGCGCGCGGCATCGGCGTGATCGATGCCACCGCGCAGGACGTGCGGTACGCGGCGCGCGTGCTCGGCCGCGATACGGTGTTCACTGCGATTGCCGCGCTCACGCTTGCCGTCGGCATCGGTGCCAGCACCACGATCTTCAGCGTCGTCGATGCGGTGCTGCTGAAGCCGCTGCCGTTCGCACAAGCCGAGCGCGTGGTGTTTCCGTGGCGGTTGCCGGCGGATGGCTTCGACCTCGGCTTCGACATCTTCCCGTGGCACCGGGTCGAGTTCCTGACGTTCGCCCGCCAGACGCGGACGTTCGCGCGCCTCGGTGCGTTCGAAGGCGCATCGTTCAACCTGACCGGGGACGGCGATCCGGCGCGCGTGGACGGCGCGCGGGTATCCGCGGCCTTCTTCGCGGCGCTCGGTGTCGAGCCGCGCGTCGGACGGACGTTCAGCGAGCAGGCGGATCGGCCGGGCGGCCCGCGCGAGACCGTCATCAGCGACCAGCTGTGGCGCCGCCGCTTCGGCTCTGATCCGGCCATCGTGGGACGAACGGTGCTGCTCAACGGCGAAGCGTTCACCGTCGTGGGCATCATGCCGGCGGGATTCGCGTTCCCCCAGTCGGCCGGCATGCCGAATGTTTTCCCGCTGCCCCGCGAATCATCGATCTGGGTCCCGCTCGCGCTGCCGCGAGGTCCCGCGTATCGCGGCGAGCCAAGCGAACTCGCCGTCGTCGGGCGGCTCGCGCGGGGCGTCAGCCTCGACGCCGCGCAGGCGGAACTCGATCAGTTCGCCGAACAGCTCGATCGCGAAATTCCGCGCGGCCGCGGCTGGCATCGATCGCGCGCCGTGCCGATCACGCAGCAGCTCGCGGGGGGCACGCGCCGTGCGCTCCTGCTCCTGCTCGGCGCCGTCGGCGTGCTGCTCCTGATTGCGTGCTCGAACGTCGCGAACCTGCTCATCACGCGCGCGATCGCCAGGGCGCGTGAGTTCACGCTCCGCGCCGCGCTGGGTGCGGGCCGGGGACGGCTGATTCGTCAATTGGCGACCGAACACCTGGTCCTCGCCGGACTCGGCTGTGCCGGCGGCCTCGCCGTGGCGTCCGTTGGCGTGGCAATCGTCCGCACGTCTGGTCCCGCCAGCGTGCCGCGCCTCGCCGGCGCGCAGCTCGACGCGACCGCATTCCTCTTCGCCGTCGCGCTGGCGCTCGCCTGCGCGCTCCTGTTCAGCGCCGCGCCCGTGTGGACGTCCACGCGGCACGACCTGGCCGCGTGGCTGAAAGACGCGGGCAGCCGATCGGTGACCAGCGCCCGAGGGCTGCGGGCACGCAGCGCGCTGCTCGTTGCCGAAGTGGCGCTCGCGCTCGTGCTCGCGATTGCATCAGGACTGCTCGTCCGCTCCTTCGTCCGCCTCGCGCGCGTGGACGCCGGCTTCAATCCGGATCGCGCGCTGACATTCGAGCTGACGCTGCCCTCCGCATCGTACGCCACCGAAGAACGCATCGTCGCGCTCTACAGCGACGTCCTCGATCGGCTGCGCGCGTTGCCTGGCGTCGAATCAGCCGGGATCGCCGAGACCGTCCCGATGGGGGGCGCCGGCGAGGGCACGGGCCTCCGGATTCCGGACCGCCCGACGACGGACGACAACGCGAGGCCGTTCGCCAACTACACCATCGCCTCGCCGGGCTACTTCGCGGCCGTCGGCACGCCGGTGCTTCAGGGGCGGACCTTCGCGGACACCGATACGGCCACGTCGCTCCCCGTCGCGATCGTGAGCGCCGCGATGGCGCGCAAGTTCTGGCCGGGACAGAACCCGATCGGCCGGCAGGTCGGCGTTCCCATCCGCCCGTACGACATGACCGTCGTCGGCGTCGTCGCTGACGTAAAGCATGTCTCGCTGCGCGAGGAGCCGGCGCCGGAAATCTACGTGCCGTACACGCAGAAGCCCTGGCCGTCGATGCAGACGATGCATGTCATCGTGCGAACGCGGACGGCGCCGGCATCGATCACGGCGGCCGTCCGGAACGCGATCCGCGAAATCGATCCACACCTCCCGCTCGCGCGGGTCGCCGCACTCGAGACATTCGTGGACGAGGCGCTGGCGCAGCCGCGCTTTTCGGTTCTGCTCGTCGGCGGTTTCGGAATAGTGTCGCTGCTGCTCGCGTGCGTGGGGCTCTACGGCGCCGTGTCGTATTCCGTCGCGAGCCGGACGCGCGAGCTCGGCGTCCGCGTCGCGCTGGGCGCGTCGCCGCGGCGCGTGTTCGGCCTTGTCCTCGGGCAATGCGTGCGCATCACCGTGCTGGGCATCGCCATCGGCCTCGGGATCGCGCTGCTGGCGCTGAGGGTCATGGAAGGTTTCCTGTACGGAATCGAGCCCACCGATCCCGCCACGTTCGCGGCGCTCTCGGCGCTGCTGCTCGCCGTGGCGCTGCTGGCCGGATACGTTCCCGCGCGCCGTGCGATGCGTGTGGACCCTCTGGTCGCGATGCGCGTGGAGTGAGGACCGCGCTCAACGGCGCGCGGTCTTCGAGCGCCGCTTCGCGCCGTGGGGTTGCGGTGCCTGTGGCTCCGGTGGGATGGTCACGCCGTCGAGGAATCGTTCCACCGCGTAGGTCACCATCTGGCCGCACGGGCCCGCGAAGCTCTTGTCGCACTTGTGCGTCGCCCAGGGCAGATTCACGGTCAGGTGCTTGACGCCGGCCGCGCGCAAACGGGTTTCGAGGCGCGCGGTTTCCTCGGGCGTGACCATCCGATCGAGCGCGCCCTGGATGAGCAGCGTCGGCGGCGACGCCGCGCTCACGAAGTTGATCGGCGACGCAGCGAAGTAGGCATCCTCGCGCTTCGCGGGTGGTCCTCCGAGATACACCTCGAGCGCAGTGCGGGTATCGACCAGCATGCTCGGGGCGGGATGCTCGTACTCGTACTGCAGATCGCTCCCCCCGTAGATCGACACCACGCCGCGAACCGCGGGATCGCCGGCGGTGTAGGCCGCCAGCAGCGCAAGCTCGCCGCCCGCGGATCGCCCGAGCAGGACGATGCGGTCCGGATCGATACCGAACTGGGGACCATTCACTTTCGCGAACGCCAGCGCCGACAGCACGTCGTCGCGCGCGGCGGGGAACGGCCAGCGCGGCGCGAGGCGGCGGTTGATCGACAGCACGACGTAATCGCGCGCGGCCAGATACGCGTTGAAGGCCACGAACTCGCTGTTGTCTCCTCCGCGCCACGTGCCGCCGGGGACGACGATGACACCAGGAAGCGGCCCGTGCGCGTAGCCGGGCTGATAGACGTCGAGCGTGAGCGGCTCGCCTGCGTATCGCGCGTACTCGCGCGTCTCGAAGCGAATCGGCTGCGACTGCGGCGGCCGGAACAGATCCATGAGCACGAGCGGCGCCGGACGCGGATCCTCGGCGGAGGAACCGCGCGCGCGGCGTTCCGCGCCGAATGCCGTGTCGAATGCTGCGGGAAGGTCGCGCCCCATCTGCTGCGCCCGGATCACCGGGCTGACGAAGAGCGCCATCGCGGCGACCGCGAGCAGCGCACCCAGCGTTCCGAGCCGACTCCGGGCGCGGGTGGGGATCAGCGGCAGGACGGCTGCGAAGGCGAGGAAATAGCCCCATTCCGTCGCCGCCAGGCTGGCGTACCACAGCGTCCGCGTGAGAGCCGGCAGCAGGGTCAGGGACGCGGCGGCCAGGAAAAGCACGCCCCCCGCGAATCGCAGCACTCCGGCCATCGCGTGACCGGCAGCAAGTCCTCTGCCACGAGAAAGCCCGGGCGGCGCGGGGAGATCCGGTGCTGACGGTGGGGCCGATCCCGTGATTGTGATCCGGTTGCAATCCTGTCAGTACCCTGCCCGCGCGAGGATCCTCACGCCATATAATTCGCCCACGCCATGATCTTCTCCTCCGGAGCGCGGGTCGGCTCGTTCGAGATCGTCAGGCCACTCGGCGCGGGCGGAATGGGCGCCGTCTACCTGGCCCACGACGCCCGTCTGAATCGCGACGTGGCGATCAAGGTCCTCCCGGATCCGGTGGCGGCCGATCCGGATCGTCTGGCGCGATTCACTCGTGAGGCGCAGGCGCTCGCCGCCTTCAGCCATCCGCACATCGCGCACGTCTACGGCCTCGAGGAACTGAACGGCACCGCCGCGCTCGTAATGGAGTACGTGCCCGGCCAGACGCTCGAGGCGATGCTTGCCGGCGGCCGTTCGCTGCCGCTCGCCGACGTCATCGCAGTCGCGCGGCAGATTGCCGAGGGGCTGGAAGCCGCCCACGACAAGGGCATCGTGCATCGCGACCTGAAGCCGGCGAACGTGATGGTCACGGCCGAGGGCCGCATCAAGATTCTCGATTTCGGCCTCGCGAAGACGTTCGACACGGGCAACGGCAGCGATCCGGCGAACTCACCGACCGTGCTGTCGCCGGCGGCCACGGTCCATGGCGTGATTCTCGGGACCGCGGCGTACATGAGCCCCGAGCAGGCGCGCGGCCGGCAGGTCGACCGCCGCTCCGACATCTGGGCGTTCGGGGTGGTGTTGTGGGAAATGCTGACCGGGCGCCGCCCGTTCGGCGGCGAGACCGTGACGGATACGCTCGCGGCGATCGTCCGTGAGGAGCCGCCCTGGTCCGAGTTGCCGGCTGACACGCCGGAAGCTGTGCGACGGCTGCTCCGACGTTGCCTCGACAAGGATCCGCACCTGCGGCTGCGCGACATCGGCGAGGCGCGCATCACGCTTCAGCAACCTGAGGCGGCGACGAGCGGACCCTCGCCCCAGCCCGCAGGCCGCCGCCGTCCGTCTGTCAGAGAGACGCTGGCCTGGGCACTCGCCGCGGTCGGCCTGCTGTTCGGTCTGGGTCAGGTTCTGCTGCGGCCTCCCGCCATCGGCGCGGCGCCGACCATGACCTTCGATGTGGACACGGCTCCCGGCACACACCTCCGTCTCCTCGAACGGCCGGCGATCGATATCTCCCCCGACGGACGCACCATCGCGTTCACGGCCACGAGCGGCGACGATGTGCAAATCTTCGTGCGGCGCCGCGACGAGGCGGTGGCCACCGCGGTTCCCGTGCACCTCGAACGACAGGTACGGCAGGGCGGCGATCTCGCGTTCTCGCCGGATGGCAAGTACATGGCTGTGACCGACGGCATCGGCGTGGCGAAGATCCCGCTCGATGGCGGCCCACCGGTGCGGCTCGCGCAAGTCCTCTCGGGGACGCGAGGGATCGCGTGGGCGGACGACCACACGATCGTCTATTCGCCGGCGCCGCGCAGCGGACTGATGGCGGTCGACTCGAATGGCGGTCAGGCGCGGCAGCTCACGACGGTGTCGCCGGAGCAGGGCGAGCGCACCCACCGATGGCCGGCCGCGCTGCCGGGCGGAAAGGCGATCCTGTTCACGGTCGGCTCGCTCAACAGCCCCGACAGCTACGATGATGCGAGCATCGACGCGCTCGTGCTGGCGACCGGTGAACGCAAGCGCGTGTTCACCGGTGCGAGCTTCGCCAGATACGCGCCCGGCGGGAAGCTGATCCTCGCGAAGGGCCCCTCGCTGTACGCCGTCGACTTCGATCCGGAGACACTGACCGTCAGCGGATCGCCGACGCTCGTCATCCCGCGTGTGGCGACGGATCCGAATACGGGCGCCGCGCACGTCGCGGTCGCGCAGGACGGAACGCTGATCTACGTCGATGGCGGCCAGTCGGCGGGGCAGCGTCAACTCACGTGGGTCGATCGCACGGGCGCGGCGCACCCGATCGATCTCAGGACGGACATCTTCAACGATCCCGCCATCTCTCCCGACGGCACGCGCGCTGCCGTGCTCGTCGGGCCGATCGGCCACGGCGACATCTGGATCTACGACTTCCGTCAGACGACCTTCGCCCGGCTCACCACGGACGGCAGGAGCGCGACGCCCGTGTGGTCGGCGGATGGACGATCGGTGTACTACTCCTCGATCGACACGCCCGGACGCCGAACCCGTGTGTACCGGCGCAGCGCCGACGGCTCCGGCGAGCCGGCCGAGGTCGCCTCGACGAACCTTCGGGCGTATCTCGGATCGGTCCTTCGCGACGGATCGGCCGCGATTGGGGCGGCGAACGAGTGGACCGGATCGTTTCACGTCGTCCGTATTCCGCTCGGGGGCAGCCAGCCGATTCAAACGCTGACCGAGCCGCAGACGCAGGCCTACGCGCCGTCGGTCTCGCCGGATGAAAAGTGGATCGCGTATTCGTCCGAGGAGAGCGGACGGCGCGAGGTCTACGTGCAGCCGCTGTCCGGAACGGCCCACTGGCTCGTCTCGACGAACGGCGGTGAAGAGCCGCACTGGGCGCGGGACGGGCGTACTCTGTACTACCGCGTCGACGATCAATTGATGGCGGTGCCGGTGCAGCCCGGCGCGACGTTCGCGGCAGCGAGACCGACGCTGTTCCTCCGCGGGCTGTACGATCTCCAATCGGAAACGGGACTGAGCTACGTTCCCGATCCGACGTCAGACCGGTTCCTGATGATCCGCCTGGCCGCCGACGCGAGCACCCTCGCGGCCGCGCACTTCCGCATCGTGCTCAACTGGGCATCGCACCTCGCGACGGGACGGTGACGGCGCGCTAGGCGCTGCGCCGCGCCGGCCACACTGCCGCCACGCAGGCGCACGCGAACCCGACGAGCGACGCGAACGTCCGCAGCACGTGGTACGTTTCCCATCGATCGCGGATCGCCGGCCAGTCGACGGGGACGGTCGCCACCGTCCAGCGCTGGATCTGCCTGTCAATCGGCACGTTGACGGCGAGCGTCGCCGTCAGCGCAACCAGCATCAGCAGCAGCGCGGCGAAGGCGAACGCCAGCGGCCCCTTCTCCTTCCGGCGGAAGAGCATCACCGCGACGACGATGTTGGCGAGAATGGCCGCGGGCATGAGGACGGGCATCGGACCACCGAGATTGCCGATCATCGTGTGGCCGATCTCGAGAAACGTCGCCGGGGTGATCGACGCGATCGATCGGCTCAGGCTGAACCACGTGCCCCAGAAGACACCCATGACCAGCGCGTACAGGTAGAGATTGATGAACTGAGCGACGCGCATCCAGGTGCCTCCCACGTCTATTCTGTGATCTCCCGTATGACACGGCACGGATTGCCCGCCGCGAACGTCCGCGCGGGGACGTCCCGCGTGACGACGCTGCCCGCGCCGATGACCGCGCCGTCGCCGATCGTCACGCCCGGCAAAATGATCGCACCGCCGCCCACCCAGACGTCGTCGCCGATGTCGACCGGCTTGCCGAACTCCTTCCCCCGCCGCGCCAGCGCGTTGAGCGGGTGCATCGGCGTGTAGATCTGGACGGACGGTCCGAACATGGAATAGCTGCCGATGCGAACGCGGCAGACGTCGAGGAGGACGCAGTTGAAGTTGAAGAACACTCGTTCGCCGAGCTCGATGTTGACGCCGTAGTCGCAGAAAAACGGCGGCTGCATCCAGACGGTCTCACCGCCTCGTCCGAAGATCGCCTCGAGCAGCCCGCGGCGCTCCTCCTGCTGCCCTTCGCGCGTGGCGTTCAGCGCCTGGCAGAGATCGCGGGCGCGGGCGCGTGCCGCAACGAGCTCTGGATCGAATGGATCGTACAGCTCACCGGCGAGCATCTTCTCGCGCTCGGACGCATGAGATGACGGCATGTCAGCGGTTCCATCGCGAGAACGCGCGCGATCGTACCGCACGCAGCGACCATCGCGCCGGCGAGGGACGCCTGATGCGGATCGACGGCCCGCCGCCCCGCATGGCGTCGCGACCGGCGTCGGTCAGCCGCAGCGTCCGGTACTGATCGGGTGACACCGTAACGAGTCCCGCATCAATGGCCGCCTGCAGCCACTCGCGCACCGAGTCCGGCGGCTCAGCCCGCAGCAGGCCCGTCGTCGACAGGTGTGCCAGCGCGGGAGGCAGGTCGTCGTCTCCCACCAGCATCGCGACGATGCGATGGCGCCCGTACCGTTCGCCGGCGCGCGCGATGCCCGCCAGAATCTTGCGGACGAGATCCAGTTCGTACGTGTCGAGCGCGTCGGCGCGGCAGTTGCCGCACGCGCCGCACGGTTCGCGCGCGGCCGGATCGCCGAAGTAGCGAAGAATCGCCGCGCGCAGGCAGCCGCCCGTGTCGGCGTACTCGATCATCCGGTGCAGCTTCCGGTGCTCGAGCGCCTTGCGGCGCGCCGCCTCCTCAGGTCGCACCATCGTCCGGCGGCGGCCCGGCGTCTCACGGCGCGGCGCGTCGATGAGGAACCGGCGCGTCTCGACGTCGGCATAGTCCCACAACAGCGTCGCCGTCGCCGGGCGGCCGTCGCGTCCCCCCCGGCCGATCTCCTGGTAGTACGCCTCGACCGAGCCCGGAATCGCGTAGTGCACGACGGCCTCGACGTCCGGCCGATCGATCCCCATGCCGAACGCGTTCGTCGCGCAGACGACGCGAAGCGTGCCGCCGGCGAACGCATCCTGGACGCGCGTGCGATCCGCGTCCTTCATCCCGGCGTGATAGGGAGCGGCTTCCACACCGGCGGTCTGCAGCAGCGCGGCCGCCGCTTCGGCGGTGCGCCGGGTGGCGGTGTAGACGAGCGCGCGGCGACCGCGCACCAGCGCCGGCAGCCGTTCGTCCTTGTCCTCATCGCCGAAGACGCGCTCGACGCGCAGAAAGATGTTCGGGCGGTCGAAGCCGGCCACGAGTATCTGCGGATCCTCGAGGCCGAGCAGCGACACGATGTCGTCGCGCACTTCCTCCGTCGCGGTGGCGGTAAACGCGGCGATCGGCGGACGCGGCCTTCCTGGCGTCGTCGATCGGCACAGCGCGGCGACGCCTCGCAGCCGCCGGTAGTCGGGACGGAAGTCGTGCCCCCATTCCGACACGCAGTGCGCCTCGTCGACGACGAAGCGCGCGACGTCGAGGTCGCACAGGAGGTCGAGAAACGCCGTGGACGCGAAGCGTTCCGGCGCGACGTACAGCAGCCGCAGGCTGCCCGCGCGCACCGCGTCGAGCACGTCGCGGCGCTCGGCTGGCGCGAGCATCGAGTGCAGCGCGCGGGACGGAATGCCCCGTCGATTCAGCTCGTCCACCTGATCCTTCATCAGCGAGATCAGAGGCGACACGACGAGCGTCGTCCCCGGGAGCAGCACCGCCGGGAGCTGATAACCAAGTGACTTGCCCGAGCCGGTGGGCATCACCGCGAGCACGTCGCGGCCGCTGAGGACGGCGGCGACGATCTCCTCCTGCCCTGGCCTGAACCCGCGGTGCCCGAACGTCTCCCGCAGCCGCACCAGCACGTCACCTGCCGAACCGCACGCGGGAGTCATACTGACGACGATGACATCGTCGCGCGCCGACTTTCAAGGGGGCGGAACCGCGCCCCGCGTTTCTGCGTCAACAGACCCGTTGGGGGTTCGATGCGCGGTCTCGTAAGCGACGGGCGGTTCGCCTGGCGGATGATCCGGAAGACGCCGTGGATGTCGGCCGCGGCGGTGCTGTCGCTCGCCGGCGCCATGGCGGTCACCATCGGCACCTTCAGCGTCGTCTGGGACGGCTCCTTCGCGACGCTGCCGTTCGTCAACGGCGAGCGCATCGTAGCGATGCGCGATCTCGATATCAGGCGCGGCAACAGCTCCTCGCCGCGTCTCGCCGTGTTCCGCGAATGGCAGGCTCACCAGCACTCCTTCGATCTGATCGGCGCCGCGTACTCGCGAACGCGCGAGATCGTGGACGGCCAGGGGGGCGTGCTTCGGTACCGGGCCGCGACGATGACCGCGTCGGGTTTTCCCATCACGGGAGTCGGCCCGTTGCTCGGACGGACGCTGTCGACGGCAGACGAGGCGCCGGGCGCCGAGCCGGTCGTGGTCATCGGCTCTCGCGTGTGGACGACGATCTTCGGATCCGATCCCGCCGTCGTCGGACGCTCGATCGAACTGGACGGCACGCCGCACCGGATCGTCGGCGTCATGCCGAAGGGATTCCGGTTTCCGATGTCCGAGGATCTGTGGCTGCCGTTCCGCGTCGATGCGGCCAGCGTCGGCGCCGTCGAGCCGCGATGGATCCGCGTCTTCGGCCGGCTCGCCGAAGGCGTCACGTCGCCCCAAGCAGAAGCGGAGCTCGAAGCGATCCGCGCGGGTTACGCCGCGGCGCATCCCGAAGACGAGGAATTGCGCGATCGGCGCACGACGGTGATTCCGTACGTGCAGTCGGAGTCCGGTGCCGACGAGCACTGGCTGTTCGTCGGCATGCTCGTCTTCATGCTGCTCGTGCTCGCCGTCGCGTGCGCGAGCGTCGCGAACCTGCTGCTCTGCCGCTCGATGGCGCGGCAATCGGAGCTCGCGGTGCGAGCCGCGATCGGCGCCAGCCGTGGACGCCTCGTCGCGCAGCTCTTCATCGAGGCGCTGGCCCTCACGTCGATGGCGGCGTTCGCCGGCGTCGGCGCGGCGTCGATCGGGCTGCGCTGGTTCAACAGCTACATCCCCATCGAGAACCTGCCGTTCTGGGTGCACTTCGGCATGAGCCCGGCGGCGGCGGTGTTCACCGTCATCGCGGCATTCGTCGCGGCGGCGCTCGCCGGCATCGGACCGGCGATCCGCGCGACGGGCGGCGCCGTCCTCGACGTCATGAAGGACCAGCAGCGCGGCGCGTCGAGCGTCCGCTTCGGCATGGTCAGCGGCGCGCTCACCGTTGCGGAAGTGACGGTGGCGATCGCCTGCCTCGCCGCCGCGGGGCTGGCGGCCCGCAGCCTGCTCGACGCGACCGGCACGGGATCCCGCCTCGGCGGCGATCACGTGCTCGTCGCGGACGTGAGCCTGGCGGACGAATTCGACGTGAAGCCGGACGGGACCGTCGTCGTGCCCGACGGCGCGATTCCGTCCGACCGCTGGAGCGCGACCGCCGAAGCGCTGCGCGGCGCCGTCGCCGCGCTGCCCGGCGTTCGCACCGCGGCTCTCGCGACGGCCTTGCCGATGCGGCAGCATGCCGCCGAACGCATCGAAGTCGACGGGCCGACGTCGGGCGAGTCGATTGCGGGTCTGCGCGTGCTGCGCACGGCGGTCACGCCGGAGCTGTTCGACACCTTCGGCGCACGCCTGCTCGCGGGACGGCTGATCACGCATGCCGACGCGCGCGAATCGGAGCGCGTCGCGGTCGTGAATCGCGCATTCGCGATGCGTGTGTTCGGCGGCGACAATCCAGTCGGCCGCCACATCCGCCGTCGCGATCCCGAGCAGCCCGAGCCGTGGGCGACGATCGTGGGGATCATCGCCGACCTGCCGATGAACCCGGCGAACGATCACGCACCGGGGTACTACCTGTCCTTCGCACAGGCGGAACCCGGCGCCTTCAGCCTTGCCGCGCGTGTCGACCCGGCACCGACGTCGATTGTGGCAGCCGTGAGGCGTGCGGCGGCTCGGGTGGACGAGCGCATCGATCTCTCCGAGTTCGAAACCCACGCCGCGATGGCTGAGGAGATGCTCGTCTCGTACAAGATGATGAGTGTCATCTTCGTGGCGCTCGGCGGCGCGGCGCTCTTCCTCGCTGTCGCGGGTCTCTATGCGGTGATGTCGTTTTCCGTCACGCAGCGCACGCGCGAGATCGGCATCCGGCTCGCGCTCGGCGCCACGGCGTCGGGCGTAGCCGCGGTCGTGCTGACGCGCGGCGTTCGGCAGATCGCGCTCGGCCTCGCCTTCGGGTCGCTGGGCGGGTGGGCGATGATGCGGCTCCTCTCCCTGATCCCGATCGGCATGTCCCAGGCGGGTCCTGCGATCCTTGCATCGGCCGCGGGAATCATGGTGCTCGCCGGCGTGAGCGCGTGCCTCTCGCCCGTGGCGCGCACACTCCGCATTCATCCCGTCGACGCGCTCCGGCACGAGTGACGCACGGACAGAGTTGTGATCGCATTCCCATTCTGCCGCTCCGCCCGCTGCGGCCCTCACTCACGACGCGGAGCGCAAGTACTTGTCGCTGAGATATTTACCCATCGTTCAGCCTGACAAGACGACCCGGGCATAGCGCTTGCCGCCTCCGCGGGATTCGGATCAGGAGGGCTGCACGTGAATCAGTGCCCGCGGTGTGCGCGCGACGTGGCGGACGGCATGACGCTGTGCGATGAGTGCGCCGGCGCCGCATCGCCGGCCGGCGTGCCGAATGCTGCCGAAGCCGCGCCATCGCCGGCGTCGGCCGCAGTCGACAGCCGTCCGAAAGGGCGCGATCTCGCGTTGATGATCGGCGGCGTCGCGGCGGGCGCCGTCCTCGTGTTCGTCGTCCTCGCAGCGAGGGGCAGTTCGTCGAGCGCGGACACCGCACCAAAGACGACGGCCGCGCGATCCGTTTCGTCGGCCCCTGTGACCGCGACCCACGAAACGTGGACGACCGAGAGCCGGGCGGACTGGCTGACCGATCCCCGGCGCGGCGCCGCGTTCGAGCTTCAGTCCGACAACACCGTTCAGACCTGGTTCGGCGCGATCCGTCCGTCGCTCGTCGTGCGCTGCGACAAGCACGGCACCGATGCGTTCGTGTTCACGCGCACGCCGACGAAGATCGAGCCACGCGCCGAGGGGAAGACGGTGACGGTCAGCCTGGACGGCGAGCCCGTGCGCACCGAGCACTGGACGGACGCCGACGACCACACCGCCCTCTTTGCGCCTGACGGCGCGGCGTTCGCACGACGGCTGCGCCGCGCGCGGCAGCTCGACTTCAGCTACACGCCGCACAACTCCAAAATGGTTACAGCCCGCTTCCACGTTGCCGGCCTCGACGCGCTGATCGCGCCGGCGGTCAAGACGTGCGGCTGGACCAGGTGACCGCCGACAGGCGCCGCGCTCACCCGCTCCTCGTCTTCGGTGCGATCGCGTCCGGCCTGCTGCCGGTCGCGTTCGCGGTGCTCGTCCATGCCGCGTCCTATCCCGTCGCGCTGACGCGCGTCGCGGCAGTCACGCTCGTCGCCGGACTGTATTCAGCGGCGATCTACGCCGTCGCACGCAGGCTTGGCGGATCCGCGCCGGTCGGCGCGAAGGCGGCACTCATCTGGTCGCTGGCGATCTTCGTCTACCCGAACTGGTTTTCGATGGTCCCCGCGTTGCGCCACTGGCCCGAACCTCCGATTGCCGTCGCGTATCTGGCGATCGCAGCGTCCCTGTGTGCGGTGACGCTCGCGCGGCGCCGCACCGGAGGGGATCTGCCGGGCGCGATCAGCATGGGCGTCGTCGTGGTGCTGGCGCTGATGATCGTGGTGACCGGTCCGCAGTACCGCCGTATTCCGTTCCGGCTGCCGCTCACGCCGCTCCCGGACGGCGTGCACGCGGACGCGACGAGCGCCCGCCCGAACATTTATCACCTGGTACTCGACGGCATGGGGCGTCCGGACGTGCTCGCGCGGCGATACGGCGTCGATCTGACGCCGGCCGTGTCCTCGCTCGCGGCTGCCGGCTTCGTCGTCGAACGCGGCGCTTCCGCGAACTACGCCCAGACGTACCTCTCGATTCCATCGATGCTGAACGCCGACTACCTGCACGTGCCGGCGGACCGCATCGACGAGACGAGCCGCGTCCCGCTGCACGAAGCGATGGAGCACAACGTCGTGTTCTCGGCGCTGCGCCGCGCCGGGTACGACGTCACGTTTCTGGCGAGCGACTATTCGGCGACGGAGGACAACGTGCAGGCGACGGCCTGCCGGTGCGATCCGATCCTGTTTGGCGAGTTCGAGGCGAACATCGCGTACAGCACGCCGTTCCGCGCGATGTGGCCCGGCGATTTCGACTACGTGCCGCACCGCAACCGCGTCGAAGGGACGCTCGACGCGTTCGCCGCGTCGGGCGGCGGTCACGGATCGCGTCCGCGTTATACGTTCGCGCACGTGCTCAGCCCGCATCCGCCATTCATCTTCAAGGCGGACGGCACGTTCGCGCCGCCGGCCCGCGCGTTCACGATCTTCGATGCCAGCCTGTTCCCGGGAGACGCGGCGGAATACCGCAACGGCTACGCGAATCAGGCGACGTACGTCATGCGGCGCGCCGCGGCGATCGCGTCCGCACTGGCCGCCGCCGATCCCACCGCGATCGTGATCGTGAGCGGCGACCACGGTCCGCGCCTCGATTTCTCGGCGATGGATGCGCGGCGCACGGATGCCGACGAGGTGCTGCCCATCTTTCTCGCGGTTCGCTGGGGCACGAGCACTGCCGACGCTCCTCACGTCGAGAGCCTGGTCAACCTGTATCGGGCGGTGTTGAATCGCGCGCTCGGGATGTCGCTCGCGCCGCTCACGCCAAGGTCGTACATCTCGAGCTTCTCACGTCCCTACCGCCTGCTGCAGGCCAGACCGTGCATCGAGCGGGCGTGTACTCCTTGATCTCGCGCCAAGAGATCTCACGCCAAGGAGCCAGACCGCCAAACGATCTCGCACGAAGGGATCTCACGCCAAGGAGCTAAGCAGCCAAGGGATCTCGCGCCAAGGGATCTCACGCCAAGAAGCCAGGCAGCCAACGGGAGGGATCTCACGCCAAGGAGCGAAGCTGTCAACGGATCTCGCGCCAAGGGATCTCACGCCAAGGAGCCAGGCAGCCAAGGGATCTCGCGCCAAGGGATCTCACGCCAAGGAGCTAAGCAGCCACCAAGGGACTCGCGCCAAGGGATCTCACGCCAAGGAGCCTAAGCAGCCAAGGGACCTCGCGCCAAGGGATCTCACGCGAGGGATCTCACGCCAAGCAGCTAAGCAGCCAAGGGTCTCACGCCGAGGGATCTCACGCCAAGGTGGAGTTCCCAGGGTTCAGTGGAGACGTCATCGCCGGGGTGAGTGAGCGGCTTCGAACTGCTCAGGACTAACCCCACCGAGATGGCTATGGCGACGCACTGGATTGTAGAACGCGTCGATGTGGTCCGCCACGTCGGCGTGCGCGCGTACCCGGGTTTTGTAGATCTGCTTCTTGATGCGCTCTTTCTTCAGGCTGCTAAAGAAGGACTCCGCGACGGCATTGTCCCAGCAGTTGCCTTTTCGACTCATGCTCGGTTCCAGACGATTCGATCGGCAGAAGCGCCGCCAGGCATCGCTGCCGTATTGCGTCCCTTGATCGGAATGAATCAGAGTGCCGCGTGGCCGCCGGCGGCGCACGGCGAGCAGCACGGCGTTGATCACCAGCTCGCGGTGAATCGTCGGAGCAGTTGCCCGCCCCACGACTTTGCGGGAGAAGAGGTCGATGACGACGGCCAGGTAGAGCCATCCCTGCCAGGTCCGGATATACGTGATGTCCGTGACCCACGCCTTGTTGCGGCGCGTCGCCGTGAACTGGCGTTGGAGATGATTCGGAATCAGGACCGACGGCTTGCCGACCGACCACCGACGGGTACGATAGCCATGCAGCGCTCGGAGGCCGTCCTGGCGCATCAGCCGCGCCACACGATGCTTGCTGCAGGTTTGGCCAGCCTCTCGTAGATCCAGGAAGACGCGAGGGGCACCATAGATGCCTTGGCTGGCTTTTGAACGAGGCGCGAATCAGCCGAAGCAGTCGCGCATCCTCCTGCGCTCGATTCGAGAGCGGCTTCTGCAGCCACTCGTAGTAGCCGCTCGGCGCCACCTCGAGAATGCGGCACATCGCCTGGACGCTGTAGCGATCTCGATTGGTCTTGATGAACTCGTACGTCGATCGGACACGTCCGGCGATCTCTGCTTTGGACATGGGCCTCCTCCTGCTCGAAGGCTATGTCCACTGAATCCTGGGAACTCCACGACGGACGTGAGTACGATCGCGGCTCGCGGGATGTCGGCGAACATCGCGTTCACCGAGGAGAAGCCAATTGCCCGGCGCGCGCTGCAAGCGGGTACACCCCGACTGTCGGATCGTGTCTTAGCTTTACAGCCTTGGCGTGAGATCTCTTGGCTCCTTGGCTCCTTGGCGTGAGATCCCATGGCTCCTTGGCACCTTGGCGTGAGATCCCATGGCTCCTTGGCTCCTTGGCGTGAGATCCGATTAGAAACCGAGCGCGATCGCCGCGGCCTGCGCCACGAGCGCGTGCGCGGCGGTCGTCGGGTGAATGCCGTCCCAGAACAGATACGCGTCCGGCGTCTGGCACGTGAACGGCGGACGGTTCGGCGTGATGCAGGCGTCGGTGACATCGGTCAGACCGTACACGCCGGGAGCGGCAACGATCGCCGTGATGAGGCCGTTCGCGTCGAACGGCGTGATATCCACGCCGGACATGAACAGCGGGGTGAGTTCCGCCGCCAGCAGCGCGTTGAACGACTGCGTCGCGAGTGTGGCCTCGGCGGTTGCACCCGAGAGTCTCGCCGCCGGCGTGAGCCCGGCGTCGGGAACGTTCCACACGAGGAAGTGCCTGGCGCCGCTCGCGTACAGCACGGTGATGTTCTCGCCGATGGCCGCCGCCGCGGCCTGAAGAATGGCCAACGCTTCGCCTGGGTTGCCGGACGCCAGCGCATCGCGGACGTCGTTCGCTCCGACTTCGATGACGTACAGCGCATCTTCTGGCGCCTGCCCGCCGACCTTCTGCAGGAACGCACCGACCTGCAGCGACAGGCTTGGGTTGCTGCCATCGACGCGCGCCCGGGTCGTGCCGATGGCGAAGTTCATCGCAAACGGGTTCGATCCCACGAAGGCGGGCAGGGCGCTGCGCTCCAGGCGCAGCGATCCCGCCAGCTGTTCGATCCACGTGGGCCCGTTCGTGAGGTGATGGCCGCCCCTCGCGTAGGGCGCGATCGGAACGAGGAGCGGGTTCACGCCGTAATCGGGCGGCGTGCTGGACTCCTTGACAAACGCGAACCCGTTGCCGGGATCCGACAGGCTGTCGCCGAACACGACGACCTGTGAGGGCGGCGTTTGCGCCAGCACGAGGCTGGAAGACGCACAGATGAGCAGGAAGCACACCGCCGGGACTGAATGCCGCGTCATCTTTCGCATGGCAAATCCTTTGTTGCGGGACGGCGAGGACGCCCAGTATAGACCCGGTCGGCCGCGGCGCCATTCGCTCTTCTGGAGGCCTTGACTTCCGGCCGCCGTTGGCTGAAAGTAGCGCCCTTTCGGGCCCAATGGTCCGCGACGAGCCGCTGCTCGCGTCACCGACCGGATCGGTCGAGAGGATCGCGTCGCTCGACCTGCTCCGCGGGATCGCGCTGCTCGGCATGCTGGTGGTGCACTTCCACGTGCACACGGCGGAAACAGCGGGCCTCAACGACCTCGTCCGCACACTGGTGTGGCGCCTGGTCGAGACCAAGTCGCACGGCACGTTCGCGCTGCTCTTCGGCGCCGGCTTTGCCATCCAACTGCGGCGCGCGCGCGCACGCGGCGGCCCGTTCGCGGGACTGTATGTCCGCCGCTTGTTCATCCTCGCGCTCTTCGGCTTCGCGGCGCACGCGCTCTTCGGCTACAACGTGCTGCTCGGGTACGCGATCTGGGGCATCCCGCTGCTGCTGATGCGCAACTGGTCGACCCGCGCGCTGCTCCTGACCGCATGCCTGTCTGCGCTGTCCATGTCTTCGTACCGGGCGGCGGCCGACTGGTACGTTCGGACGACGGCGGGGCCGGCGGCGGCGACAGCGGTGCTCGAGGCACGCCGCGCGGAAGCCGTGGCCGTCAACGAGGCACTCCATGCGGCGGAAGCGCAGGAGAGCTATCGCACGCTCCTCGCGGCGCGCCTTCGCCAGATGGCGTGGTTCCACGCACAGCCGTTCTTCTTTCTGCCCAACGCCACCTTGACCCTCTTCATCGCGGGCTTCCTGATGATCCGGCATCGCCTCTTCGAGGTGCCGCACGCGCACAAGCGGCTGCTCGGTCTCGTGGCCGTCGCGGGCGTGCTCTCGTGGGCCGCCGACAACTGGCTGCTGCCGGGCGCCGGCATCAGTTCGGCCGGACTCCTGCGCGATCAGTGGCTCACGTTCGCGTACGTGAACGGCGCGCTGCTCCTTCTCAACCGGCCGGCCGTCCTGCGCGCGCTGCATCCAGTCGCCGGTGCCGGGCGCATGGCGCTGACGAACTACCTGCTCCAGATCGTCGCGCTCGACTTGCTGTTTTCCGGATATGGTCTCGGGCTCGGATCGATTCTTCCGGTGACCGGACTCACTGCGGCGCTGACGTGCTTCGCCGTGCAGACGGCACTCAGCTCGTTCTGGCTCGCACGATGGCGGTTCGGCCCGGCCGAGTGGCTGTGGCGATCGCTCACGTACAAGCGCCTGCAGCCGATGCGGCGCACAGCGCTCGCCGACGCCGCGGCTCTGTAGTGCCGCCTCTTCACGGACGAACGAGCATCACGGGATCGCCGACCGCGATCGTGCCCGGATGCGCCACGGTGGCATTGAGCGCGAGTCGTCCGCCGAAGCGGTGTCCGATGTCGCGCAGCACCTCGGGATCGCGTTCGAGCGTATCGGGATCGACGGTGGTCATCGGGCAGCGCGTGCGCAGCGAGTCGAGCCGCACGATCAGCTCGCCGATATGCAGCTCCGAGCCAGGCCAGTCGCGCTCGTCGAGCCCGTCGACGCCGCCGATGAGAAGGTTCGGACGCAGCCGCCGCACGTCGCGGCCGAACGCGGCAACGGCGCCGTCGGTCGCCACGAGCAGCGGCATGATGTCGAACCGATCGTCCTCGTCCGACGCCGACAGCCACGCGTCGTCGCCAGCCGCGGTCCGCACGAGCGCCAGCGCTTCGGGTGTGTCCCATCGATGACCGTCGACGAGCGCGTGCCCGTCGGCGCTCAACGTCCCGTGCAAGCCTAGCAGGCGGTATTGTCGCCGCGACGTCCGCACCCCTTCCGGACCCTCGACCCAGACGATGCGGTCGTTGGGAATCCCGTTGAGGCCGACGGCCGCGCGCGAGAGAGGTTCGCCTGCAAGCGACTTGACCGGATAGCGCCACAGACCCGCGACGCAAAAACTCATGTTCCTCTTCTGATGCCG
>DASSOM010000160.1:0-2104 GCA_035700625.1 Vicinamibacterales bacterium
GGCTCGCACGTTTCCACTTCGTCCGGGTCCGGATTGCGGTTCTCGGGCGGGCGGCATTTGATCACGTTCGCGATGTACACGTCGTCGCGAGAGAGCCCGATCGCCTCGATGATCTTCGTCAGGAGCTGCCCCGCGCGGCCGACGAACGGGATGCCCTGGATGTCCTCGTCGCCACCCGGCGCCTCGCCGACGAACATCAAGTCGGCGTGCGGGTTGCCGACGCCGAAGACGATCTGCCGGCGTCCGAGGCGGTGCAGCTTGCATCGCGTGCAGTCGCCGATGTCCGTGCGGATGACCGTCAGGGCATCCGCCGCGGGCGCGGTGACGGCCGCCTCGGAGCGGCACGGTTCGGGCGGCGGTGGTGCATCCGCGCCACGCGCGCGCCACACGGGATCGCGGTTCGATCCGTCCACGCCGAGATCGCGATAGAAGCGCAGGTGTTCGGCGAGCTGATCGCGGGCGTCGGTCACGGGCGGGAGGATGCCGGCGCGCGCACGGCGAGCAGGCGTTCGACGCGATCGAGGATGACGGAGGCGAGCGCCGACTTCGCCTGAAGCGGCAGCTCCGCCTCTCCGTCCGCGGAAATCAGCACGGCGGCATTCGATTCGCTGTCGAACCCGGCGCCGGGACGCGAGACGTCATTGGCCACGATCAGATCGACCGATTTGGAGGTCAGCTTCTGCCTCGCGCGCGGACGCGGGTCTCCAGTTTCTGCCGCGAAGCCCACGAGCACCGGAACGGCTGCGTCTCCGCGCGCCCGGCCAAGTTCCCCGAGAATGTCGACCGTACGCACGAGGTGAAGATCGAGAGGCTGATCCGTCTTGGGAAGTTTTGCGGGCTGCATTCCGACGGACGGGGTGTAGTCCGCCACGGCCGCCGCCATCACGACGGCGTCGGCGCCCGCGCTCCGCGCCTTCATCGCACGGGCCATGTCGGCGGCGCTGCGCACGCGGTCCACCTCCACGCCCGCCGGCGCCTCGAGCATCGTCGGGCCCGACACGAGCACGACGGTCGCCCCCCGCCGCGCCGCTTCCGCGGCAATCGCGTACCCCATGCGGCCGCTCGAACGGTTGCCGATGTAGCGCACGGGATCGATATCTTCGTACGTCGGACCGGCCGACACGACGATGCGTCTTCCGAGTAGAGTACCGGCCGGCCGGACGAGGCGATCGGCGGCGTCGACGATGACGTCGACCTCGGCGAGGCGTCCCTTGCCGATCCACCCGCACGCGAGGAATCCTTCGTCGGGATCGACGAAGCGCACGCCGCGGGCCGCGAGCGTCTGCAGGTTGGCCTGCACCGCGGGATGCTCGAGCATGTGCGTGTTCATCGCGGGGGCGAGCAGGACCGGCGCGCGCGTGGCGAGATAGAGCGACGAGAGAAAGTCGTCGGCGATCCCGGCCGCGAACTTCGCGATGACGTTGGCGGTCGCCGGCGAGACGAGCAGCAGGCCGATGTCCGACGCGAGCGCAATGTGCTCGATGTCGGCGTTCGCGCCGCGCGCGAACTGATCGGTCACGACCCGGCGGCGCGTGATCGCTTCGAAGGTGACTTCGCCGACGAACCGGCGCGCCGATCGTGTCATGACCGCGACGACGTCGTGGCCCCGCTTCTGCAGGCCGCGCGCGACCTCGACCGCCTTGTAGGCGCCGATGCCGCCGGTGACGCCGAGCGCGATCAGCATGGCGCGTTCACGCCTCCGTCGGGAGCTTCGCGACCTTGCCTTCCCTGACTTCCTTCACGGCGAGCCGGACGAGCTTCTCGGGGCCCGTCGTCTTCGGCGTGCAGCCGCGCAGGAGCTGGTGCGCCCGCGCGCCGGACACGACGACGAACTCGAACTTGTTCGGAACTTTCGCTTTCTCGGTCACACGATTTCCTTTCCCGTGAACGTGGCGACGATGTCGGCGACCGCCGGCATCATCCGGCGGAGCCGCCCGCGCTCGGCGAGCACGATCGCCCGCAGCCGATCGACGCACGCGTCGAGCCGGTCGTTCACCACGACGTAGTCGTACTCGGTGAACGCCGGCACCTCCTCGCGTGCCGTCTGCAGGCGGCGGCGGATGGCCTCTTCGCTGTCCTTGCTGCGGCCGCGCAGCCGCTGCTC
>DASSOM010000161.1:0-3474 GCA_035700625.1 Vicinamibacterales bacterium
GGGTGACCCATGCGCGCCGCCGCCGTCGTCGGATTGGTGCTGCTGCTAAGCGGCCCGGCGCACGCGCAGTCGAGCGCGGCGGACATCCAGGCACGGATTTCGGCGGCAGCGCCGGGCGCACGTATCGAGGTCGCCGCTGGAACTTACAACGGCGATCTGATCATCAATCGTCCTGTTCACCTCGTCGGGATCGGCCGTCCGCTACTCCTCGGCACGGGAACGGGAACCGTGGTCACCGTGACCGCGCCGGACGTGACGATCGAAGGGTTCGACATCGACGGGCGCAAAGGCGGTGACCTCGGCCAGGACGCCTCGGGCATTCTCGTCGCCGCGCCGCGCGTGACGATTCGCGACTGCTCCATCACCAACACCCTTTTCGGCATCTACCTGAAGGCGGCGTCGGGCGCGCGCGTGGAGAAGTGCCGCGTCCGCGGCATCAAGGAAAAGTCTGCCGGTGAGAAGGGCTCGGGCATCCACGTCTGGAACACGGACGGCTTCACGCTGACGGGCAACGAGATCTACGAGGTTCGCGACGGCATCTACATCCAGTCGTCGCCGCACGGCGTGATCCGCGGCAACGTCGCCAGGGATCTCCGCTACGGGCTGCACTACATGTACTCGGACGACAACGTGTTCGAGGACAACGTCTTCGCGAACGGCGACGCGGGGACGGCGATCATGTATTCGCGGAGGCTCACGTTCCGCCGCAATCAGTTCCTGCACAATCGCGGCTTCGCCTCCGTCGGCCTCCTCCTGAACACGTGCGACGACGTGGTCGCGGACCACAACGTCATGGCGGACAACGCGCGCGGCATCTTCGTCGAAGGATCGTCGGGCGTGCGCATTCAGGACAACGCGATCGCCCGGTCGGACGTCGCGGTGGTGCTCTTCGCGTCTTCCGAGCGGTTGACCGTCACGGGCAACAGCTTCGTCGGTAACCTGTCGCCGCTGCTCCTCGTAGGCCATCGTCCCGATGCCTCGTTCAGCGGCAATTTCTGGTCGGACAACACGGCGCCGGATCTGGATGGCGACGGCCGCACCGACAACGTATACCCGTTGACTAGCGTGTTCGATACCGTGCGAGGCAATCTCACCGCAGCGGATCTGTTCGCGCGGAGCCTTTCCGCGTCAGCTCTGGGCGCGGCCGAGCGCGCGCTTCCCGTCCTCGCGCCTTCCGAGGTCGTGGATTCTGCGCCGCTGGCGGCCGCGCCCGAGCTGCGGCTGCCGCCCCTCTGGCAGCCCGCGGAGCGGCGCGGTTCGTGGAGCGGACTCGGCGCATCCGCCTGCGCGCTCGTGATTGGCATCACCGCCGCGACTCGAGGGCGCCGCTCATGATCCGCTACCACGAGGTCATCAAGCGGTTTGCCGGACGCGCGGCCGTCGATCTCATGACCGCGCAGATCCACCGCGGGGACGTGACCGCGCTTCTCGGCCCGAACGGATCGGGCAAGACGACGTCGCTGAAGATGGCCGCGGGCCTCATACGGCCCGATGCCGGCACGATCACGATCGGCGAGCCGCCGCTCGCCGCATGGATGGCGTCAGCACGCGCCGCCCTGTCGTACCTGCCGCAGCGCGTGGCGTTCCCCGAAGCGCTGACCGGTGGCGAGGTCGTCGACTTCTATCGTCAATTGCGAGGGCTGCCCGTTGAACGCGGCGCGCACGCGCTGACGTTTGCCGGCCTGAACGGCGCCGGGTCGCGCGCCGTGGCAACGTATTCGGGCGGCATGGTGCAGCGGCTCGGCCTTGCGGTCGCCGTGATGCCCGAAGCAGATGCCCTGCTGCTCGACGAGCCGACCGCCGCGCTGGACCCCGAAGGGCTTGCGGCCTTCTACTCGCTCATCGAGAAGCGCCGGCGCGACGGGTCGACGGTGTTCTTCACGTCGCATCAGGTCGCTGACGTCGAGCGCCTCGCCGACCGCGTCCTCGTCCTGGTGAAGGGACGGCTGGTGGCGGACTTCACGCGCGCCGAGCTTCGCCGCTGGCTCGACGAGAACGGCGTGATGCGAATCCGGGTCGCTCGATCAGACGAGGCGATCGACGCGATTCGTCGGGCGGGGCTGACCGCAAGCCTCGAAGACAGTGAGATCGTGATCAAGGGCCCCGCCCGCGCGCGTGCGGCGGTGCTCGAAGCTGTGCGTGCGGCCGGCGGAACGATCCAGGGGCTCACGGCTGAGAGCGGACGCCTCGATGCGCTGTACATGGAACTCGTGGACGGCGCGTCCCCCGGAGATGTCTCGCAATGAGAGGCCTGCTGATCGCCGGTCTCGCGGGCATTGTCGCCTGCGGCGGAGGTCCTCCGGCACCGGCGGCGCTCATACCCGGCGTCGCCTGCAGTAGCTGCCGCATGGTCGTGTCAGATCCCCGCCTCGCCGCCCAGATCGCCGCGGCCGGCGAAGAGCCGCGGTTCTTCGATGACATCGGTTGCCTGGCCGAATACCTTCGACGCAACGCTGTGACGAGCGATGCCGCGGTATACGTCGCGGACCACGGCTCGGGCGGATGGGTTCGCGCGGAGCGTGCCCTCTACAGCCGGGACGATGCGATCGCCACGCCGATGGGCTCGCACACCGTTGCGCATGCCGATGAGGGAGCGCGTGCGGCAGATGCCAGCGTCCGCAGCGCGGCGCGCCTGACCGTCAGCGACGTCTTCGGCGCGACGCTGCCAGGAGGGCAACGATGAGCGCTGCAGGAACGTGGCGCATCGTTCGGCTCTGCGCCGCACAGGAGCTCACAATCGCCATTCGCTCGCGCTGGACGCAGGGGTTTGCGATCGTGTTTGGCGGAATCGCGATCGCGATAGCGTCGGCGGGATCGATTCTCTCGGGTGACAGCGGCCTGCAGGACTTCGGGCGCACGGCCGCTTCGCTGCTGCAGCTCGTCCTGCTCATTGTTCCGTTGACCGCGCTCGTGATGGGCGTCCTCGCGCTGACGCCCGAGCGGGGCGGCGCGGAGCTCCTCTATGCGCAGCCCGTTCGACGATCCGCGGTCCTTGCCGGAACGCTGCTCGGCTTGTTCGAAGCGCTCGCGTCGGCGCAGGCTGTCGGGTTCGGCGCCGCCGGGCTGATTCTCTTCTGGCGCGTCGGCAACGAGGGAGTGACGGGATTCCTTTTCGTCGGGCTCACATCGCTGGTGCTCACGGCGGTGTTTCTGTCGCTCGCGGCGGTGTTGTCGGTCGGTGAGATCGGGCGGCGCCGCGTGCGCGCGCTGGCTCGCGCGCTGGTCGTCTGGTTGATCCTCGCGCTCGCGTTCGACCTCGTCGTGCTCGGCGTCGCGTCGTTCCTGCGCTCGGGTCACGCGTCGCGGCTGATCATCGTCTCGTCGATCGTCAACCCGATCGACGCGGCGCGCACCGCGGCGCTGCTGATCATCGAGGGCCTCGGCGCCTTTGGTCCGGCGTCGCTCGCGTTTCTTCGTCTGACGCACGGCGCCGCCGGCGCGGCCGCCGCCATCGCGATGTCGCTGTCGTTGTGG
>DASSOM010000162.1:0-2648 GCA_035700625.1 Vicinamibacterales bacterium
AGCGGACGGCGGGTGCTGATCGCCGCGCACGGCAACAGCCTCCGAGCGCTGGTGAAGTACCTGGACAATGTCGGCGAGCAGGAGATTGTCGAGCTGAACATTCCGACCGGCATCCCGCTCGTGTACGAGCTGGAGGACGACCTGCGGCCGATCCGTCATTACTATCTCGGGGATCCCGCAGCCGCCGCGGAGGCGGCGGCCCGGGTGGCGAATCAGACGGCGCAGCGTCCGTAGGACGCGCTACTCGACTTCTTTTTCCTGCGTTTCGTCGGAGGACGCGATGCGGAGCGACCGCAGGAAACGGCGGTCGTTTGCGCTGATTTCGAACGTCCGGCGCTGCGCGAGCGCCTTCTGCTGGGGGGCGGGCGTGCGGACGAGCGCCCCGGCTGCGGTCCGGTTGACGAAGCCGATCACCGCCTCGAGCGACACCTTCATCTCGAACCCGGCCGCGCGGGCGCGTTCGCGGCAGGCTTCAACCCTGGGATCCTCTGCGACGGCGGCAGCAATGGCGTCGGACAGCTCACGGGCCAGACGGTTCACGACGTCATCCATTTCGAGACCTCCTCACCGCCGCCGGAGCTGGGAAAACCCGGGGCGCTTCCCGCCACACCTCCACCCGGGACGGCGGCAGGGGACGGGCGCCAAATCGAAATCCATGAATGGTTTGTGAGCGCGGGAACGCAGGGTCATTGTAAACTCGTCATCAGCCACTGTCAATGCCGCGCCCCGACCAAACCACGCGCCCGACGCGCGTACCAACAGATCTCGGCGGCTGGGACTCCGGTCATCAGCTCGGCTTCCCTGGCGAGTTCCCGTACACGCGGGGGATCCAGCCCACCATGTACCGCGGCCGGCTCTGGACGATGCGGCAGTACGCCGGGTTCGGGACCGCCGCGGAGTCGAACGCGCGCTACAGATACCTGCTCGCGCAGGGGGTGACCGGGCTGAGCGTCGCCTTCGACCTGCCGACGCAGATGGGCTACGACTCCGACCACCGGCTCGCGGCGGGCGAAGTGGGGCGTGTCGGGGTCGCCATCGATTCGATCGACGACATGCGCGAGCTCTTCGCGGGCATCCCGCTCGGCAGCGTGTCGACGTCGATGACGATCAACGCGACGGCGATCATCCTGCTCGCGCTGTACGCGGCCGTCGCGAAGGAACAGGGCGTCGATCTCCGCACGCTGTCGGGCACGACACAGAACGACATCCTCAAGGAGTACGTCGCGCGCGGGACGTACATCTATCCGCCGCGGGCGTCGCTGCGGATCGTCACGGATGTGTTCGCGTTCTGCGATCGCGAACTGCCGAACTGGAACACGATTTCGATCAGCGGCTACCACATCCGCGAGGCGGGCTCGACCGCGGTGCAGGAGGTCGCCTTCACCTTCGCGAACGCGATCGCGTACGTGCAGGCGGCTATCGACGCGGGGCTCGACGTCAACCGTTTCGGCACGCGGCTCTCGTTCTTCTTCAACGCGCACAACGACTTTCTGGAGGAGGTCGCAAAGTACCGTGCGGCGCGGCGCCTCTGGGCGCGCCTCATGCGCGACCGCTTCGGCGCAACGCACCCGCGCGCGCAGCAGCTCCGCTTCCATACGCAGACGGCGGGCAGCACGCTCACCGCGCAGCAGCCCGACAACAACATCGTCCGGGTCGCGCTGCAGGCGATGGCGGCCGTGCTCGGCGGGACGCAGTCGCTCCACTGCAATGGGCGCGACGAAGCGCTGGCGCTGCCGACGGAGGAGTCGGCGCGCATCGCCCTCCGCACGCAGCAGATCATCGCGGCCGAGACGGGCGTCGCGAACACCGTGGATCCGGTCGGCGGATCGTGGGTCATCGAGGATCTGACGAACCGCATCGAGGAGGAGGCGTCCGCGCTGATCGCGAAGATCGACGCCGCCGGCGGCACGCTTGCCGCGATCGAAACGGGGCTGATCCAGCGCGAGATCCAGGATGCCGCCTATCGCGCGCAGCAGCGCATCGACCGCGGCGAGGCCGTCGTCGTCGGGGTCAACCGCTTCGAGACGGACGAACCGGCGTCGATCGACGTGCTGCGCATCGATCCGGCGCTGGAAGCGCGGCAGATCGCGCGCGTGCAGGGCATGCGCGCGTCGCGCGATCGGGCGGGATGGCGCGCCGCGCTCGATGCCGTCATCGCCGCCGCGCGCGGAGGCGACAACCTCGTGCCGCCGATCATCTGCGCGGTCGAAGCCCGCGCCACCGTCGGCGAGATTGCGGACGCGATGCGTGAGGTCTTCGGCGAGCACCGGGAAGCGGATGCCTGAGAGATCGAGGTTGGAGGAGCGAGGTTCGAGGAGCGAGGTTCCAGCTTCGGCATCCGAGGCTCGATCCTCGAGCCTCGAGCCTCGCCTCCTGCGCGTCGAGGGGCTCACCACCGTCTTCGACCTCCCCTCCGGGCCCGCGCCGGCGGTCAACGACGTCAGCTTCCACGTCGACGCCGGCGAAACGCTGTGCCTCGTCGGGGAGTCGGGCAGCGGCAAGTCGGTCACGGCGCTATCGATCCTGCGGCTCGTGCGTCCGCCCGGACGGATTGCGGGCGGACGTGTGCATTTCGAGGGGCGCGACCTCATGTCGGTCGACGAGCGCGAGATGCGGGCGGTGCGCGGCGCCAGCATCGGGCTGGTCTT
>DASSOM010000163.1:0-16131 GCA_035700625.1 Vicinamibacterales bacterium
TCACGGCTGCACTATAATCCGAGGCATTCCGACATGCGTGGTTTGATTTTCGCGGCGCTGCTGCCGCTCGCCGCCGCGGCCGCCGCGCAGGAGCCGGCGGTTCCGCTGCCGCCGAACGCGACGGCGGAAGGCCTGCCGCCCATCCCTCAATCGATTGCCGACCGGCTCGCGCCGTACGCCGAGTTCCGGCGTGCGTCGCTGCTTGGCTGGCACCCTGCCGATCGGACGATCCTCGTGACCACCCGGTTTGGCAACGCCTACCAGATTCATCGAGTCGACCGGCCGGGTGGCGCGCGCACCCAGCTCACGTTCTACCGCGACGGCATCGGCGGGTCCGCTGCGTACAATCCGGTCAACGCGCGCGCGTTCGTGTTCACGAAGGACATCAGTGGCAGCGGCGACGCGCTGCAGATCTTCCGGTATGACGAGGCGACGGGCCGCGCCACCATGCTCACGGACGGACGATCGACCAACGGAGTTCCCGTGTGGGCGCCGGACGGCAGCCGGATCGCGTTCGATTCCACCCGCCGCAACGGCCGCGACCGCGATCTCTGGGTGATGGACCCGGGCGATCCTGCCAGCGCGCGCCTCGTCGCAGAGACCGAAGGCGCGTGGAGCGTCGCCGACTGGTCGTCCGACGGCCGCGAGCTGCTCGCCGTTGAATCGGTTTCGATCTCGTCGGAAAGCTACGTCTGGCGGGTGAACGTCGAGACGGGTGCGAAGACGCCGCTCACGCCGCACGCGGACGGGAAGGCGCTCTGGACGTCGCCGGTATTCGGGGCAGGCGGCCGGAGCGTGTATGCGCTGTCGAACCGCGGATCGGAGTTCACGCGCGTCTGGCGCGCGGATGTCCGCACGGGCACGTGGACGCCGGTCACGCCGGATCGCGAGTCGGTCGAAGCCTTTGCCGTGTCACCCGACGGCCGCGTGCTCGCCATCGTCTTCGATCGGGACGCGGCGAGCGTGCTCGAGCTGATCGATGCCTCGACGCGGCGTACGGTCGTCACACCGCACATTCCCGTGGGACAGATCAGCAATCTGCAGTGGCGGCCGCACGGGCGCGAGGTGGCGTTCGATTTCGCGTCCGTGAGCACGTATGGCGACGTGTACTCGGTGCAGTATCCGTCGGGGACGCTGGTTCGCTGGACGCACTCCGAAATCGGCGGCGTGAAAGGTGACACCCTTGCGGCGCCCGAGATCATCCACTGGAAGAGCTTCGACGGCCGGATGATCTCCGGCATCCTCTACCGGCCGCCGGCGCGGTTCACCGGTCCGCGTCCCGTGATGATCAACATCCATGGGGGACCGAACGATCCCGCGTCGCGCGAGCGTCCCCGCTTCATCGGACGCAGCAATTACTTTCTGAACGAGCTCGGCATCGCCATCATCTACCCGAACGTGCGCGGGACGTTCGGCTTCGGCACGACCTTCGAACAACTGGACGATGGCCGCAAACGCGAGGACGCGGTGAAAGACGTCGGCGCGCTGCTCGACTGGGTCGGCGCGCAGCCGTCGCTCGACGCGCGCCGCGTCATGGTGACCGGCGCGAGCTACGGCGGCTACATGACGCTCGCGGTCGCCGAAAAGTACCACGACCGCATCCGCTGCGCGTTCGAGGGGTTCGGCATCTCGAATTTCCTGACGTACCTGGAGAACACGGAGCCGTCGCGGCAGGCGGACCGCCGTGCGGAATACGGCGATCCGTCCGATCCGGCAATGCGCGCGTTCCTGCTCGAGATCTCCCCGGTGACGCAGGCGTCGCGGCTCACGATGCCGCTGCTCATCGCACAGGGACGCAACGATACCCGCGTGCCGATTCAACAGGCGGAAGAGATCCGGCGGGCGGTCGCGCCGAACGGCAATCCCGTCTGGTACGTCGTCTACGACGACGGCCACGGCTTCACGAAGCGCGTGAACGACGACTTCAACCAGTACTGCTGGATTCTGTTCGTCCAGACGTATCTGCTCAACGGGAACTGACCGGCGGCTGGAGCGCCGCCCGCTCCGCCAGCCGCGCCGCGGCGCGCCCTTCTTCGGGGCGCACGAAGAGCAGCAGCGCGCCGCCGACGACGAAGAAGGCGATCACCGACAGGATGGCGTTGCGGCTGGTGCCGCTGCGCTCGACGACCCACGCGAAGACGGCCGGCCCCAGCACCCCGGCGTAGCGCTCGAACACCCCGAAGAACGCAAAGAACTCCGACGACTTGTGGCGCGGGATCATGCTCGCGAAGAGCGAGCGGCTCAGCGCCTGCGTGCCTCCCTGCACCATGCCGACGAGGACGGCCAGCACGAAGAACTGCGTTGCCGAGTGCATCGAGTAGCCGAGCGCGGTGATCACGGCGTAGACGCCAAGGCCGATGAAGATGGCGGGCTTGGCGCCGATCCTGCCGGCGGCCATGCCGAACAGGAAGGCGAACGGCACCCCGATGAACTGCGTCACGAGCAGCGCGCCGATCATCGCGTTCTCGTCGAGGCCGATCTCCGCGCCGTACGTCGTCGCCATGCGGATGATCGTCTGGATGCCGTCGTTGTAGACGAGGAACGCGAGCAGCAAAATGAAGGCCTGTCGAAAGCGCCGCAGCTCGCGCAGCGTGTTGCCCAGCCGCCGCAGCGCCCCCGTCCACGCCTCAAGGGCCTCCGCGTGCGCGGCGTTGGCGCTTCGGTTCGACGGCGGCTCCGGCACGTGGCGGAAGAGGGGAATCGAAAAGAGGACCCACCAGACGGCGACGCTCGCGAAGCTGGCGCGGACGGCGGTGCCGCGATCGGGGAGGCCGAACAGCTCCGGCTTCGACATCATCAGAATGTTGATCGCCAGCAGCACGCCGCCGCCGATGTACCCCACGGCATACCCGGCCGACGACACCCTGTCGATGTCCGCCTCGCCCGCGAGATGCGGCAGCAGCGATTCGTAGAACACGATGCTGCCGGCCACGCCGACGTTGCCGATGATGAAGACGGTGAGCGCGAAGCGCCAGTCTCCCTCGCCGATGAAGTACATCGCCGCGGTCGCGCTGGCGCCCACCGCGAGGAACACCGCCAGCAACTTCTTCTTGATCGGCGCGTGGTCCGCGACGGCGCCGAGCACCGGCGTCACGATCGCGACGATGAGAATCGACCACGTGGTCGCCCAGGCGAACCGCGCGGTCGCATCCGCGGGCGCGAGCCCCGCCGCCGCGACGCGATGGAAATAGATCGGAAAGACCGCGGCGATGATCGTCGTCTGGAACGCGGAGTTGGCCCAGTCGTACAGCGCCCAGGCCCGCAGGTCGCGGCGCCCGAGACCGAGGCGATCGAGAAAGTGTTGCATCAGCGTTCAGGTCAAACCTGACGTTCATGCCGGCCGGCGACGACGAGGTCCGTTCGCGCCGAAAACCGTCATCCGCAGACCGGAAAAACGCGGCTCCGGCTTAATGTCATCCGAACGCGGTTTGGGGACCCCCATCCCCAAACCGTGTCGCAGGCCTGCGCCGCGTTTTTCGTGCTCACGACGGTCTGCTCCTACGGTTTTCAGCGCGAACGGACCTCGTCGCGGCGTGTACTCGCAACATCCTGTTCAGAACGTCCGTCGTGCGACCCACTCGCGCAGGAGCGAGTCGACGACCGTGTAGCGGCCGTCCTCGCGGGCGAGCACGTCCTCGCGGACGAGCGCGGCGAGCGACGCCTGAACGCTCGAGGGGCCGCTGAGGCGATGGCGCGCCCGCACGTCCGCCGACAGCAGCTCGCGCCCGTCCTCCAGCACCGCGGCGCGGAGCGTTGCGCGCTGCGCGAGCGTGAGACGCTGCCACAGCATCTCGAACAGCGCGTGGTGCTCGTTGAGCAGACGCAGCAGCGTGCCGTGGAGATCGTCGAGTCCCACCTGGCGCCTTCCGGCGGCCTTCGCGTCGTCCCACGTCTCGTGCGCGAGGCGCTGCACGTCGTACGGCAGATTTCCGGCGAGCTCGACGATGGCGATGCCGAGGCCGGCCTCAGGACGCAGGGCGGTCTTGCGGAAGCGTTCCTCGATGAACTCGGCGAACTCGTCCGCAGGAATCCGCTGCAGCCGCATGACCGGGCCAGCCTTGTAGAACGGACGGCTGCGGCTCAGCATGCGCTCCATCAGCGTCGGTTCGGATCCCGAGAAGACGTACGCGACCTGCCGCTGATGCTGGATCGCGGCGCGCAGGGCGTGCTCGACATCGTGCGAGCCCACGTCGAAGCTGTCGATCGCCTGGAACTCGTCGAGCGCGACGGCCAGCGGACGCCGCCGGATGTCGGCGAGGCGTGCCGGCAGCGTGAAGACGGTTTCCGCGAGCGCCGCGACGTCCCGCGCCGTTCGCGCGGCGGGGAACGACAGCGACAGCCGGGCGCCCGGCTCGACGCGCAGCTCCGGCCGCACGGCCCCGAGCAGGTCGCGGACCCATCCGCGGACGGCGTCAGGCCGAGCCTCGGCCGTCAGCAGCGCGCGCGCGTAGCCCTCGAGGAACGCGACGTACGAGCTGTAGCTGCTGACGGTCACGTCGACGGGGATCGCACCGCGCCTGGCGGCGGCGCGCAGCGCCTGCTGGACGAGCGACGACTTGCCGTAGCGGCGAGGCGAGATCAGGAAGATCTTCTGACCGGCCAGCAGATCCGCTGTGAGACGCTCCAGCTCGTCGCGCCGGTCGACGAACGCCGCGGGAGGGACGACCTCGCCGTAGACGAAAGGGTTGGGCATGGGGCGGCCGATACGTTTTTCAGCGTAGTGGCTACGTATCCTAGCGTAATGGCGGGACGGGGGCAATCACGTCCGGCGCGGACAGCACCCAGGAGACGCGTGCGTCCCAGACCGCCCGTTCCTGCGGCAGCCAGCCCGGCAGTTGCTGCCAGCCGCTCCCGCCGGGAAACCGCCACGACGTAACGATGGCGTGCGCCGCCGCAGCGCGTTCGCCGCCGGCGCCGAAGGACGCGCGCCACGTCAGGCCGTCGGCGGGCACGCCGAAATACACAGCGGACCACCGTTTGCGGCGGACGATGCCCGGGAGATTGCTTCGCGCGGGCTGCAGTCCCTCGGGCAGCTCGAACGCGACCGCGAGTCCCGGCGCGGACGGCAGGATCGTCATCGACAGCTCGATCCCGGCCTTCGCCGGCGCGAGCGTGAACGACGCGATCGATGCCGGCGGCGGCGCGGGCAGCGGGGCAGTCGTGCGAAAGACGAACGGGTGCGGGAGCCGTCCCCAGCTCACGGATCCGCGCGGCGCGTCCGTCACGCGCGTCCAGCCTCCGGGGGCGCCCGGGTGCAGATCGAGCCCCGGCTCGTTCGAACCGACCTCCCACGTCGCCGACGTGCTGCCCGGTTCGACCATCGCCCGCAGGTACCGGCGCTGCGGACGCGCATCCGTATACGCCGGCGCCGCGTACGCGAAGCCCGCGGCCACCACCGTGCCGAGCAGCAGCACCGCGGTCACCGCGGACGGCCGCACCAGCGGGCGCATCGTCAGCGTCGCCGCGACGAATGGCGGGACGACCATGATCGCGCACGCGATCATCAACGCCGCGTACACGAACACCGGCGTAATCGTCGGGAACCGCCCGAACACCGCCACGGTGAAGTCGAGCAGTTCGACCGTCGTGCGCAGCCAGAGCGTGGCGGCGACGCCGAGCACGACGATCGAGGCGAGCCGGACCACGAGGGCATTCATCGGCGGCGCTGCAAGCAGCAGCGCGCCGGCGACGAGCAGCGGCAGCGTCCAGAGGAATGCGGCGCCGGGCGCTGTCCATGCCATGAACGCCGCGAGCGCAATCCAGAGCGGCAGCGTCAGGCTCCACACCACCGCGGGATGTCGGAAGCCGTGCACGCGTGCGGGCAGCAGCGCACCGGCGCGCATCGCGCCCCAGCCGGCCGCCGCGCCGGCCAGGAGCAGCAGCACGAACAACCGGTTCGGATGCGCGTACCACGGATGGTAGACCTCCCGCGCTTCGCGCAGCGCCCAGGTGATGCCGACGAGCAGCGCCGCGATGAAGATCACCGCGGCGATCGCCCAGACGACGGAAAGCAGCCAGCGCCAGAACCCCCGATGCCGGATCGTCGCGATCGTGACGCGGACCCACCCGAGCAGGCCGAGCGCGAGCGCCGCGACCGCGATCGCGGTCGACCACGCCGGTCCCCACGAGAACGCGATGGTCTCTCCCGCATCGAAGTACGTCGGCGACACCGCCGAACGCTGCCGCACGTCCATCGCGTCGAGCGCATCGAGCGTTTCCACGACGTTCTCGCCCGTCCGGCGGATCGTGCGCGCCGACAGGCGATCCGGCGTGTCGCGTGCCGTGTGGTAGGCATAGCTGTCGCTAATCGGCGCGAAATTCAGCCCCGGCACGTCCTGGCGCTTGATGATGGAGAAGTCGGTGTCGTTCGGCAGGCGGCGGTAGATCTCGAGCGCGTACGACGCGCCGGCCGGATGCGGGGCGTGCCGCGCCCACGGGGCGACGATCCAGGCGTTGCCGGGTCCGGTCTCGAACAGCTTGGCCGTGCCCGACGATCCGACCGCCTCGACGTTGACGTAGGCCTGCAGCCGATCCATCACGTCGCGATCGGTCACCAGCGCGTGCGCACCGAGCAGCCCGGCCTCCTCGCCGTCGGTGACGAGGACCATCAGCGAGTGCCGCCGATCCGCCTTCGCGCCGAGGACGCGTGCCGCCTCGAGCGCCACGGCGACACCCAGCCCGTCGTCGGCCGCACCGGGCGCGTCCGGCGCCGAGTCGTAGTGCGACAGCACCGCGATGGCGTCGCGGTCGGGACCGTTCCTGACGGCGATGATGTTGGCGACGCGCGCGCTGCGCCCCTCGGACGGGCTTCGTGCATCGGTCTCCTGCACGCGCACGTCGAATCCGAACAGGTGCAGCTGATCGATGATGTACTGGCGCGCCCGCTCGTTCTCAGGGGTGCCGACCGGACGGCTGCCAATCGTGCCCGCGAGCATCTCGACGTGCGCCTGCGCGTTCTCGAGCGAAAAGCGCGGCGCCGGCCGGGCGCACGCCGCGCCTAGCGCGCACAGAGCGAGCACGCACGCGATCCGACAATTCACCGGGTCGGCACCGAGGCCTTGCCATCCGGCGATCGCTTGTCGCGCGCACCCCAGGCGACGCCGTCCGCTTCCACGAGGATGGAGTTCGCGTCCCCCTGCTCGCCGCGGACGACGATCGTGTGTCCCATCGCGCGCAGCTGCTTCAGCACGTCGTCCGACACGCCGCCTTCCTCGATCGTCGCGCGATCCGGCAGCCACTGGTGGTGCATGCGTGGCGCGTCCACTGCTTCGCGGGCGTTCAGGCCGAACTCGGTGACGCCGAGCACGACGGACAGCACGGTGTTGATGATCGTCCGGCCGCCCGGCGATCCCGTGACCAGCACGAGCTTGCCGTCTTTCGTGACGATGGTCGGCGTCATGGAGCTGAGCATCCGCTTGCCGGGTTCGATCTGATTCGGAACCGTGCCGATGTCTCCCTCGACGTTCGTCTCGCCGGGCTTCTTGTTGAAGTCTCCCATCTCGTTGTTCAGCAGGAAGCCGGCGCCTTTCACGACCACGCGCGAGCCGTAGCCTCCCTCCAGCGTGAACGTATTCGAGACCGCCATGCCGTGCGCGTCGACGATGGAGAAGTGCGTCGTCTCGTCCGGTTCGGGCGACGTCGTCGTCACGATGTCCTTGCCCAGCTCGACGCTGCTCGTCGCCTTGTCCGGCTGAATGGAGGCGGCGAGCGTCTTCGCGTAATCCTTCGAGAGCAGGCGTTCGAGGGGCATCTTCACGAAGTCAGGGTCGGCGAGGTAGCGCGCGCGGTCGAGATAGGCGCGCCGCATCGCCTCGATCTCGAGGTGCAGCGTCGCCGCGGAGCCGCGTCCTTTCGACCGCAGGTCGAAGCCTTCGAGCATGTTGAGCATCTCGATCATGGCGACGCCGCCGGAGCTGGGCGGCGGCATGGCGATGACGTCGTAGCCGCGGTACGTGCCGCGCACCGGTGTGCGCTCCTTCGCTTCGTACTGCGCGAGATCCTCCTTCGTGATCAGTCCACCGTTCGCTTTCATGTCCTCGGCGATCCGATCGGCGATCCAGCCCGTGTAGAACGCGTCCGGCCCGTCGTCGGCGATGGCGCGCAGCGTTTTCGCGAGATCCGTCAGGACGAGGCGATCGCCCGCTTTCCAGTCGCCGCCGCCTGGTTTGCCGTACGCCGCAACCGACGCGGGAAACTTCGCCATGACGCCGTGCAGCTGGTTGTTGAGGCTCCGCGCGAGCGCGGGCGACAGCTCGAAACCGTTCTCGGCGAGATCGACGGCAGGCATGACGAGATCTTTCCAGGCCAACGATCCGAACCGCTTGTGTGCGAGCGCCAGGCCGCGCACCGTGCCCGGGACGCCCGGCGCGAGGTATCCCTGAGCGGTCAGCGATCGATCGATCTTGCCGTCCTTGCCGAGGTACATCGTCTTCGTCGAGGCGAGCGGCGCCCGTTCGCGGTAGTCGAACGCCGTCGCGTCGCCGTTCCGCGTCCGGACGACCATGAAGCCGCCGCCCCCGATGTTGCCGGCGCTCGGGTGTGTGACGGCGAGCGCGAATGCCGTCGCGACGGCCGCGTCGACCGCGTTGCCGCCGCGGGCGAGGATGCCGGCGCCGGCATCGCAGGCGGGCGCTGACGTGCAGACGACGAGGCCGGTCGACGAGCGAACCCCGCGATCCGGCGCCGTCCGGACTGGAGCGGTGCAGAACAGGAGAGCGACGAGGAGAACAACGACGCGCTTCGGATGCATGCGCGGATTTTATCCTCATCCGCGATCAACAATGATGAGCTGCCGCGTGCGGCGTGTGACCGGGCCGAATGCCTGCCACGGTCAGCCTCGTAAAGGGCTGACCCACAGGTGGGTCAGGGCTTCAGCCCTGACCTATCGGGGCACGGGAATTGCCAGCGGAAGGGTCCACGGAGTCGAATGCACATGGAGATCTGGCCAGGGCACCCCTATCCGCTCGGCGCCACGTTCGACGGGCAGGGCACGAATTTCAGCGTGTTCTCCGAGGTGGCCGAGCGCGTCGAGTTGTCCCTGTTCGATGAGGAAGGTAAAGAGACGCGCATCGATCTTCCGGAGATGACTGCGCTGTGCTGGCACGGGTATCTGCCGGGCCTGCGGCCCGGACAGCGGTACGGCTTCCGCGTGCACGGCCCGTGGAATCCGGGCGAGGGGCAGTGGTGCAACCCAGCCAAGCTGCTGCTCGATCCGTACGCGAAGGCGTTCGAAGGCGCGTGGCAGTGGAACGAGGCGATGTTCCCGTATCACTTCGACAACCCCGAAGGATCGCGGAACGACGCCGACAGCGCGCCCTTCATGCCAAAGGCGGTGGTCATTTATCCCTGGTTCGACTGGGGAGACGATCGCCGTCCGCGCACGCCCTGGCATCGCACGGTCGTGTACGAAACGCACGTGAAGGGATTCACGCAGCAGCATCCGGATATTCCCGAGCCGCTGCGCGGCACGTATGCCGGCATGGCGCATCCCGTCGCGATCCGGTATCTGCAGGAACTGGGCGTGACCGCCGTCGAACTGCTGCCAGTGCACCAGTTCGTGCAGGATGCGAGCCTGCTGGAACGCGGGCTGCGGAACTACTGGGGCTATAACTCGATCGGGTTTCTCGCGCCGCACAACGAGTACGCGTCCGGCGGCCAGCGCGGCGCGCAGGTCGACGAGTTCAAGGGGCTCGTCAAGTCGCTGCACTCGGCCGGCATCGAGGTGATCCTCGACGTGGTCTACAACCACACGGGCGAGGGAAATCACCTCGGCCCGATGCTGTCGTTCAAGGGCCTGGACAACCAGGCGTACTACCGCCTCGTGAACGACAACCGGCGCTACTACATGGACTACACGGGGACGGGCAACACGCTCAACATGCGCAACCCGCACGTGCTGCAGCTCATGATGGACAGCCTGCGGTACTGGGTCAACGACATGCACGTCGACGGGTTCCGCTTCGATCTCGCGGCGACGCTCGCGCGCGAGCTGCACGACGTGGATCGCCTGTCGGCGTTCTTCGACCTGATTCAGCAGGATCCGGTCGTGAGCCAGGTGAAACTCATCGCCGAGCCGTGGGACGTCGGCGAGGGAGGATACCAGGTCGGCAACTTTCCCCCGCTCTGGTCGGAATGGAACGGGAAGTACCGCGACTGCCTGCGCGACTTCTGGCGCGGCAGCGAGCAGACGCTCGCCGAGCTCGGGTTCCGCTTCACGGGCAGCTCCGATCTGTATCAGGGCACTGCACGGCGTCCGTACGCAAGCGTCAATTTCATCACGGCGCACGACGGGTTCACGCTGCACGATCTCGTGTCGTACAACGAGAAGCACAACGAGGCGAACGGCGAGGACAACCGCGACGGCGAGAGCCACAATCGATCGTGGAACTGCGGTGAAGAAGGTCCGTCGACGAACCCGGACGTGCTCGCGCTGCGGCGCCGGCAGGTCCGCAACTTCATCTCGACGCTGCTGCTGTCGCAGGGGGTTCCGATGATCTGCGGCGGCGACGAGATCGGGCGCACGCAGCAGGGCAACAACAACGCGTACTGTCAGGACAACGAAATGTCCTGGTACGACTGGGCGCGGGCGGACAAGGCGCTGCTCGCATTCACGCGCCAGATGATCCGCTTCCGGCAGGACCATCCCGTGTTCTGCCGCCGCCGCTGGTTCCAGGGACGGGCCATCCACGGCGCGCCGATGAGCGACATCGGCTGGTTCACCCCGGCGGGCACCGAGATGTCCGAGCAGGACTGGCAGGCGGGCTTCGCGAAATCACTCGCGGTGTTCCTCAACGGCAAGGCGATTCCGACCGTCGGCGAGCGCGGCGAGCAGGTGCTCGACGACAGCTTCTTCATCATGTTCAACGCGCACCAGGAGCCGATCGAGTTCGCGTTGCCTGACTCGCAATGGGGCGATGGCTGGACGGTGGCGCTCGACACGGCGATCGCCGCGGAAGAGCCGGCCGGTGCTCCCGCAGCGTCGCCGCCCGTCCACGCCGCCGGCGCGCGCCTGAGCGTGCAGGCGTGGTCGGTCGTCGTGCTGCAGCAGGCGCGGTGAGAGGCGAGGGCGAGATTCGAGGAGCGAGGTTCGGGTTAGAAGTCGAGTGCGTTGCGGAACCGGGCGTTCACGATGTTGTTGAAGATCGATCCGAACGAGTAGCTCACGCCGAACTCGAACTCGTACTCGTAGTTGGACGCCAGCTCGCGCTGCCGGATCAGGATCTCCTCGGACGTCGCGTCTCCCTTCGGCAGGTAGATCTGATCGTAGCGCCGCGAGAACTCGCCCGAGATGTCGAGCGAGAGTCCCCTGAACAGCCGGACGTCGAGCTGCCCGCGCGCCGAGAGCCGGTACTTGTCGAGCGCATCGAGATATTGGGAGAACTCGACGGACGAGGAGGCTGATCCCCACGGCTGCTCCAGTCCGAGCGACGTCTGAACCCGGTGATCCCACAGCGTCTCCTCGAGGAGGCCGTAGATCGTCTCCTCGTAATAGTCGAACCGCTGGAGGCCCGCGCTGTACAGCACCGTCAGGATGCGACGGCTGGAGTCGGCGTACGGAAAGAGATTCCACTCGATGGCGGGTGCGGCGCGTCCGCGGAACCGGTAGTTCTGGAACGTCGACGATCCGACGGTGCCGACCGCGCCGGCGGACCAGTGCGGCGTCAGACTCCGCACGATGAGCGCACCGCTGTTCATGCGTCGTGAGACGGCGTGGTAGACGTCCCCCTCGTCGAGGACGAAGCGGTTGTCCTCGTACTCGCCCCACACATCCAGATCGAATTTCCAGTCGGCGGTCGTGCGGTTGGCCGATGCCGATCCTTCGACGGATCGTCCGTTGCTCGCGCGCTCTCCTCTGAACTCGCCGTTCAGGCTCGCGCTGAATACCCAGAAATTCCACGGATCGTCGACAACCGCCGGCGCGCCGCTCGGCGGCTCGTACGTGATCCCCAGGCGTGACGCGGCAGGGCTCTCGGCGGCGTAGCGCACCAGCCCGAGCGCGAAGACGCGGCTGAAGCCGCGGCGCGTTTCGTCAGAGGTGTTCGTGCCCGACGCGGCGTAGGTGAGGCGCTGATCGATGCCGTCGAATCGCCCGAGCCCGATGAATGCCAGCGTCCAGAGGTGGCCGCCGCCGCCCGTGTCGGAACGCGTCACGAGCACGTGGACGTCCGCGTCCTCGCGCCGCCGCACGTAGTCGACAAAGGTGATCTCCTGCCGGAGGAAGTTCTCGTCGCAGAACTGGCAGTCGAGGAAGACGCGGATGCGGGACGCGGAGGGGGTCTGGGCGGCGCCGTCCGCCGCCCAGCACAACGCGCACAGCAGGGTCAGGATGATCGCTCTATCGGGCACCCCGCCCCCGGCGCTGCGGGCCCGACCCTTCGGTCAGCGGCGCCAGATCGATCATCCGGCCGTCGATGAACACCTGTTTCACGTGGGTGCCGTCGGCCAGCAGGTCGCCGTCGGTGACGACGAGATTGGCGATCTTGCCGCGGTCCAGCGAGCCGAGCCGATCCGCGGCGCCGGCGATCGTGGCGGCGTTCAACGTCAGCGCTCGGATCGCGGCGTCGGCCGGAAGGCCGGCCTTCACGGTTTTCGCGGCGTTCGCGATGAAATCCTGCGGCTTGTCGAGGCCGTCGGAGGAGAACGCGAACGTGATGCCCGCCTGCTGCAGCGCGGCCGGCGTCTTCGGCGCCTGTGCGCGGAGCCTCAGCTCACGCGCCGGCTCGGGCGCGTCCGGCGCGAGCGCCTTGGATCGCGTCGGAAAGTCGAGGCTGTAGATCACGCGTGCCCGCTGGGCCTTCAGGTCCGCTTCGACCTGATCGGCTTCCCATCCGCCGACGACGATGGGATCGAGGTTGAACTCCTTCGCCATGCGAAGGCCGCGCAGAATTTCGCGCGCGAGCTCCGCCTCGAACGCGACGGGCAGCCGCCGATCGAGCGCCGGCTGCAGCGCGTCGAGCGCCGGATCGAACGCGGGCCGAGGCTGTCCCGCGGGGGACTTCTGATAGCGCTGCTCCAGCATCTGCTGGTACTGGCCGTCGATGAACGACTGGCGGATGAACGCGATGACGCCGAGGAGCGAGTCGGGATACGCATCGCCGACGCGCACGCCGTTCGGCATTCCGACGTGGAGCGCGACGGGCGCCTTGACGATCGCCGTCCCGCTCACGGGCTCCGCGATCGCCCCGACGATCGGCCGCGGGTCCGCACCCATGACGTTCATCAGCGCGCTCTGCCCCTTGAAGATCGTCCCGGGCGGCACGGCGAGCACCGTCGTGATGCCGGTCGCCGCCATGCGCCCGAGATCCGGCGTCGTCTGCTTCACGTGTTCCGCGGCCATGAGATTGGGCCGCAGGATCACGCCGCGCTTCCACCGTTCGAGATCGTCCGCCTCCCGGATGTTCTCCGGCGCTTCGGAGGGCACCTGCACGTCCAGTCCCGTGCTCGTGCCCATGTCGATCAGGCCGGGGTAGACCGTCAGCCCGGTGCCGTCGATCTTGACGGCGTCAGCAGGCGTCTGCACGCCCGCGCCGACGGCCTCGATCAGGCCGTTGCGCAGGACGATGGTGCCGGAGGGGATCGTGGCGCCGGAAACGGTCACGAGCCGGGCGCCGGTAATGGCGTATACGTAAGGCGCCTGCGCGCGGACCGCGACCAGGCCGAGGGCCATGACCGCCGCCGCGAGCGACGCACCGAATCGGATGGGCATCTTCATCGCGGTTCCTCCCTACTGCCGGGCCATGTACTTCTTGTAGAGCGCGAGCTGCTTGTTGTCGAGCCCGACGTCCTTTCCCTCGATGATCACGTGCGTGATCTCCGTGCGGATTTCCATCGGGTCGCCGTTGGCGATGAACAGGTTCGCGTCCTTCCCCGGTTCGATGCTGCCGGCGTGATCCGCGATGCCGAGGATCTCCGCCGCGTTGATCGTGAGCGCTTTCAGCGCCTCGGCGCGATCGAGCCCCCACGCGACCGACATCGCCGCCTCGTACGGCAGCAGGCGGACGTTGGTGCTGTCGCCGGTCGAGAAGGCCACCTTCACGCCCGCCCGCGCCAGTTCGCCCGCGAGCTGATAGCTCGCCGCCGCGAAGTCATCCTCGCGCGATGGCAGCGTGAGGACGTTTCCGAGGATCACGGGGATGTGCTTCTCGGCCAGCAGCGGCGCGACGAACCCGGCCTCGGCGCCGCCGCTGATGACGAGATTCACCTTGACGCGATCGGCGAACGCGACGGCATCGCGGATGTCCTGCTCGCTGTTCGCGGTCGCGACGAGCGGCAGCCGACGTTCGACGACGGGGACGAGCGCGTCGAGCACCCAATCCTTCGGCGTGCCCGGCGCAGCGTGCGCGTAGGCGCGCGCGCGATCCAGCAGCCGGGCGACCTCGTCCAGCTTGTCGTCGCGCTGCTTCTTCAGCTTCTCGAACGTGGTGTCTTCAGCCGGTCCTCCGCCGAAGAAGCGCCGCCGCGGCGTCAGGCTCGGGAAGTTGAACTCGATGCCCGCATTCGCGCGCAGCGTCGCTTCCTCCCACGTCCAGCCGTCGAGGTTCATCACCGCCACCTCGCCGCCGAACGTGCCCCCCCCGGGACGACCGCCACCGTCGTGACGCCGTTGGCGCGCGCGACGGGAATGGCGTCGCTCTCCGCGTGGTACGCGACGCGCGTGCGGAGCTGCGGGTTGAGGTCCTGCATTTCATTGACGTCCTCGAAGCCGCGCGGACCGGGCTCGTTGAGCCCGAGCTGCGTGCGCGCGTTGATCATCCCCGGGAAGACGTCCGCCCCGGCGGCGTCGACGACCTGCGCGCCGGACGGCACCTGGACGTTCGCGCCGACCGCCTCGATCCGGTTGCCGCGGATCACGATCGTGCCGCGCTCGATCGTCGGCTTCGTGATCGGATGAATCCGCGCGTTCGTGATCGCCCACACGGGGCCGCCGGCCGGCTGGCGGGTCGGCGCCGCCTCCGGCTGCGGAGCGGTCGCGCTCGCCGCGCCGTCGCGGCCCATCGCCGCCTGCGGCGCTGGCGTGCTGCCGCCGCTCGTCGGCGCCGCCGCGGGTGCATCGTCTCCTTCGCCGCGACGCGGCTCGTCGCGGCCGCCGGTGCCGTTCGTCCCGGCTCGCGTGTCGGCCGACGCCTTCTCCGCGCGCGCGAGATCGGCCTTCTCCTTCTGAAGCGCCGTCAGGCGCTGCTCCTCGGTCTTGCGGTTGTAGTACTCGATCCCGTCGATGAACACGCGGTCCGCAACGGCGTACGAGCTGAGCGGATGCTTCGTCCAGACGACGACGTCGGCGTCCTTGCCCACTTCGAGGGAACCGACGCGCTTGTCAATGCGGAGCTGCTTGGCCGGATTGATCGTGACGAGGCGCAGGGCTTCGTCTTCCGACAGGCCGCCCCACTTCATCGTCTTGGCCGCCTCCGTGTTGAGGCGCCGTGCATGCTCGGCGCTGTCCGAGTTGATCGAGACGAGCACCCCTTTGCGCGTCATGATCGCGGCGTTGTACGGGATCGCGTCCGCGGCTTCGACCTTGTAGCCCCACCAGTCAGAGAACGTCGACGCGCCGGCGCCGTGCGCCGCGATTTCCTTGGCGACCTTGTAGCCTTCGAGCACGTGCTGGAAGGTGGCGATGCGGAAATTGAACTCCTCCGCAAGCCGCATGAGCATCAGGATTTCGTCGGCGCGATACGAGTGCGCGTGCACGAGCCGCTTCCCTTCGAGGATCTCGACGAGCGGCTCGAGCTGGAGGTCGCGCTTCGGCGCGATGACGTCCTGGCCCGCCGCCTTCTTCTGCTCGTAATCCTTCCACGCCTTCTGGTATTCGCGCGCGCGGGTGAACGCATCGCGAATCACGAACTCCACACCCAGTCGCGTCGCGGGGTAGCGCCGTGGCCCGTCTCGCCCTCCCTGCCGCATATCCTTGGGGTTCTCGCCGAGCGCGAACTTGATTCCAGGCAGCGCTCCCTCGAACAGCAGATCCTCGGGACGCGTCTTGCCCCACCGCAGCTTGATCACCGCATTCTTGCCGCCGATCGGGTTGGCGCTGCCGTGCAGCACGTTCGCGGTCGTCAGGCCGCCGGCCAGATCCCGGTAGATGTTGATGTCGGTGGGATCGAGCACGTCCTCCATGCCGGTCATCGAGCTGAC
>DASSOM010000164.1:0-17610 GCA_035700625.1 Vicinamibacterales bacterium
GCCGTCCGAGGTCGAGGCAAACGTCGTCAAGGGGCTGCTCGAGACGCACGGCATCCCGTCGATCATCGTCAGCGACATGTCGCGGACCGCGTTTCCGATCGCGCTCAACGAACAGGCGTGGGAGCGGCGCGTGTGCGTGCCGGAGCCGTATTCGGCGTCGGCCACGCGGATCATCGAGAGCCATCGCGACGACGTCGAGGTGGGGCGGGTGATCCCGTTTCTCTCGGAGTTCGAGCCCCTGGAGCGCACGATCGGCTACCGGTTCCGCGACCGCGGCCTGCTCGAACACGCGCTGACGCACCGATCGCGCGTCCACGAGGACGCCAGCGGCGGCGTGTTCGACAACGAGTCACTGGAGTTCCTCGGCGACTCCGTCCTCGGGTTCGTCATCGCCGACCTGCTGTTCCGCGAGTTCCCGCAGCACAACGAGGGACAGAAGTCGAAGCTCAAGGCGTCGATCGTCTCGGCGAGCGCGCTGGCGAAACTCGGCGAGCGGATCGATCTCGGGCGCTTCCTCATTCTCGGCCGCGGCGAGGAGAAGACGGGCGGCCGGCGCAAGCACGCGATCATCGCGGACTGCTACGAGGCGCTCATCGCGGCGATCTACCTGGACGGCGGGATCGACGCGGCGCGCGGGTTCATCGAGCGTCAGTTCGCGGAGCTGATCGAGGGAGCGCGTCAGAGCGGCACGGCGGCGTCGTTTACCGAGGACTGGAAGTCGGAGCTGCAGGAATGGCTGCAGTCGCACGGCGGGCGGCTGCCGCTGTATCGGCTCGTCGAGGAGATCGGGCCGCCGCACCGCCGCCAGTTCGTCGTGGAGGTCGTCGTGGACGGCGAGCCGGTGGCGCGGGCCGAAGGGAAGAGCAAGAAAGAAGCGGCGCAGGCCGCCGCCCGCGCCGCGATGGAACGCCTCAATCTATCTCGATAATTCCCCAGCTCTTCTCGCGCTCTTCGGCCGCGGGCTCGCCGGCGATCGCCAGCGCGGGCTCGGCCTGCGGCAGCCTGGCCATCACGTAGGCGTGCACCTCGCGCGAGACGTCCTCGTCGGACGGCGGGGCGGGGCGGCAGTGCAGGCGCACCCAGAGGCGCAGCATCGGATCCGCGAAGCTGTAGCGCTTTTGCCGCGAGACCACGAGGTCGACGTCTTCCAGCCACGACAGATAGTCCTTCGTGGAGCCCGGTGTGCGGTGGAGGCGCTGCGCGATTTCCGTGAGTGTCAGCGGCTCTTCCTGCGCGAGGACGTCGAGGATGGCCTTGAGCGCGCCGTAGCCGCGCGCGCGGTGCAGCCGGAGCTCGTAGCAGAAGCGGCACGAGTCGGCGAGCTGGCCGCCGGGCCCGAGCAGCGCGGCGAGCGCGCTGACCGGATCCGCGCCGCCGCGCGGCGCGAGGGCGACGGCGGTGTCGGCAATCAGGCGCGCGTACGCCGGACGGCCGTCCGCGAGCGCCTGCACGAGGCGCGAGAGATCGTCGCGCTGCCGGTCGTCCTCCTCGAGCGGCACGCCGCGATCGTGGGTGCTGCCGCCGAAGAGCGTGTCGCGCACTTCGATCGGCGTGAGCGGCGCGACGTGGACGATCTCGAACTGCGCGGGGGCGTCGCGCAGCAGCCGGTGCGCGCGCGCCACGTAGCGCGTGGTCAGCACGAAGCGGTTCCCGCTGGCCGCGAGCACGCCGAGCAGATCGCGCAGGACGGTGCGCAGGCCCGGAAAGCTCTCGAACGTGCGCAGGTCGAGGAACTCGTCGAGGAGGAACGTCGCGGGGGCGCCGGCGGGGAGGCGCGCCGTATCGAAGAAGGCGAGCGCCGCGTCGAAGGCTTCGCGCGCGTCCGGCTCGTGGCCATCGGCAACGCCGTACGGATGCGACGGGAACGGCGTCGCGTCGCGCAGCGATCGCAGGAACCGCTCCGGCGTGGTGGCCACGCGCTCGACGTCGACGTACTGCGCCTGCGTGCGGCCGACGAGGTCGCGCAGCCGCAGCAGCAGGGAGGTGCGGCCGGTCCCCGAGCCGCCGAGGACGATCGGAATGCGCGGCGCGCCGCCCGACTGACCGTCCAGTGCAGCGAGGACCCGGCGCTCGAGCGACGGACGTTCCGGGATCATCATCGGCCTGATCCTCCAGCTGGCGGCATCATCGGCAAATCGATGCCGCCGTCGCGCGCAGCGGCAATGGCCTCGGGGTAGCCGGCGTCGGCGTGGCGGGCGACGCCGAGGCCGGGATCGCACGTCAGCACGCGCTGCAGCTTCTCGTCCGCTTCGCGTGTGCCGTCGGCGACGACGACCATGCCCGCGTGCAGCGAGTAGCCGATGCCGACGCCGCCGCCGTGGTGCACGGAGACCCACGTGGCACCGGACGACGTATTCAGCAGCGCGTTGAGGACGGGCCAGTCGGCGATCGCGTCGCTGCCGTCCCGCATCCCTTCGGTCTCGCGATTGGGCGAGGCCACCGATCCCGTGTCGAGGTGATCGCGTCCGATCACAATCGGCGCGCTGATGCGTCCGCGCCGCACCAGATCATTGATCGCGAGGCCGAACCGCGCACGCTCGCCGTAGCCCAGCCAGAAGATGCGCGCGGGCAGCCCCTGGAACGCGACGCGCTCGCGCGCGAGCCGGATCCAGCGGCACAGCGCGGCGTCCCCGGCGAACATGTCCAGCGCGAGATCGTCGGTCGCGGCGATGTCGGCGGGATCGCCCGACAGGGCGGCCCACCGGAACGGCCCCTTGCCCGTGCAGAACAACGGACGGATGTATTCGGGCACGAATCCCGGAATGTCGAACGCGCGGTCGACGCCCGCCTTCTCGGCCTGCGCGCGGATGTTATTGCCGTAGTCGACCGTCACGGCGCCGGCGCGCTGGAGCGCGAGCATGCCGCGCACGTGCGCCCCCATGGCCTCCGTCGCGCGGCGGACGTACTCCTGCGGGCTCGCCGTCCGCAGCGCCGCCGCGTCGGCGAGCGTCATGCCGTTGGGGACGTACCCGTTGAGCGCGTCGTGCGCCGACGTCTGATCGGTCAGCACGTCCGGGACGATGCCGCGGCGGGCCAGCTCCGGGATGATGTCGGCCGCGTTCCCCTCGAGCGCGATCGATCGCGGGGTCTTCCGGCGCCGGTAGTCGTCCACACGCGCCAGGGCCTCGTCCAGCGAGCCGCGGCGCTCGTCCACGTAGCGCGTGGCGAGCCGCCGTTCGATGCGCGCGGGATCGACCTCGACGACGAGCGCGATCCCTTCGTTCATGGTGACGGCGAGGGGCTGCGCGCCCCCCATGCCCCCGAGGCCGGCGGTCACGACGAGGCGTCCGGCGAGGGTGCCGCCGAAATGGCGCCGCGCGAGTTCGGCCAGCGTTTCGTAGGTCCCCTGCAGGATTCCCTGCGTGCCGATGTAGATCCAGCTCCCCGCGGTCATCTGTCCGTACATCGTCAGGCCGCGATCTTCGAGGTCGCGGAAGATGTCCCACGTGGCCCACGCGGGGACGAGGAGCGCGTTGGCGATGAGGACGCGGGGCGCCCACGGATGGGTGTGGAAGACCGCCGCGGGCTTGCCCGACTGGACGACGAGCGTTTCGTCCCCTTCGAGCCGGCGCAGCGTGGCGACGATCGCGTCGAAGGCCTCCCAGGATCGCGCGGCGCGGCCGGAGCCGCCGTACACGATCAGATCGTCAGGCCGCTCGGCGACCTCCGGATCGAGGTTGTTCATCAGCATGCGCAGCGCGGCTTCCTGCGGCCATCCCTTGCAGGAGAGCGTCGTGCCCCGCGGGGCGCTGATGTGACGGGCGAGGGTCTTCATCGCGTGGGAACGATCGTCGGCGTGGCGCGGTCGCAGTCGGCCCGACGGCGAAGGTTAGCAATCTAAAAACGTACGCGCGCGTTGTCAAATTGAAATTGAAAAATTTCTTACTTGACTTCCGCGGCGCAGGCGCGTTCCAGCGCGCCGGTTCGGATCCACCCGGCGATCCGCTCGATATCAGGTGCCGGCGGACGATCGACGTCGAGCGTTGGCACCGCTGATCGTATCAGGGAGTGGACCGGCGCGAGCGCCGGCGACGTCGCGAGCGGCGCGAGCAGATCGATCGCCTGGCACGCGAGCAGCAACTCGACCGCGGTGACGCGGATCGCGAGCGAGACGGCGCGATCCGCCTTCAACGCCGCGGCCATGCTCATACTGACGTGATCTTCGCGGTTCGCGGACGTGGGGATCGTATCCACGCTTGCCGGATGCGCGAGTGTTTTGATCTCGGACACCAGGGCCGCCGCGGTGACCTGCGCGATCATGTAGCCCGAGTGCAGCCCGCTGTCGGGCGTCAGGAACGGCGGGAGCCCGCTGAGCGCCGGATTGACGAGCCGATCCGACCGCCGCTCCGAGATCGTCGCGAGCTGCGCGAGCGCCAGCACGATCGTGTCGGCCGCGAGGCCCACGGGCGCACCGTGAAAATTGCCGCCCGACACGATGTCGCCGCTCTCGGCGAACACCATCGGGTTATCCGTCGCGGCGTTGGCTTCGATGGCGATCGTCGCGCGGGCGAAGGCGAGCGCGTCGCGCGCGGCGCCGTGCACCTGGGGCGCGCAGCGCAGCGAATAGGCGTCCTGGACGCGTCCGCAGTCCGCGTGCGACGCGTTGATCGGGCTGTCGGCGAGCAGCCGCAGCAGATTCGCGGCCGAAGCCGCCTGTCCCGGGTGGGGCCGCGGGGTGTGCAACCGCGCCTCGAACGGGTGCCACGATCCGCGCAGACCGTCGATCGACAGCGCCGCGGCGATGTCCGCGGCGCGCGCGAGCCGCTCGGCGTCGATCAGCGCCAGCGCGGCGACGCCGGCGCTCGCCTGCGTGCCGTTGATGAGCGCGAGGCCTTCCTTGGGTTCGAGCGACACGGGCGCGAGTCCCGCACGCGCCAGCGCCGCGCTCCCGTCGAGGACCGCGGGATCGTCGCCGACGGTGGCATATCCCTCTCCGGCCAGCACGAGCGCGAGGTGCGCAAGCGGCGCGAGGTCCCCGCTGGCTCCCACCGATCCCCGGCTCGGCACGATCGGATGCACGCGCCGGTTGAGCATCTCGACGAGGCGCGCGAGCGTCTCCCGCCGGATGCCCGAGTAGCCCTTGGCGAGGACATTCGCGCGCAGCGCCATCGTCGCGCGCACGGCGCGCACCGGCAGCGGCTCGCCGACGCCGGCCGCATGGCTGCGGAGCAGATTGATCTGGAGTGCGCGGAGATCCGGCCTGGCGATTTTGACCTCGGCGAGCGATCCAAACCCGGTGTTGACGCCGTACACCGGTGCATCGCCCGCCGCCTTGCGATCGACCACCGCGCGCGCCGCATCGACGGCCCGCTCGGCCGACGAGGCGACCGCCACCTCCGCGCCACCGGCGATCGCGTCGAGCTGGTCGAGCGTCAGACTGTGCCCGTCGAGATGGATCATTGTGAACTAGAATACTCCGACATATGAACATCGCGGTGCTCGGCGCGCAGTGGGGAGATGAGGGCAAGGGAAAAATCGTCGATCTGCTGACGCCGCACTTCTCGATCGTCGCGCGGTATCAGGGCGGGCACAACGCGGGGCACACCGTCTACGCGAACGGACGGAAGTTCGTCCTGCGGCTGCTGCCGTCCGGCATTCTGCACGACGGCGTCACGTGCGTGATCGGCAATGGCCTCGTCGTCGATCCGCAGGCGCTGTTCGCGGAGATCGACGAGCTCGAGGCGGCCGGCATCCGCATCGGCGATCGCCTCGTCATCAGCGACAAGGCGCACCTCATCCTGCCGTATCACCGCGAGCTCGATCTGCTCAGCGAAGCGCGGCGGGGTGAGCGGAAGATCGGGACGACGTCGCGCGGGATCGGGCCGGCGTACGAGGACAAAATCGCGCGGCGCGGCGTCCGCGTCGGCGACCTGGCCAGCCCGGACGCGCTCGCCGAGGCCGTCCGCCACAACGTCGACGCCCGCAACCACATCATCGGCGACTCGCTCATGGACTGGCGTCAGGTGTTCGACGACCTGCGCGCCGCCTGGACGCGCATGGCGCCGTGGGTGACCGACGTGTCGCTCTTCCTCGCGCGCGCCGTTGCCGCGGGGCGGCCGATCATGTTCGAAGGGGCGCAGGGGACGCTGCTCGACATCGATCACGGCACGTATCCGTACGTCACCTCCTCGAACGCGACGACGGGCGGCGTGTGCACGGGACTCGGCGTGCCTCCCCGCGCCATCGACGGCGTGCTCGGCGTCGCCAAGGCGTACACGACGCGGGTGGGGGAGGGGCCGCTGCCGACGGAGCTGCACGGCGAACTCGGCAACCGCCTGCGCGAAAGCGGGCAGGAGTTCGGCGCCGTCACCGGCCGCCCGCGCCGGTGCGGCTGGTGGGATGCCGTCGCGGTGCGGTATGCCGCCCGCGTCAACGGCCTCGACGCGCTGGCGATCACGAAGCTCGATGTGCTCGACGGGATGTCCGAGCTCCAGATCTGTACGGCGTACCGCTGCGGCAGCGCCACGCTCACGGAATTCCCGGCGGACATCGCGCAGCTCGCGGCGTGCGAACCGGTGTACGAAACGCTGCCCGGATGGAGCGCCGGGACGCGCGGTGTGCGGCGGTACGACGATCTGCCGGGCGAGGCGCGGCGCTACGTCGCGCGGCTCGAGGAGCTGACCGGCGTGCCGGCGGCGATTATTTCAACGGGATCGGGACGCGAGGACACGATCGTCCGCTCGGGGTCCATCGCGGAACGCTGGCTGGCGGACGCGCCGGTGAGACGCTGACGCGCTAGGCGCGGTTGCGCGTGCAGAAGCTCTCGATCGCGCCAGAATCCGCGTCGGTGAACTCGACGCCGGCCCGATACTGCGGCCCGCTGGCGGCTGCCGACAGCTCGAACTTCGCCCAGGCCACCGAGCCGCGAAAGCGCATGACGAATTCATCCGCCGGCAGACTGATCCGCACCTTCTGGTTCGGCCGCAGGATCGTCGGCGACACGACCTGCGCGCCGTTGATCGAGAGATCGATCACGGTGGCCGGATTGCCATCGAGCTGGATCTCGACGCCGTCGCGCACGCGATGGCGCGGCGAGCGCCGGGTGCCGTGCCAGTCGAGGCGGCGCGGCTCGTCTTCGGTGACGACGCCGCCCGCGCCGAATCCGGCCGCGGCGGCGACAGGCGCCACCGTCGGCTTCACGACCTGTCGGGAGTAGTCCCCCGTATGCGACATCACGCGCACCTCGCACGACGCGAGCTGCGGATCGTTCTTGATGCGATTGATCAACGCCGCCCCGCGCGGCGTCGCGGCGAACAACCGCTCGAGCACGATGAGCGGCGGACGCTGTTCCAGGATCGCCTGCAGCGCCTGGATGGGCTCGGTGTCGGCGAACGCGAGTACGGTACCGTCGCTCTCGACACGATCGCGCAGCGACGGCATCAGGTTTTCGGCGGCGATGACGAGGGCTCCCGCGGACATCGGGTCAGTCTAGCATGAGCGTCGACGCCGACGTCATCGTCGCGGGCGCCGGACCCGCCGGCGCAACCGCCGCGCGTGTGCTGGCGGCCGCCGGTCTGCGCACGCTCATCGTCGAACGCGCGGCGATGCCGCGCAATAAACCGTGCGGCGGCGGGATCAGCGCGCGCGTGACGTCACGATTTCCGTACCTGCGCGACGCCCTCACGTGCATTTCCGTGCACTGGATTTCAAAGCTGTTGCTCGAAGGGCCGTCCGGCGGCGTCTTCGAGATGACGTCGCCGCGTCCGGCCGTGCTGATGATCCGCCGCGTCGAGTTCGACCATCGGCTCGTGCAGCTCGCACTCGACGCGGGCGCCGGGCTGGTGGCACCGGCCGCGGTCGGACAGGTGGAGGCGCACGAGACGGGCGTCACGCTGACGCTGCGCGACGGCCGCCGTCTGACGGCGCCGATGGTCGTTGCCGCCGACGGCGTCAACAGCGTGATCGCGCGACGGCTCGGCATCAATCCGGGATGGCCGGCGTCACGGCTCGCCCTGGACATGATGGAAGAGACGCCCGCGGCGCTGCTGCGGAGCACCGCGCCCGACACCCTGCACGTGTTCTACGGGTACGGCGGCGCGCACGGCTACGCGTACGTCTTTCCGAAGCGCGAGCACGTGAACGTCGGGATCGGGTATCTGTTGTCGTACTTCCGCGCGCGCGTGGACGCCGTCCCGTACGACCTGCAGCAGCACTTCGTCGACGATCTGAAGACGCGCGGCGTGCTGGCGGGCGACTCGCAGCGCGATCACTTCACGCCGTTTCTCATCCCGGTTGGCGGCCCGCTGCGGCGGACGACCGCCGGTCGCGTGCTCCTGGCGGGAGACGCCGGGGGATTCGTGAACGGCTTTTCGGCGGAAGGGATTTACTACGCGATGGTCACCGGCGAGCTGGCCGCGCGCGCCATCGTGGAGGCGCGGCGCGGCGGCACGATCGATCCTGCTGCCGCGGGCCGGCAGTACGAGCGCGCCTGGCGCCGCGAAATCGGGACCGAGCTGCGCGATTCCGTGATTCTCCAGCGATACCTCTTTCACAGCCCCGCACGCATGGACGGCGTCGTCGGCGGCGCGCGCGCGCATCCGTCGCTGGCGCAGCTGCTGGTGGACTATGCGACGGGCGTGCAGCCGTACCGGACGGCGCGCCGCCGGCTGCTGATGCAGTCGCCGCGGCTCGCGCTGCGCCTGACGCGGCTCGCCTGGTCGCGGGCGGCGTCGCTCTGATGCCGGGCGCCATCCTGTTCGATCTCGACGACACGCTGTTCGACCATCACGGCGCGTCGCGGGCGGCGCTCGCACGCGTCCACGCGTCCCACGTCGCCGCCGATCGCATCGACTTCGACGCGTTTGCCGCCCATCACGCGCATTTTCTGGAGGAGCTGCACCTGGAGGTGCTCGCGGGACGGCTCGGCCTGGACGAGGCGCGGCAGGAACGCTTCCGGCGCGTGTTCGGGGCGCTCGGCGTGCCGCTCACCGACGACGAGGCCGGACGCGCCGCGGCCGAATACCGCCTCGGCTACCTCGACGCACGCAGGCCCGTGCCCGGCGCGATTGCGCTGCTGCGCGCGCTGCACACGCGCGCACCGATCGGGATCGTCTCGAACAACCTGCGGGACGAGCAGCAGGAAAAGCTCGAGGTGTGCGGCCTGCAGCCGTTCGTCACCGCGCTCGTGGTCTCCGGCGACACCGGCGTCTCGAAGCCTGACCCGGCGATCTTCCGCATCGCGCTCGCGCGCATGGGCGTGTCGGCCGGCGATGCCGTCATGATTGGCGACGCCTGGGACGCCGACATCGAAGGCGCGGCCCGTGCGGGCATTCGCGCGATCTGGTTCAACCCGAATCGTCGTCCACGTCCGGACGAGCGCGAGGGCGTCGGCGAACTGCACGCCCTCGAGCCGGCGGAGCAGGTCGCCCGATCGCTGCTGGAGGCGATGAGCACGCGATGAGCACCGGCGTCCGCATCGGCATCGATCTCGGCGGGACGAAGATCGAGGCGATCGCGCTCGACGCGGACGGCCGCGAGCGGTTCCGCCGCCGCGTGCCGACGCCGCGCGGCAGCTACGACGCGACGCTGGAGGCGATCGCGGCGCTCGTCGCCGACGCGGAGCGCGCCACGGCGCCCGGCGCATCGGTAGGTCTCGGCATTCCCGGCGCGATATCCCCGGCAACCGGCCTCATCAAAAATGCGAACTCGACCTGGCTGAACGGACGATCGCTGAAGGAGGATCTCGAGCGGCGGCTGGCGCGCTCCGTTCGCCTGGCGAACGACGCCAACTGCTTCGCGCTGTCGGAAGCGGTCGACGGCGCCGGTGCCGGCGCGCGCGTCGTGTTCGGCGTCATCATCGGCACGGGCACCGGCGGCGGGATCGTGGTCGACGGCCGCGTGCTGGTCGGCGCCAACGCGGTCGCGGGTGAGTGGGGGCACAACGCGTTGCCGTGGCCGCACGACGAGGAACGGCCGGGACCCTCGTGCTACTGCGGACGCAGCGGCTGCATCGAGACGTTTCTCTCGGGGCCGGGCTTCTCGCGCGACGATGCGCCGGACGGACACACGCGCGCTCCCGAGGAAATCGCCGCCGCCGCGGCCGCAGGAGAGCCGCGCGCCATCGCGTCGCTCGACCGCTACACGTCGCGTATGGCGCGCGCCCTGGCGTCGGTCATCAACGTCCTCGACCCGGACGTGATCGTGCTCGGCGGCGGATTGTCGAATATCGCCGCGCTCTACGAACAGGTGCCTTCGAGGTGGGGGGCGTGGGTGTTCTCGGATCGCGTGGCGACGAAGCTCCTGCCGGCGCGCCACGGGGACGCGAGCGGCGTCAGAGGAGCGGCCTGGTTGTGACGCGGGACGCGGAATGCGGGACGCGGGATGCGGGACGCGGGATGCGGGATGCGGGATGCGGGATGCGGGATGCGTTCAGTCCATCATCACGCGCGCGAGTTCGTCGGCGGTGATGCGGAAGTGGGAGGCGCTCCAGACGACGGTACCGTTGCGGAGGAGGATGGCCTGCGGCGTCTGATGTCGGACGCCCAGGCGTGCCGCGGCGGCGTCGGCGAGCGGCCGATGCGTCTGGACCGTGATGACTTTGTACGCGGCGTCGCTGGCGTCGCGTTCGACGTGCGTGCGCAGCTCGTCGAGCGCCTCGCAGCTCACGCCGCAGTACCGGCTGTGCTTGAAGAGCAGGACGGGCCGGTCCGCCGACTCGGCGATGGCGGCGTCCAGCTCCTCCAGTTCCGACAGATGCGTCAGACGTGGCATGGGTGACTCTCCATTGTACCATCCACGTCCGTAACGGCCGGGGTCGGTGCTTCAGTGCGTCGCGCCCGCGTGCTCCCGCGCACCGCGGGCCGTATGACGTCCTTCGGCGAACTCCTCGATCATCTTCTTGTTGAATGCCGGGATGTCGTCGGGCTTTCGCGAAGTCACCAGCCCGTTGTCGGTGACGACGGGTTCGTCCACCCACGTCGCGCCGGCGTTGCGAAGGTCGGTCTGGAGCGACGGCCATGACGTCACTTTCCGGCCGCGCACGCCGCCCGCTTCGATCAACGTCCACGGACCGTGGCAGATGGCCGCGATCGGCTTGCCCGAGGCGACGAACCCCTTCACGAACTCGACGGCTTTGGTGTTCGCGCGGAGCTTGTCGGGATTCATGACGCCGCCCGGCAGGAGCAGCGCGTCGTACTCGTCCGGCGTGGCCTGTTCGAGCGGGCGGTCCACGCGCACCTTTTCACCCCATTCCTTGTGGTTCCACCCCTTCACCTCGCCGGACTGCGGCGAGACGACGTCAACCGTTGCGCCCGCCTGTTCGAGCGCCTTCTTTGGTTCGGTGAGTTCGACCTGTTCGAAGCCGTTGTCCACGAGGGCAGCCACACGCTTGCCCTTGAGATCGGTTGCCATTGCACGCTCCTTTCGTGATGAGAGAAGGAGTGCAAGGCGGGAGCCAGAACGACGTTAGGTGGTCGGCGCCTGATGCGAGCGGGTATGGAAACCCGCGGCTTCGAGATGACGGTGCACGTCGGCGACGATCGCGCGCGCGTCCGCCGGCGCGTCGCGCTGCGCGATCGCCCGATCGACGTTGTACATCCGGAAGCGGATGCCCTCGAGGTGAAACGCGCCGATCGCGCGCTGCAGCGCCTCGGCCTCGTCGATAATCGCGGAGTACGACTGCGCGTCCGGCTGGGCGCGCAGCAGGGAGATGAGTTCCGAAACGCGGCGCTCGGCCGCCTGGCGATCGTCTGTGCTCATGAATCTGGGGCGCGCGGCGCGCGCGTCCCAGAGTACCTAGGGCCAGGCCGGCCGTCAAGCGATGTCAGCGCTTTGCGTGCGCGGTTTCGCGGCTGACGAGTTTATTGAAGTTGCTGCGCTCGCCGCCCGCGGTCTCTTCCTGGATGAGCAGCGCGAGCCCGTTGTCGTCGAACGCCTTGAACCAGTCGTCCCACGAGATCGCCTGCAGGCTTTCCTCGCCGCTGTAGCCGGGGAAGTCGAGGCGGATCATGCCCGGGTCCTGCTTGCCGCCCGTACCCTTCACGCAGGCCGGCTTCGCGCCGCGCGCCTCGGCCCACTCGCGAATCCGTCGATGATCGGTCACCGGTTCTGCAGAAGCCATCGATCCTCCTTCCTGCAGAACCGCTGCAAGGCGGGTGCCCGCATGGTAACGTGACGCCATGGCGCGCGGAGCGGCTCCGCGCCGCGCCCCGAAGCGCGGCGACCTCGGGCGCAGCGATCGTCCTGTCGTGTGCGTCGACCTCAACGGCGTCCTCGACCGTTATACCGGCTGGCGCGATCCTGCCCACTGGGATCCGCCGCGCGCCGGCGCGCGCGCGTTTCTCGACGCCCTGATCGCGCGCGGCTTCGACGTGGTCGTGTTCACCACGCGCCATCACACCGGCGTGTGGCGATGGCTGCGCGAACACGGACTGGACGACCTCGTGAGACACGTGACGGATCGGAAGCCGCCGGCGCACGTGTTCGTGGACGATCGCGCCGTGTGTTTCCGCGGGGACTTCGACGAGGCGCTCGCGCAGATCGCGGCCTTCAGGGCGCACTGGGAAGCGCCGCCGGCAGATGAAGCGCCTCCGTCAACGTCCGCGCGTACCGCTGCGCTTCGCGCACGAAGCGCCGCTCGTCATCCGATCCGGCGATCGCGACGGCCGCCATCCGGCAGTAGCCGAGCCGGAACGCCGCGCAGGCGGCGATGAAGAAGGGGAGCCGCCGTTCGATCGTGCGATCGCCGCTCGCGCGCCGGCAGGCACTGACGAGCGCCGCGCGCTCGCGGTCTCCCGCCGGCAGCTCGATGATCGCCGCGGCGAGATCCCACGCCGCATCCTGAGATCCCGGAAAGAAGTGATCGCGATGATGATCGAGGCCGTCCACCTTGGCGAGCCCGTGCGTGGTGCGGACCCACTCGTGCGCGAGCATCCGCCCATCGGTGGCCGCGCCTGGTGTGTCGTCGACGAGCGGCGCAAGATGCCCCACGGCGGCGCGCACGGCTGACGCCGCGCAGCCGAGCGCTTCCCCCGCGTTCGTTTCGATCATGTGCAGCAGCACCGACGCCGGCGGATTGCGCGGCGCTGGAAACACGTCGGCCACCTGCGCGATGTAGCGCCCGATCGCCCCGGCGTCCGCGACGTTCGCCTCGCCGGTGCCGAGCGGTGCGCCGGGAACGTAATCCAGCGCAAGGAACCCGTTGCGGAGGGCATCGGGCCGCGGTCCGAGCCCGTGGGCATGCAGGCGCGCGGCGCGATCGGCCGCCGCGCGTCCGTACGGACCGAGTCCGACGAACTTCAGCAGCGTGTCCGTCGCGGGGACGAACACCTTCCAGCGCTCGTGCTGCGGCTGGACCGCGGGCCATTGCGCTTCGCTCCCATAGAGATGCCGCCGCCAGCGTCCTGCCGAAAAATCGATGGCTTCGCGGACGCCGAACGCACGCTGCGGAGTGAGGCCGAGCGCCGCGGGATCGGCGATGTAGCGCCGGTGGGTCCGCCAGACGTCCTGCGCCGCTGGCGAACGCAGACGCTCGGCCGGCGGATCCGCGCCCGGCAGAATCGCGATGCGCTCGCGGGGGACGCCGAGCTGCTCGAGGTGAAGGACGCTGGACGCGATCGACGAACCGCTCAACCCGGGGCCCTCGTCGATGACGAGGAACATCGCACCGTCTGCGGCGGCATGCTGCCAGAGCGCCGCCAGATCGTCGCGCAGCACGATCTGGCGATCGAACGGGTGGCCGCGCGGACGCACCGTGTACGAGGTGACGGGGATCCCCTGTGCGGCGAGCGAGACGGCCGCCACGGCGGAGAGGCTCGTGCCGATGCTCCGCAGGCCGATGCACACCACGGATCGCGGGCGTTGCTCGTCGGCGAACGCGCGCGCGCTGGCGACGTACGTATCGGGAAACAACGCGTAGTACGCGAACCCTTCCGAGACCCGTAAGGACACGCGCCGCGGCAGCGCGTTCATGTCCATGGTGATCAGCGCCTCCAGCGGTTGAGCGACGTCCGCCGGCGTGCCCGCGTGCGGAACGCCGTCGCGCGCGGCGAGCCAGATGCGCGCGGCGTCGAGCGTCGCCGTCCGCAGCAGTGACGCCGCCGGCGAGAGGGCGTCGCGTTCGGGAGCCAGCGCATCGGCGACGGCCGCTTCGAGTTCACCGATCTCGATGAGGAGCGTCAGCGCCGCATCGATGCCGGGCGACGCCTCCAGGTCATCGACCGAGGCACGCAATCGACGCAGCTCGTCGACGAGCTCGACCGGCCGGGCGTCCTCGCGGTAGACGAGCACGAGAGGACACGTTCCAAGGTACGTGCCGTTGACCTCGGTGCACGCGAGCCGATATCGTCGATGGTATGGCCGACACGACAGCCTCGGATGCGGCCGCGCGCGGACGCGCGCGGATCGAGCCTCCCGACCTGAGCGAAAAAGGGGGACTGAAAGGCGGACAGCCGCAGCGCTCGGACGAGCGGCTGTTCATGCAGCTGCTGGCATTCGGCGGCTGCCGGCATTCGACCGCCGTGGTGGAGCATCTCGCTGCGGGCGGGCTGACCGGGGTCGTCTACGAGGACCTGAACGATCCCCGCGGCGTGGCCGTGCTCGCGTTGAGTCTCTCGCCTGATTTTTTTCTGGACACGCTGCGTCCGCTCCTCAACACGGGACCGTGCGAAACGCTGACGCAGAAGCCCGCGCTGGCGATGTTCGGCCGCACGTACTCACTCGGCTACGAGCCGGACCTGCGCGACGCGCTGCTGGAGCGTCCCCGCCGCACGGTGCTCAACCCGGCATGGCGCTGGGCGGTGTGGTATCCGCTCCGCCGGAGCGGACGGTTCGCGCAGCTTCCGCCGGAAGAGCAGCGCACGATCCTCGCCGAGCACGGCGCCATCGGGATGACATTCGGCGCGGCGGACTACGCGCACGACGTCCGGCTGGCCTGCTACGGCCTCGATCGCGACGACAACGACTTCGTCATCGGCCTGATCGGCAAAGATCTCTTCCCGCTCTCCGCCGTCGTCCAGGCGATGCGCAAGACACAGCAGACGGCGCTGTATCTCGATCGCCTGGGCCCGTTCTTCGTCGGCCGCGCGATCTGGCAGAGCGCGATCTAGCGGGAGTGTCCGTCGCTCTGCGGGTCCATGCGAGGACGAGATCCGTTCGCCGCGAATGGACCTCGTCCTCGCGTTCATCCGCAGGCACTGAGGCCAATCGCGATCTACCGCACGATGTACCCGAGCCGCAGCGCGGCGCCGAATCCGCCGTCCGGCCCCACGCGGAATTCGGGTGCCGCGAACCACCGCCTGAATTTCGGCATCTCGATGCGCACGCCGCCGCCGGCCGCCACGCCGAACTCGTGCGACGACACCGTGCCCCTCTCGCCGAAGTCGTCGTGGTGCCATAGCACCGCCGGGCCGAGGAAGACGTAGGGTGAGTAGCGCCTCGGGTTGTCCGGCCGCGGGCGGAAGATGTCCCAGGTCGCCATCAGCGCGAACTGCGCGTCGCGATCGCGCGCCGGTCCCCACATGTACAAGCCGTCCGCCTCGAAGCCGAGACGAGGCGTCCAGGTCACGTGCGCGTTGCCGCCGACGATGAGGTGATCGATCGGATCTTCGTCGATGAACCAATACGGGCCGACGGTCGCCTGCGCCCAGATGTGGCGGCGCGTCTGTGCGCGCGCCTTCGGCGCGGACGCCGCGAGCAAGAGCAGACAGAGCAGGAAGACGGTTCGCAGCATCAACGGCTCCAGCGTGTAAAGGCGAGAAAGGCGCGAACGGCGCGCGAAGCGGCTCAGACGTCGAGCTGCTGCCGCGCCTTCAGCGCGCGCGACGAGAGCGACTGGCGTGTGTTCCAGTATCCGGTCCAGGGATCGGGACGCCGCGCGAATCGCGCGGGAACGCTCTCGGCGGTGAACGACGCGGGGTCGAGCGACGGTCCGAGTTCGGACCAGGCGAGCGGGACCGACACGGGCGCGCCGGCGCGCGCCCGCGTCGAGAACGCGGCGATCGACGTGTTGGTCCGGTTGTTTCGCAGGTAGTCGACCAGGATCTGCCGCGCCCGTCCCTTCTTGCCGAAGTCCGTCGTGTAGCGCGAGGGATCGTGCCGCGCGAGGGCGTCGGCGAACGCGCGCGCGAACTCGAGGCACGCGCGCCACTCCTGCCGCCGGGCCAGGGGCACGACGACGTGAAGACCGCGGCCGCCGGTGGTCTTCACGTACGAGGCGAGGTCGAGCGTCTCGAGCAGCGTCCGCACCTCGACCGCCGCCGCCACCACATCCGGCCACGTGATCTGCTCGCCAGGGTCGAGGTCGATCACCAGGCGGTCGGGGTGCTCGACGCGATCGATCCGGGTGTTCCATGTATGAATTTCCAGGATGTCCATTTGCGCGAGCGACACCAGCGCCTCGACGGTATCGGCGATGAGGTAGTCGCCGATCTTCGTCTTCTCCTGGATCTTCACCCGGCGCAGTGCCGGCGGCGCCCACAGCTTCGAGTGCTTCATGAAGATGCACGGGCCGCCGAGCCCCTGACCGCACCGCACCAGCGTCAGCGGCCGGCCCTGCACATGCGGGAGCATCCACGATGCCATCTGCTCGTAATAGCGGGCGATGTCGAGCTTCGTGAGCCTCGGCCGTTCGTACATGACGCGGTCGGGGTGGGTGATCGTGATGCCCGCGACCGTCGATCGCTCTGCGGCGGATGACGCGCGGCGCCGGGTCGACGTCTTCTTCTTCCTGCCGCTCGCCGGCGGCGCGGCGCGTTCACGCACGACGGACTCCGCCCGCTTGTCCGCGCGAAGCCCCTGGAACGAGGGATGGCGCACGAGACCGTCCGAGGTCCACTCGGCGAACACGACCTCGGCGACGAGCGTCGGCTTCACCCAGTGCGCGTGGCGCCCAAGCCATCCGGGCGGCGGCGGCGTGAACGGAGACGCCTCGATCTCGAGGCGGTCCAGTGTCGATCGCAGATCGCGCGCTCCGCGGACGGTGAACCCTGTACCCACCTTGCCGGCGAAGACGAGCCGATCCCGCTCGTAATAGCCGACGAGGAGCGCGCCGATCCCCTGACGCGATCCTTCGGGATCGGTGAAGCCGCCGATGACGAACTCCTGCCGCTGCACGCACTTCGTCTTCAGCCAGCCGACGCGCTTGCCCGGCTGATACGGCTGCCCGAGCCGCTTCGAGACGATCCCTTCGAGGCCGAGGCGGCACGCTTCCGCGAAGGCGGAGCGGCCGTCGCCGGCGATGTGGTCGGCGTAGCGGATGCGTCCGCTGTCGCGCGCGCCGACGAGGCGCTTCAGCGCGCGCTTCCGTTCTTCGATGGCGTCGGTCAGCAGGTCGCGGCCGTCCAGGCGCAGCAGATCGAACACGAAATACACGAGCGCCGCGCGATGGTGGCCGTGTGAGGCGTTCTGGAGCGCCTGAAAACTTGTCCGGCCTTCGGGGAGGAGGACGCAGACTTCGCCGTCGAGCAGGGCGTCGCGCGTGCGCAGACGCCGCACGGCGTGCGCGATCTCGGGAAACGCCGCCGTCCAGTCGTGGCCGTTGCGGCTGATGAGGGTCACGCCCGACCCGGTGATGCGGGCGCCGATCCGGTAGCCGTCGTATTTCAGTTCGTGAATCCAGTCCGCCCCCTCCGGCGGCGCTTTCACGAGCTGCGCCAGTTGCGGCTGGTACTTCAC
>DASSOM010000165.1:0-35774 GCA_035700625.1 Vicinamibacterales bacterium
CGCGCCCCGCGCCCCGCGCCCCGCCCCTCGAACCCCGCTCCTCGATCCTCCGCCCCTCCGCTACAATTCCTGAGTGGCTCGGATCTTCTTCGACCAACGCGACCTGCCCGGCAACGTCCGGCGCCTTTTCGAACAGCTCGACGATCAGGGAACTGGCGCCGCGGAATGGACGCCGCTCGTCGACGTCGTCGAAACGCCTGCCGGCCTTGAAATCGTCGTCGACCTGCCCGGCGTGGCCGCGTCCGACATCGAGGTCAGCGCGGCCGGCGGTGCGCTGCTGATCGCCGGGCGCAAGTCCCCGCCCGGGTGTGAGCGACACCACGCGGCCTTTCATCTCGTCGAGCGCAGCTTCGGCAGCTTCGCGCGGCGGATTCCGCTCAGCGGCGCGTTCGACATGGGTCGCGCCGACGCGCGGCTGCACGGCGGGGAACTGCGGATTCTGCTGCCGCGCATCGAGGAGCGGCGCGGCCGCGCGATCCGGATCGACGTCCGGACGGAGCGGTGACGCCGATGCGCATCCTCTTCATCGGCGACATCTTCGGACGGCCGGGCCGCGAGATCGTCCGTCGCGCGCTGCCCGCGCTCATCGAGCGCGAGTCGATCGATTTCGTCATCGCCAACGTGGAGAATTCGGCAGCCGGGTTCGGCGTCACGGGCGACATTGCCGAAGCGATCCTCGGCTACGGCGTGGATTTCATGACGACGGGCAATCACGTCTGGGACAAGAAGGAAATCCTGGAGTACCTCCCGCGGCAGCCGCGGCTTCTGCGCCCCGCGAACTTCCCCACCGGCGTGCCCGGCCGCGGCGCGTCGCTCGCGCAGACGCGCACCGGCGAACCGATCGGTGTCGTGAACGTGATGGGACGGATCTTCATGCAGCCGCTCGACGATCCGTTTGCGGTCGCGGCGCGCGAAGTCGAAGCGCTGCGCGCGAAGACGCGGATCGTCATCGTGGACATGCACGCCGAGGCGACGTCGGAAAAACTCGCGATGGGCTGGCATCTCGACGGACGCGCGACGGCGGTCATCGGCACGCACACGCACGTGCAGACGGCCGACGAGCGCATCCTGCCCGGCGGGACGGCGTACCTCACCGACGCGGGGATGACGGGTCCGCACGATTCGATCATCGGCGTCACCACCGAGATCGCGCTCGGACGGTTTCTGACGGGGATGCCGGCGAAGTTCGAGCCGGCGACCGGCCCGGCGCGGTTCAACGGCGTCATCGTCACCGCCGATCCGGCCACGGGACGAGCGACCGCGATCGATCGGCTGAATCTGTCGGCCGAGCAGGCGGACGCGCTCGCGGCCGCCGCCGCGGCAGCGCGCTGACATGGACGATCTCTTCGCCAATCCGTTCGAGGAGGACGCGCCGGAGGCCGAGCCCGCGCGCCCCGCGCCGACGCGCCGCGCGCCGGAGCGGCGCATCTTCAGCGTCGGCGAACTCACCGCCGCGATCCGCGGCACGCTCGAATCCGCGTTCGGCGACGTCTGGGTCGAAGGCGAGCTGTCGAACTGCCGGGCGTGGAACTCGGGGCACTTCTACTTCACGCTGAAAGAGGACGGCGCGCAGATCAAGGCCGTGATGTTTCGGTCGGCCGTGCGGTACCTGCGGTTTACGCCGGAGGACGGCCTGCGCGTCATCGCCCGCGGCCGGCTCGGCGTCTACGAGCCGAAAGGCGAATACCAGATCGTTTGCGAACATCTCGAACCACACGGCCTGGGTGCACTGCAGCTCGCCTTCGAGCAATTGAAGAAGCGGCTGCAGGCCGAAGGGCTGTTCGACGCGGCCCGCAAGCGTCCGCTGCCCAGACTGCCGCGCCGGATTGGGGTCGTGACGTCGCTCGACGGCGCCGCGCTGCGCGACATCATCAAGGTGCTGCGCCGCCGGCATCCGAACGCGCATCTGGTCATCGCCCCCGCGCGCGTCCAGGGGGAAGGGGCCGCGGCGGAAATCGCGCGCGGCCTGCGGCAGCTTGGACGAGTGGAGGGGGTCGACGTCATCATCGTCGGACGCGGCGGCGGATCCGTCGAGGATCTGCAGGCGTTCAACGAAGAGCGCGTGGCGCGCGCCATCGCCGCGTGTCCCGTGCCGGTCATCTCCGCCGTCGGGCACGAAGTGGACGTCACGATTGCCGACTTCGTCGCCGACGTGCGCGCGGCCACGCCGTCGGCGGCGGCCGAAGTGGTCGTCGCCGCGCGTGAAGAGTTCTGCGCCCGGATCGATCGGCTGACCGATCGGCTCCGAGGCGCGATGCGCACGGGACTGCAGCAGCGCCGCGGGCGCGTCCACGTGCTGGCCAGCCGCCGCGGCCTTGCGGCCTGGCCGGCGCGGCTCGCGCTGCGCGGACGTCATGCAGCGGAGCTCGCCCACGAGCTGCGGAGCGCCGTACGGCGTGCCCTCGCGCGGCGCGACCGTACGTACCGCGCGCTGCGCCTGCGGCTCGAAACGCGCGACCTGCGTCGTCAACTGGCCGGGATGCGCGCGCGCCTCGCCACGACCGACGGCCGTCTCGCCGGAAGCATCCAGCGGGTGCGGCACCGAAGCGATGCGCGGTTCCGCGCCCTCGCGGGCCGCCTGGAAAATCTCAGCCCGCTCGCGGTCCTCGCACGCGGCTATGCCGTCTGCTGGAATGCCGACGGCACCGCCGTCCTTCGCCGCGCGACGGACGTGACGCCCGGCGCCCACGTTCGCGTGACGCTTCACGAAGGTGAACTCCACTGCTCCGTCGACCGCACAACCCTGAACTATGACTCCTGAACCCGCGATCGCCGACTTCGACTCCGCCATCGCCGAGCTCGAGACGATCGTCAAGACGCTCGAAGAAGGCGACCTTCCCCTCGAGCGATCGCTCGCGCTGTTCGAGCGCGGCGTCCAGCTCTCGCGCTTCTGCCACGCGCAGCTCGAAGCGGCGGAGCGCAGGGTCGACATCCTGACCGAGCACGGCGAAGTCAAACCCGCGCCGGCCGGCCTCGGTCTGGACGAGGAGGGCGGTCGATCGCGGTGAGCGCCCCGGCCGACCTGCAGCGCTGGCTCGACGCGCGCCGCGCGGACGTCGACGCGGCGCTCGATCGCTTCGTCCCCCCTGCTCCGGATGCCACCTCGCGGCTCGTCGAGGCGATGCGCTACAGCCTGCTCGCCGGGGGCAAGCGGCTGCGTCCCGTGCTCGCGCTGGCCGCCGCCGAAGCGATCGCCGCGCATCGCGGTGACTCGATCGAGGCGGCGCGCGCGCTCGCGCTCCCTGCAGCATGCGCGCTGGAGCTGATTCACACCTACTCGCTCGTCCACGACGATCTGCCCGCCATGGACGACGACACGCTGCGGCGGGGACGCCCGACGAACCACGTCGTCTTCGGCGAAGGACTCGCGATTCTCGCGGGAGACGGGCTGCTCACGGAAGCGTTCGCGCTGCTCGCGCGTGAACCGCGGCATGCGGCCGGCGTCGACGACCTGGATCTCGCGCGCCGGCGGCTGAACGCGATCGCGATCGTCGCGACGGCGGCGGGGGTCGACGGGATGGTCGGCGGACAGGCGATCGATCTGGAGGCGGCCGGCCGCGGCGCCTCATTCGACGCCCGCGGCCTGCGCGCGATGCACGCCCGCAAGACCGGGGCGCTGATTCGCGCCGCGGCGTCCGCCGGGGCCGTGCTCGCCGGCGCCGACGAGCACCTGCTGCGCGCGATCGACGCCTACGCGGCGGAACTCGGCCTCGCGTTTCAGATTGTGGACGACATCCTCGACGTCGAAGGTGCGTCCGGCGATCTCGGCAAGACGGCCGGCAAGGACGCCGCCGCCGGCAAGCCGACGTATCCGGCGCTGCACGGGCTCGACGCCTCGCGCCGGCTCGCGGCGGAAAGCATCGGCCGCGCCGTGGCGGCGCTCGACGCGGCGCAGCTCGGCGGACATCTTGCCGCCATCGCACACTGGGTGGCAGCCCGGACCCGTTGAACGCCTCGCCCCGCCAGCGCCTCGACGTCCTCCTGGTCGAACGCGGCCTCGCGCCGTCGCGCGAGCGCGCCCGCGCGCTGATCCTGGCCGGACAGGTACGCGTCGACGGTGAGGTGGTCTCAAAAGCCGGTACGCCGATCCGATCCGGCGCGGACGTCGCGCTCGTGCAGCCGGATCATCCGTACGTCGGACGCGGCGGCGTCAAGCTCGCGCACGCGCTCGACGCGTTTGACGTGGACGTCGCCGGACGGCTGGCGCTGGACGTCGGCGCGTCGACCGGGGGCTTTACCGACGTGCTGCTCCGCCGCGGCGCCCGCCGCGTCGTCGCGCTCGACGTCGGCCACGGACAGCTCGATTGGACGCTGCGGCAGGATCCGCGCGTCGATGTGCTCGAGCGCGTGAACGCAAGGACGCTCACGCCCGATCAGCTCCCGCCCGACGCCCGGGTGTTCGATCTCGTCTCGGTGGACGTGTCCTTCATCTCGCTGACGCAGATTCTTCCCGCGCTCGTGCCGCTGCTCGGTCCCGGAGCGGACGTGATCGCGCTCGTGAAGCCTCAGTTCGAAGCGGGGCGTGGAGAGGTGGGCAAAGGGGGCATCGTGCGCGATCCAGCCGTCCAGGCGCGCGTGGTGGAGGATGTGGCGGCAGCGGCCGATAGGCTAGGATTGGTGCGCGCCGGGACGACGGCATCGCCGATCGCGGGCGCCGAGGGCAACCGCGAGTTCTTCCTGCACTTGCGGCGGAGCGCGGATTCCACAACGTGAGCGCTGCATCGATCACCCGCGTCGGTCTCATCGCCAAACGCCGCCTCGACGCGGCGGCCGGCGCGCTGGCGGAACTCGCCGGCTGGCTCGAGGCGCGCAGCCTCCGGCCCGTGTTCGAGACGCACACGGCGGCACTCGCCGGACTTCCCCCAGGCCGTCCGACCAGCGAGGCGGACGATCTGCCGTCGGCCTGCGACCTCGTCGTCGTGCTCGGCGGCGACGGCACGCTGATCGGCATGGCGGGGCGCATCGCGCGGGCCGGCGTGGACGTGCCGATCCTCGGCGTGAACTTCGGCAGCCTCGGCTTCCTGACGGAGATCACGCTCGACGAGCTCTACCCGTCGCTGGAAGCCGTCCTCGACGGCCGCGCGACGATCGAACCGCGCATGATGCTCGCGGCGCGCACGATCAGGGCCGGGCAGACGTTCTCGGATCACGTCGTCCTCAACGACATCGTGATCACGAAAGGGGCGCTCTCGCGCATCGTCGAGATGGACGTCACCGTCGGCGAACAGGCGGTGACGCGTGTACGCGCGGACGGCCTCATCCTCGCCACACCGACCGGGTCGACGGCGTACAACCTGGCGGCGGGGGGACCGATCGTGCATCCCGCGGTCGACGCGCTGCTGCTCACGCCGATCGCGCCGCACACGCTGACGAACCGCCCGATCGTCATCCCGGCGGCCAGCGACGTCCACGTCCGGCCGGTGATGAACGGCAACGACGAGATCTTCGTGACATTCGACGGGCAGTCGGGCTTTCCCCTGCAGGCGGACGACCACGTCACCGTCCGGCGCGCCGAGCGCGCGCTGCGGCTCGTCAAGTCGCCGTCGCGGTCCTACTTCGAGCTGTTGCGCGAAAAGATGAAATGGGGCGGCCGTTAACGCGGCTGCCGGCGTCGATCCCGGAAATACTTCCGCTGGTACTCCTCGACATTCCGATTGTGCTCGGCCAGCGTCGCCGCGAAGACGTGCGAGCCGTCGTTTCGGCTCACGAAATACAGATACGCCACGTCGGCCGGCTGCGCGGCGGCGCGAAGCGCGGCGACACCGGGTGATGCGATCGGCCCGGGCGGCAGCCCGGGATAGCGATACGTGTTGTAGGGAGAGTCGAACTGCAGATCGTCGCGCGTGATGTTGCCGGTGTACCGTCCCGCGCGTTCGAGCGCATAGATGACCGTGGGATCGCACTGCAGCGGCATCCCGATCCGGATCCGGTTCGCGTACACGCCGGCAACGATCGGCCGCTCTTCGGCGCGCGCCGTCTCTTTCTCGACGATCGATGCGAGCGTGACCATCGCACGGACGCTCAGTCCGCGCGCGGCCGCCTGCTGCCGCAGCTCCGGCGTCAGCGCGCTCCGGAACCCTTCGACCATCCGCGCGATCAGCTGCGCCGCCGTCGCGCGGCGCGGCAGGTTGTACGTCTCCGGAAACAGATACCCTTCGAGATCGGTCGCCTGCGGATCTATGTCCGCGATCGCGCGGGTGTCGCGGCTCGCCTCGATGAAGTCAGCCGCCGATCCGAAGCCCTTGCTCTCGTAGATCGCGGCCATCTGCCGGATCGTCAGGCCTTCCGGAAACGTCACCGGACGCAGGTATACCTCGCCGCGCGCGATCTTGCCGACGACCTCGCGGGCGCTCATCGGGCGGTCGAACCGGTAGTCGCCGGCCTGCAGCCGGCGTCCTTCCCCGCTCAACCACACGGCCAGACGGAAGCTCGTCGCGTCCCGTACGACGCCGGCTTCGGCAAGACGGCGTCCGATGGAGATGGGACCGGCGCCCTGCGGGATCTCGACGAACTGTTCGTCGGCGGTGTAGCCGCGATACGGACGGGAGACGCCGATCCACACCCACGCGCCGAGCGCGATCAGAACAACGAGGAGCGCGACGGCAGCCGCGATGATCAGCCGCTTCACGACGCGTCCCGATCCGCGGCGCCCGCGTGCCGATCCAGGCTGTCGAGATAATCCTGGAGCACGATTGTCGCGGCCATCGCATCGAGCCGTGCCTTGCGGCGGCGCCAGTCGCGCTCACGGCGTGCGAGCACTTCCTCCGCTTCGCGGCTCGTCAGACGCTCGTCCTGCAGCACGACCGGCACGCCGGCCGCCTCACGCAGGCGCGTCGTCAACGTCTGCACCCGCTCGGTCAGGCCCGTCGGTTCCCCGCTCAGCCGCCGCGGAAAGCCGATGACGAGGGCGCTCAGGCCGTCGGCCTCCTGCGCCAGCAGACGCACCTCGCCGAGCAGGCGATCGACGGCGGTCTCGAGCCGGCCGTCGTGCGCGATCGTCTTCCACGGCGACGCGAGCAGACCCGTCGCGTCCGAGAGCGCCAGTCCGATGCGCCGTTCGCCGTAATCGATGCCGAGGACCCGCACGCGGCCAGCGTAACACGGGCCACCGAAGAACACGGAACAACCGAGAGCCACAGAAAAACACGGAAGAACACAGATTCTGTGGCTCGCCATTCTGTGTTTCTCAGTGTTCTTCTGTGGCTCGCCCATTCTGTGTTCTTCAGTGTTTTTCTGTGGCTTATAAGTGTTTTTCTGTGGCTTATAATTGGCGCGCCCCATGAAACAACTGTTGTCGGTGGCTGTGCTCTGCGCCGTGGCGGTCGTGTCGAGCCAGACGCCAGATGGCGCGGATGCGTCGCAGGCCGGCACGGCGCAGAAGCGCGCGGCCGAACGACTCGCGGCGCTGCGCCGGGAGTCGGACGCGCTGGCGGCGCAGGAACAGACGCTGCTCGTCGAGCTGCGCCGGTTCGAGGTGCAGCGGCAGATGCACCAGGTGGAGCTGACCACCGCGCAGCGCGAGCTGGCGGACACCGATCGGCGCGTCAAGGACACGACGGCGCGGGCGGAGGCGCTGGAGCGCGAGGCGGCAGCCGAGCGCCCCGACGTCGAGGCACGGCTGGTGCGGCTCTACAAGATGGGTCGCGCAGGCTACTGGCGCCTGCTGCTCGACGTCAACGACGTCCAGCAGCTTGGGCGCGCGTATCGCACCGCCGCCGCCCTCGATCGGATCGATCGCGCGCGGCTGGAGGAGCATCGCCGGACGATCGCCGCGTTGACGCGCGAGCGGCAGGCGCTCGAAGCACACGCGCGCGAAGTGCGGGTGCTGAAGGCCAAGGCTCAGGCGGCGCGCGCCGCCGCGGACAAGGCCGTCGCGGATCGCAACGCGCTCATCGCGTCGATCGACGCGCGTCGCGACTTGAACGCGCAGCTCGCGGGGGAACTGCAGCAGGCGCAGGCGCGGCTGCAGCAATCCCTGACGCAGATGGACGGCGCCCGAGGGACGGCGGTCGCCGCACTCCCCATCCGGCCGTTCCGGGGCGCGCTGCCATGGCCCGCTGAGGGGGTCCTCATGCGCCGCTTCGCGAACGGACGCGGGTCGGCGCCGGGCCGGCGAAGCGGCATCGAGCTGTCGCTGCCTGAAGGGGCGGCCGTCCGCGCCGTCCACGAGGGCACCGTCGCGTATGCCGACCAGTTCACCGGCTACGGCAACCTCGTGATCCTCGACCACGGCAATCGCTCGTATTCGCTCTACGGCAACCTCAGCGAGCTCGACGTCAAGAAGGGGGACGCCGTCGCGGCCGGGGCCACGGTCGGGCTGACGGGTCGGAACACAGCCGGTAACCCGTCCCTGTACTTCGAGTTGCGCATCGACGGCCAGCCGGTGGATCCCTTACAATGGCTGAAACGCCGTTGACCGGCTCCAACATGTCGACCCGAACCAGACTCTCCGTCCTGTTCATCACCACCCCCGTGCTCGCCTTCGTGCTCGTGGGCGGGTTCATGGGCAGCGCCGCCGCGGGCGACACCGAAATCCAGAACCTGCGCGTCTTCAACGACGTGGTCTCGCTGATCGTCAATAACTACGTCGAGGAAGTGCAGCCGGACCACGTGATGGAAGGCGCGATGCGCGGGCTCGCGGAAGGCCTCGATCCCGACAGCGCGTATCTGACGCCCGACGAGGTCAAGGCGGTCGAGCGCCAGGATGCGCTGCCGGACGGCGGCGTGGGAATCGAGCTGACGCGTCAGTACTATCTCCGGGTGATCGCGGCACGCGACGGGTCGCCGGCGGCAAAGGCCGGCCTGCGCACCGGCGACTACGTGCGCGCGATCGATCAGAAATCGACCCGCGATCTGTCGGTGTTCGAAGGCATGCGCCAGCTCCGCGGCCAACCCGGCACGCGCGTCGTCCTGACGGTGATTCGCGGCAACGCCGCCGAGCCGCACGACGTGGAGCTCGTGCGCGAGAAGGAATCCGGCGCCCTGGTGACCGGGCGGATCATTCCCGACGGCATCGGCTACATCCGGGTGGCGGCGTTCGGATCCGGCGTGGCGGACATGCTGCGCACGCAGGCCGCGTCGCTGACGAAACAGGGCGCGACGCACCTGATCATCGACGTGCGTCACACAGCGGAAGGCGCCTTCGAAACGGGGCTCGACGCGGCGCGCCTGTTCGTCAAGAGCGGCACGCTCGCCATTCGCGCCCCGCGCGACGGTCAGGGCGCGCGCGACACGATCGCGGCCAAGCCCGGCGACGGCACGATCACCGCCCCGGTGACGCTGCTCGTCAGCACCGGCACGTCCGGCGCCGCGGAACTGTTTGCCGCCGCGCTCGACGGCAACGGGCGCGCGGATCTCGTTGGCGAGCGAACGCTCGGCCGCGCCGGAATCCAGAAGCTCGTGCACCTGCCCGAAGGACGCGGGCTCTGGCTCACCTACGCGCGCTATCTCACACCCGCCGGCGCGCCGATCCAGGGCAAGGGACTCACGCCCGATCAGGAAGTCGAGGAGCCGGACGTCGACTTCGGCGAGCCCGCGCCCGAAACCGATCCCGTGCTCGACGCGGCAATCGCCCGCGTGCGCGGCCGCAAGGCCGCGTAACCGCGATCGCATCGCGCGATCTTTCTTGACACCTTCGGATCGCTCGCGTATAACCGCAACACATCAATTCCTTGCGAACCCGTGTGGGACACGGCTTCGCGCGGACTGTCATTTTCAATTCACTCATTCACCACTCCACCAATTCACCGATTGTTTCTCCGGAGGCGCCATGAACAAGCAGGAACTGATCGCCAAGATCGCGCAGGACACCGGCCTCACGAAGACGAACGCCGCGGCTGCGGTCGACTCGTTCTTCGAGGGCATCACGAAGTCGCTCAAGAAGGGACAGCCCATCACCTTCGTGGGCTTCGGCACCTTCAAGACGTCGCAGCGGAAGGCGCGCACCGCGCGCAACCCGCAGACCGGCGCCGCGATCAAGATCCCGAAGCGCCGCGTCGTCCGCTTCAGCGCCGGCAAGGCGCTCAAGAGCGCCGTCAACTAAGCGCGTCCGCCCGGACCGCTGAGCGAGACCGGCCGTCTCCTCAGCGGTTCCCGCCTGCATCGCCTTTCCCCGGTTTTGGTATACTGATCGTTCCTGTAAAGCCCCATGCGGGGCATCGGGGCCCCCGCCAGCGACCGAGCCGGGGTGTGGGGCAGAGCCCCACTTGAGAAATAGGCGCGTAGCTCAGTGGTTAGAGCGCCTGCTTGACACGCAGGAGGTCAGTGGTTCGACTCCACCCGCGCCTACCAAACTGAATAGTGTCGGTGCTGGGCACCGCACGGAGCACCGAGCACCGCACGCGGCACGAGCACAGAGCACCGCACCGAGCACAGAGCACCCAGCACCCAGCACGAACACGATTCATGTCCTCCATCACCGTCACGCTGCCAGACGGCTCGAGCCGTCGCGTGCCCGCCGGGACGACCCCCGGCGAGGTGGCGGCCGCGATCTCGCCGCGGCTCGCGCGTGCGGCGCTCGCCGCCGTGGTCGATGAACGGCTGGTCGATCTCAGTTATCCCCTGACGAAGGACGCGGCCGTGCGCGTCGTGACGGCGGACAGCCCGGAGGCGCTGGCGCTCTACCGGCACAGCACCGCCCATCTGCTCGCGGCCGCGGTGACGAAGCTGTTCCCCGGCGCGCAGTGCGGGATCGGCCCGGCGACCGAGGACGGTTTCTTCTACGACTTCGTCGTCGATCGGCCGTTCGTCCCCGAGGATCTCGACGCGATCGAGAAGGAGATGAAGGCGCTCGCCTCGCAGGACCTGCCGTACGAGCGGCAGATGTGGCCGCGCGAGGAAGCGGTGCGGTTCTTCGCGCAGCGGGGGGAACCGCTCAAGGTGCAGCTCATCGAGGAGAAGACGGCCGGCCAGCCGGAGGTCTCCTGCTACACCATCAAGGACCGCGACACGTTCGTCGACTTCTGCGTGGGCCCGCACGTCCCGTCCACGGGACGGCTGAAGGCGTTCAAGCTGCTCAACGCGTCGAACGCGTACTGGAAGGGGGATGCGCGCAACCAGCCCATGCAGCGCATCTACGGGACGGCCTTCCCCAGCGACAAGGACCTGAAGGCGCACCTGACGCGGATCGAGGAAGCAAAGGCGCGTGACCATCGCAAGCTCGGTCGCGAGCTGGGCCTGTTCTGGTTCCATCCCTGGGCCCCGGGCGAACCGTTCTGGCTCCCGAAGGGGACGACGCTCGTCAACCTGCTGGGGAACTACATGCGGGACGTGCTGTTCCCCGCCGGCTACGTCGAGGTGCGCGCGCCGCTCGTGTTCAACAAGGCGCTCTGGGAAACGTCCGGTCACTGGGCGCACTATCGCCAGAACATGTTTCTCATTCAGTCGCCCGATGGCGAGGAGCAGTCCAGCCTCAAGCCGATGAACTGCCCCGGCCACATGCTGCTGTTCGGGAGCGAGGTGCGCAGCTACCGGGATTTGCCGCTGCGCATCCACGAGCAAAGCGTGCTCCACCGCATGGAGGCGTCCGGCGTGTTGAGCGGGCTCACGCGCGTGCGCGAGTTCATCATGGACGACGCGCACATCTTCCTGCGGGAGGATCAGATCGGCGAAGAGGTCGAGCGGCTGCTCCGCCTCGTGCGCCGCGTGTACGACGACTTCGGACTGACGCCGGAGATGAAGCTCTCGACGCGTCCCGAGGACTACCTCGGCGAACGCGCGACGTGGGATCACGCCGAGGCGGAGCTGAAGCGGGCGCTCGAAGCCGCGGGGCTGGCCTACACGATCGACGAGGGAGACGGCGCGTTCTACGGGCCGAAGATCGATTTCTCCGTCACCGACGCGCTGGGCCGGAAGTGGCAGTGCGCGACGATTCAGCTCGACTATCAGCTGCCGCAGCAGTTCGAGCTGAAGTACATCGGCGCCGACAACGCCGAGCACCGCCCCGTGGTCATCCACCGCGCGATCTTCGGCAGCTTCGAGCGGTTCATCGCGCTGCTGATCGAGCACTACGCGGGCGTGTTTCCGCTCTGGCTCGCGCCCGTCCAGGTGATCGTGCTGCCCATTGCCGACCGGCACCTGGACTACGCGCGATCGGTGCAGACGACGCTCGCGGGAGGCGGCCTGCGCGTCGAGGTGGACGGCCGGCAGGAGAAGATTGGATATAAGATTCGCGAGGCCGAAATCCGGAAGATCCCCTATATGCTGGTCATCGGGGATCGCGAGGCGGCGGACGGCACCGTCGCGGTCCGGCAGCACGGACAGCGCGATCTGGGATCGCAGCCGGTAGACGGGTTCCTCGCGCAGGCGCGCGCGGAAGTCGAGGCCAAAAAGGCGCTGCAGCCAGCTGCAGCCGAAACAGGGAGGTAGTTATAGCATTCGACCGAAGCCCGCGGCGTGACGATCGCACGCGGGTGAACGAACGTATTCGCGTGCGCGAAGTGCGCGTCATCGACGAGAACGGCGAGCAGCTCGGGATCATGGCGCCGCCGCAGGCGCTGGCGATCGCGCGGCAGAAGGGGCTGGACCTCGTCGAAATCGCCGCGACCGCGAACCCGCCGGTGTGCCGCATCATGGATTTCGGGCGCTATCAGTATCAGGAGCAGAAGCGCGCCCGGCAGGCCCGCAAGCACCAGCGTGTGATCGAGGTCAAGGAAATCAAGTTCCGGCCGAAGGTCGATGAGCACGACTACCAGTTCAAGAAGAAGCACATCGAGCGCTTCCTGTCGGAGGGAGACAAGGTCAAGGCGACCATCTTCTTCCGCGGGCGCGAGATGGCCCATCCGGAAATCGGACGGCGCATCCTCGAACGCCTGATCGAGGACCTGGCGGACGTCGCGGTGGCGGAAACGCAGCCGCGGCAGGAAGGCAATCAGATGCATACGATCCTCTCGCAGCGCGCCGCGGGCAAGCGGCCGGCAGCGCGGACGCGCGGGGACGGAGCGGAGGGAGTGTAGCGGAAGGATCGCACCATGCCGAAACTGAAGACGCACCGGGGCGCCGCCAAGCGCTTCAAGAAGACGGGCACCGGAAAATTCGTCCGGAGCAAGGCGTTCAAACAGCACATCCTGACGAGCAAGTCGCGCGCGCGCAAGCGCAGCCTGCGCGGGACGACGGTCGTCTCGCCGGCCGATCAGGCGGCGCTGAAGCGGATGCTGCCGTAAGAGCGAGGTTCCAGGATCGAGGTTCGAGGATCGAGGTTCGAGGATCGGATTACAGAAGGATCGGTCATGCCGAGAGTAAAGCGTGGAAACGTGCGGCGGCAGAAGCGGAAGAAGCTGCTGAGCCGCGCGAAAGGGTTCTATCAGACCAAGAGCAAGCTGTATCGCTCCGCGAAGGAGTCGGTCGACACGGCGTTGAAGTACGCCTTCGTCGGCCGCCGCCGCAAGAAGCGGGATTTCCGGCGCGTGTGGGTGATGCGGATCAACGCCGCCGCACGCGAGCACGGGCTGACGTACGGGCAGTTCATCTCCGGACTCAAGGCGGCGGGCAGTACGCTCGACCGCAAGAGCCTGGCGGATCTGGCCGTGTCGTCCCCCGCCGCGTTCGCGCGACTCGCCCGCATGGCGGCCGACGCGAAGCCGGCCCCCCGGGATTCCGCGCGGGCCTGACACGGGGTCGCCCCGCGCCAGGACCGTTGATGGACATTCCTTCCCTTCAGCAGCAGTTCGATCGCGATCTGGCGGCCGCCGCCAGCGAGGTCGATCTGCGCGCGCTCCGCGATCGCTATCTCGCCCGGAAGGGCGGGCTCGTCTCGCGGCTCCTGAAGGACGTCGCCTCGGCCGCGCCGGACGAGCGGCCGCGGCTCGGGCGCGAAGCGAACGCGCTGAAGCAGCACATCGAAGCCCGGCTCACCGAGCGGCTGGCCGCGGCGCCGCGCCGTCCCGCCGGTCCCGCCGTCGACATCACGCTGCCGGGACGTCCTCCCGCGATCGGCCACCGCCATCCCCTCACGATCCTGCGCGAACAGATTGAAGCGTTCTTCCTGCGTCTCGGCTTCCTGATCATCGAGGGCCCGGAACTCGAGGACGACTACCACAACTTCGAAGCGCTCAACATGCCCGCGGATCACCCCGCGCGCGACATGCAGGACACGCTCTATCTGGCGTCCCCGGTGACCTCCGCCGCGGGCACGCCGGCCACGCTGCTGCGGACGCACACGTCCGGGATGCAGGTCCGCTACATGGAGCAGTTCCAGCCGCCAGTCCGCCTGATCGCGCCAGGGCGCGTCTACCGCCGCGACAACCTGGATCTGACGCACACGCCCATGTTCACCCAGGTCGAAGGGCTCGTCGTCGACGAGGACATCACGCTCGCGGATCTGAAAGGGACGCTCTTCGCGTTCGCGCGCGACCTGTTCGGCGCGGACCGCGGTGCGCGTTTCCGTCCGAGCTTCTTCCCGTACACGGAGCCGAGCGGCGAACTGGACATCAGCTGCGCTGCCTGCGGAGGCGCGGGATGCGCCATGTGCAAGGGCACGGGCTGGATCGAAGTCCTCGGGAGCGGCATGGTGCACCCCGCCGTCTTCGAAGCGGTCGGCTACGACCCGGAGCGCTACACCGGCTTCGCGTTCGGCGTCGGCATCGAGCGTCTCGCTTTGCTCAAGTGGGGCGTCGACGACATCCGCCTGTTCTACGAGAACGACCTGCGCTTCCTGGAGCAGTTCCCGCTGTGAAGGTCGTCTTCCCCTGGCTGCGCGAGTTCGTCGCCGTGCCCGACGACGTGGAGGGCGTGGCGGCGGCGCTCGGCCTGCGCGGCTTCGAGGTCGGGTCGGTCGAGCACAACCCGATCGCGGTCATCGACTTCGACATCACCGCGAACCGTCCCGACTGCCTGAGCGTGATCGGACTCGCGCGCGAGGCGGCCGCCGCGTACGGGCTGCCGCTGTCGGCGCCGGACACGACGCGACCCGCCGCCGGCTGGGCGCCGCCGATCGCGGTGACCGTCGAGGACGCCGAGCGGTGTCCGCGCTACTGCGCGCAGCTCTTCGAGGTCACCGTCGGCCCGTCCCCCGCCTGGCTGCGCGAGCGGCTCGAAGCGGCCGGCGTCCGCTCGATCAACAACATCGTCGACGTCACCAACTACGTGATGATCGAGCTGGGCCAGCCGATGCACGCGTTCGACGTCGATCGGCTGACGGGCCGCACGCTGGTGATCCGGACGGCGCGTCCGGGCGAGCGCATCCGGACGCTCGACGGCGTCGATCGCGCGCTCGACGCCGACATGCTCGTCATCGCCGACGCGGAGCGTCCGCAGGCAGTCGGCGGCGTGATGGGAGGCGCCGACTCCGAGATCGGCGCGTCGACGCGCGTGATCGCCCTCGAGAGCGCGTACTTCGCGCCGCGCGGGGTGCGTCGCACGAGCCGGCGGCTCGGCCTCAAGACGGAAGCGTCCGCCCGCTTCGAACGCGGCGCCGACATCGAGGCGCCGCCGGTCGGAATCGCGCGCGCTGCGGCCGTCTTCGCGACGGCGGGCGCCGCGCGGCCGCTCGGCCCGATGGTGGAGGCGTACCCGTCGCCGCATCAGGCCTCGACGCTGACGCTGCGTGCGGCGCGGATCGGGCGTGTGCTCGGCATGGAGATTCCCGCGGCAGATGTGCCGCGCCTGCTCGCGCCGCTCGGATTCGAGGTCGCCGCCGCGCGCGGCGGCTGGACCGCCCGCGTGCCCAGCTTCCGCGTCGACGTGCTGCGCGAGATCGATCTCATCGAAGAAGTCGCGCGGCACTACGGCTACGACCGGCTGCCGGCCACGTTTCCGGCGCTGCGCGCGCCGCAGCCGCCGCCCGATGCCCGCATCCTGCAGGAGCGCCGCGTGCGGCAGATCCTGACCGCGTGCGGGTTGTCGGAGGCGATGACGTTCGCCTTCATCGAACGATCCGCGGCGGCGCCCTTCGCCGTCGACGAGTCGACCGCGGCCCTCGCCAATCCGCTCTCGGAGAAATTCGCGGTGCTCCGTCCGTCGCTGCTGCCGGGCCTCGTCGACGCGTGCGCGTACAACCGCCGCCGCGAGCAGCGCGACGTCCGGCTGTTCGAGACCGGCGCACGGGTGACGCCGCAGGGGGAGCGCCGCACGGTCGCCTTCGTGTGGACCGGCGCGGGACAGGCGCCGCACTGGTCGGGCGCGGCGCGTCCGGTGGATCTGTTCGACGTCAAGGGAGTCGCCGAGGCGCTGTGCACCGCGTTCGGCGTCGAGGTCACGAGCGAGCCGGCGTCGCTGCCGTACTACGTCGAAGGGCGCGCCGCGTATCTCGAACCTCGCTCCTCGAACCTCGAACCTCGCTCCTCGCCCCTCGCGCCTCGAACCTCGAGCCTCGGTTCATTCGGCCAGCTCGCACCGCCCGTACTCGAGGCGCGCGGCTCCCCAGCCGGCGACGAGGTGTACGCCGCCGAGATCGATCTCGACGCGCTCGCGGCGCTCGCGCCCACCGCGGCGCTTCGCGCCGAGCCGCTCCCGCGTTTTCCCTCGGTCGTCCGCGATCTCTCGATCCTCGTGGAGGAAGGCTTGCCTGCCGCCGCCGTTCGTGGCACTATCCGTTCGGCGGCTCCGCAAACACTCGCGCATGTGGTCGAGTTCGATCGCTACCGCGGCAAGGGGGTCGCTGAAGGGCACATCAGCTTGTCGCTGCGCCTCACGTTCCGATCGGCCGAGCGGACGCTGACCGACGAGGAAGTCGATGGGGCGATGAAGGATATCGTCGCCGCGCTCGCGGCGGCACACGGCGCCGAGCGGCGCTGACAATTCGGGAACGAGGAAGACATGGCGAAAGCGGCGGTGGCGGCACGGTCGGTGGAGTTCGAGGCAATCGATCGGCTCGAGGAGAAAGTACGCCTGCTCGTCGGGGTAGTCGATCGACTGCGCGCCGACAATGCGAAGGCGGCGGACGAGAACGCCAGACTGATGCGCGACCTTGAAGGGGCGCGGCAGCAGATCTCCCAGGCCGAAGGGGCCGGGGCTGAACTGACCGCGCTCAGAGAAGAGCGGGAGCAGATTCGCGATCGCGTCGACGAGATGCTGAAGCAGATTGACGCGTTGAATCTCTGACCCGCGGCAGGCGGCCCATGGACCCAACCCGCGTCGTCACGGTCGAAATCAACGGGCAGCGGTATCCGATCCGCAGCCACCTGGAGGCTCCGTACGTCGCGGAGCTGGCCGCCTACGTCGACGCCAAGATGCAGCTCGCCGCGCGCGAGTGCCCGGCGGGCGATTCCCTGAAGGTCGCCGTGCTGGCCGCGCTCAATCTGGCCGACGAACTCTTCCGCGCGCGCGACGCGGACGGCGCGCGGCAGACCTCCCTGGCCAGCCGAGCGCAGGAACTCGAGCGCATGCTGGACCTGGCGCTGGGCCTCGACGCGGGATCGTCCGCGCTTGCCCGGACCGCCGGTTCATTCTAAGATCGCTCAGGAGTTCGAGTTCCCTGCTTTGCGCGTGATGGTTCGGAGGCTCGTTTGAGCCAACGTTATATCCGAAGAGAATCGCGAAGACGCGCCGTGTGCATGCCTCTGCGAGAGGAAGCCTGACGCGCGGTCTGCACAGCGGTTCCACCTGCTTTGCGCAGGTTCATCCGACCTCCCCACACGGCAAAGCGGGGCCCTTCCGCCCCGATGCCTCCAGCGATCGTCTATCTCGTGAACGCCGCGGTTACCGCCGCGGTCGCCGGGACCGCCATCGGGTGGTGGATGGCGAGCCGACGCCGGATCGCGGCCGAGACGATCGACCGCGCCGAGGAGCACGCCCGGCAGCTGCAGCGGCAGGCGGAACGCGACGCGGAGTCGGCCCGGAAGGAGACGCTCCTCGAGGCGCGCGAGAAGGCCCACGCGATGACCGCGGAGGCCGAGCAGCAGGCGCGCGATCGGCGTCAGGAAATCCTCGCGCTCGAACAGGCACTCGCCGACAAGACGCGCGCGCTGGCGGATCGCCTGCGCGAAATCGATCGCGTCGAGCAGGACCTGCGCGCCCGCCAGACCACGCTCGTCCAGCAGGAACAGGCGGCCGCGGCCGCGCGCGCGCGCAGTGAGGCGCTCGTCGCCGACCGCCAGCGCGAGCTGCAGCGCGTCGCCGGGCTGACCGCGGACGAAGCCCGCGAGATGCTGATCCGCGACATGGAGGCGGATGCGCGCCGCGACGCCGCGCGGCTCGTCAAGCGGCTCGACACCGAGGCGCGCGAGACCGCCGCCGAGCGCGCCCGCCAGATCATCGCGGACGCCATTCAGCGCAGCGCCGCCGATCACGCGATCGAGACGACCGTCTCCGTGGTCGATCTGCCCAGCGACGACATGAAGGGGCGCATCATCGGCCGCGAAGGGCGCAACATCCGCGCGCTCGAACAGGCCACCGGCGTCGAGCTGATCGTCGACGACACGCCCGGCGCCATCATCCTGTCGTCGTTCGATCCCTTCCGCCGCGAGATCGCGCGTCAGGCGATCCAGCGGCTCATCGCAGACGGCCGCATCCATCCCGCGCGCATCGAGGAAGTCGTCGACAAGGTGAAGCTGGAGCTCGAGGACACCGTCCGCCGCGAGGGTGAAGCGGCGGCGTTCGAGCTGGGCCTCTACGACGTCCATCCCGAAGCGCTGCGTCTGATGGGGCGGCTGAAGTTCCGTACGAGCTACGGGCAGAACGTCCTCAACCACTCGCGGGAGGTCGCCTTCCTCGCCGGCATCATGGCGAAGGAGATCGGCCTCGACGCGCACGTCGCCACCCGCGCCGCGTTCCTCCACGACATCGGAAAAGCCATCGACCGCGATCTGCAGGGCACGCACCTCGAGCTCGGGCTCGAGTTCCTCCGGCGGCACGGCGAGAGCGAGCCCGTGCTGCAGGCCGTCGCGGCGCACCACATGGACATCGACTGGCCGTCGCTCGAGGCGATGATCGTCCAGGCGGCCGACGCCATCTCGGCGGCGCGCCCCGGCGCCCGCCGCGACATCCTCGAGTCGTACGTGAAGCGGCTCGAAAAGCTCGAGAGCATCGCCGACTCGTTCCAGGGAGTCTCGAAGGCCTTCGCGCTCCAGGCCGGGCGCGAGATCCGGATCGTCGTCGAAAGCGACCGCATCTCGGACGAGGAGACCGTCTGGCTGTCGAAGGACATCGCGCGCCGGATCGAGAACGAGCTCGAGTATCCGGGCCAGATCAAGGTCACCGTCATCCGGGAGACGCGCGCCATTGAGTACGCGCGCTGACGAAGCGACGGTCGCGTCGCTCGGCGAACGGGAACTGATCCGCCGCATCCGCTCCCGCGTCGCACCCTCCCCCGCCTGGCTTCCCGTCGGCATCGGCGACGACGCGGCCGTGGTGATCCCCGCGCGCGGCGCCTTAGAGGTCATCGCCACGGACGCCTGCGTCGAGGGAATTCACTTCGACCCGCGATTCAGCAGCTTTCACGACATCGGGTGGAAGGCGCTCGCGGTCAACCTCAGCGATCTCGCGTCGATGGGGGCGGCGCCTCGGCTCGCGCTGCTGTCGCTGATGCTGCCCGATCGGCTGCGGCTCGAGGATTTCGACGCGATCTTGGACGGGTTCTTCGATCTCGCGAGCCGCGCAAGCGTCACGCTGGCGGGAGGCAACATCACGCGATCACCCGGCCCGCTCGCCGTCGACGTGACGGTGACTGGCAGCGTGCGCCCACGGCGCGTGCTCACGCGGGCCGCGGCGGAGCCCGGACACGACATCTATGTCACCGGCAGCGTCGGCGCGGCCGCCGCCGGCCTCGGCTGGCTGCGCGAAGGGGCCGGTACGAGCGGCACGCCCGAATCCGAGGGCATGGCGGAGTGCGTCGCTCGGTACCGCCGCCCGGATCCGCGCGTTCGCGCCGGGATGCTCGCGGGACGCAACCGGGCCGCCTCGGCCGGCATGGATCTCAGCGACGGGCTCGCCGATGCCGTCCGGCAAATCGCGGAAGCCAGTGGCGTCGGCGCGGTCCTCGACGCCGCATCGTTGCCGATTCCGGACGCCGCCGCGCGCTGGTTCACGGCCCACGGTCAGGACGCCGTCCACGCCGCGCTGGCCGGCGGCGACGATTACGAGCTGCTCCTCGCGGTGCCGCGCCGGGCCCGCGGCCGCTTGGCCACAGTCGTCCGCCAGTCGCGCGGAGTGCCGTTCACCCGGATCGGCCAGTTCACTGCCGCGCGTGAGCTCCTCGTCCGGCGCGACGGCGCGGCGGAACCGCTCCCGGCAGGGTTCGCCCATTTCACGCGATGACCTCGCCGACCGTCCGCCGCTGGCTCGACCAGCTGCTACACACGCACGACACGCCGCAGCGGACGGCGGCGGCGTACGCGCTGGGCGTGTTCTTCGGCTTCTCGCCGTTTCTCGGGCTCCACACGGTCCTCGGGCTGGTGTTCGCGTTCGCGCTGAACCTCAATCGCGTCGCCGTCCTGCTGGGGATCTACTCGAACCTGCCCTGGATCCTTCCCGCCTACTACTCGCTGACGACGTTGATGGGGGCGGCGATCCTGCGGGTGAAGGTGCCGCCGGGTCTGCTCCGTGAGCTGACCGCGGCGCTCCGCGACGCCTCCTGGGGAGAGTTCCGCCGCCTGGCCCACGCGCTCATCCCGCTCGGTTGGGCCTACGTGCTGGGCTCCCTCATCGGCGCCGGCGTCCTCGCCTTCATCGCGTATCGCGTTTCACTCGCCATGATCGTCGCTCATCGGCGGCACCAGGCCGCTCACGGCAAATAAGACCCTTATTTCCAGTAACTTGCCAGCGCCACTCGGGGCGAGTGAGGGGTCGGCGCCTTTGACGGAGGGAGTATCGATTCCCTATAGTGGAGGCCTCCCCAGCCCGACAGTCTGAGCGAGGCATGCTGATCTCACGATCGATCGGGCGCAAGGTCGCGGCGACCGCCATCGCGGCAGTCGGGTTCGTCCTGCTCTACGAGGTCACCGCCCTCGATTCCCGCTTTACCGTCCTCCATCCGTTCCAGCGGTCGGCCGCGTCCGAGTCCGACACGACGACCCCGGGATCGCGGCTGCGCTTCACGGCAACCGCCTACTGCAAGGGGACGACGACCGCGTCCGGCGTGAACGTGCGGACGGGCATCGCCGCCGCGGACCCGGACCTGTTGCCGGTGGGCTCGGTCATCAGCGTCGAGAAGCTTCCGGAGAAGTACAACGGCGTCTACACGGTGATGGATACGGGCCCCAAGGTCCAGGGACGGCACATCGACCTCTACATGTGGAGCTGCTACGAAGCGCTGGACTTCGGGCGCCGTAACATTCTCCTCACCGTGCTCCGGCTCGGGTGGAATCCGAAGCTCAGTCGGCCGGGCCTGATCGAACGGCTGTTCCACCGCCGCGAGGCGACCGCGCCGCCGCCTCCACCGGCAACGCCGCCGCCGCTGCCGTCGCATCCCATCTACGTGCGGTAGTCCGTCAGCCCTGAAGGGCTGACCCACAGAGGATCGCGTAGGTCAGGGCTGACCCACAGAGGATCGCGTAGGTCACGGCTGACCCACACGGGATTGTGGGTCAGAGCTTTATGCCCTGACAGGCGGGCCCTCGGCGACCGCCTCCCCTTCCTGATCCTTGTACTGGAGCTGATACAGCCGGTGGTAGAGTCCGCGGCGCGCGAGCAGCTCCTGGTGCGTGCCAGCCTCGCGAAGCTCCCCCTTGTGCAGCACGAGGATCTTGTCCATGTCCTGGATGGTCGAGAGCCGGTGCGCGATCGCGATCGTCGTCCTGCCCTTCATCAGCACCTGCAGCGCATCGCGGATGAGCAGTTCCGTCTCCGTATCGACGCTCGAGGTCGCCTCGTCCAGGACGAGGATGCGCGGGTCGAAGGCCAGCGCGCGCGCGAACGACAGGAGCTGTTTCTGACCGACCGAGAGCGTCGCGCCGCGCTCGGCCACGGGGCTGGCAAAGCCGTTCGGCAGGCGGAGGATGAACGGCGTCGCGTGCACGGCGTCGGCCGCCGCGCGGACGGCGGCGTCCGCGACCGCGTCGTTGCCGAGCCGGATGTTCTCGGCGATGGTGCCGGAGAACAGATGGACGTCCTGCAGCACGAGGCTGAACAGGCGTCTGAGCTCCTGCAGATCCATTTGCCGGACGTCGACGCCGTCCACGCGGACCGCGCCGCGGTTGACGTCGTAGAAGCGCAGCAGCAGGTTGATGATCGTCGACTTGCCGGCGCCGGTCGCACCGACGATCCCGACGCGCTCACCGGGACGGACCTCGAACGAGACGTCGCGGAGCACGTAGTCCTCGCCGTTGTAGGCGAACCAGACGCGATCGAAGGCGATGTGCCCTTCCGTCCGGGCCGGACGGACCGGCGCGGCAGGGCTCGTGATCACGACCGGCTCGTCGAGCAGCGCGAAGATGCGCTCGGACGAGGCCATGGCCGCCTGCAGGATGTTGAACTTTTCGGAGATGTCCGAAATCGGCCGGAAGAATCGCTGCGAGTACTGCAGGAACGCGACGAGCGAGCCCAGCGTCACGGTGCCTTCGAGCGTCCAGCCGCCGCCGTACCAGATGATGAGCGCCGAGGCGAGCGCGCCGATGATTTCCACGGCGGGATAGAACACCGCGTAGTAGAAGATCGACTGGATGTTCGCGTCGCGATGCTGCCGGTTGATCTCGTCGAACCGATCGAAGGCGCGGGCCTCGCGCCGGAACAGCTGCACCGTGGCCATCCCGGTGATGTGTTCCTGCAGGTACGCGTTGATCCGGGCGATCCACGTCCGCACCTTGCGGTAGTGCTCGCGGACGTTCCGCCGGAACCATTGCGTGATCACGACGATCAGCGGCAGGACGGCGAAGGCGACGAGGGCGAGCCGCCAGTTCATCACCAGCATCACGATCATGATGCCGGCGAGCGTGAACACGTCGCCGAACACGGACACCAGCCCTGACGTGAACAGATCGTTGAGCACGTCGACGTCGGTCGTCACGCGCGTCATCAGCCGTCCGACCGGGTTGCGATCGTAGAACCGCACGTCGAGCCGCTGCAGATGCGTGTAAATCTGCCGGCGGAGATCCAGCATGATGCGCTGGCCCGTCATCTGCAGGAGCCACGTCTGCGCGTAGTCGAGCGCGAACGCGGCGATCAGGATCGCCAGGTAGGCCAGGGCGATGAGATTGACGCCCGCCAGATCGCCCGTCGCGATGTAGCGGTCGATGGCGATCTTCATCAGGTACGGCTGCGCGAGCTGCAGCACCGAGGCGAACACGATCGCCCCCAGCGCGAGCGTCGCCGCAAGCCGGTACGGGCGCAGATACCCCACCAGCCGCCGCATCAGCCGCGCGTCGTACGCCTTTCCGAGGACTTCGTCTTCAGTCACAAGTCAGCTTTCAGCCTCCAGCTTCGAGCCTCCAGCCCTGTAAGGAAGCCAGGCTTCCTCTCAAGCTGGAAGCTGGCGGCTGGTGGCTGGTAGCTGTCTAGGACGCCTGCAGCTCTTCCTCCAGCAGTTGTTTCCGATACAACGCCGCGTAGAGGCCGTTCCGCGCGACGAGCTCCGCATGGTCTCCCTCTTCGGCAATGCGTCCGGCGTCCAGCACGAAGATGCGATCGGCGTCGCGGACGGTCGAGATGCGGTGCGACACGAGAATCGACGTGCGCTCGCGCATGACGCCGCGCAGCCGCGACAGGATTTCCTCCTCCGTGTACGTGTCCACTGCCGACAGGGCATCGTCCAGGATCAGAATGGCGGGATCCACGAGCACCGCGCGTGCGAGCGCCGTGCGCTGCTTCTGCCCGCCAGAGAGCGTGATCCCGCGCTCACCGACCACGGTGTCGTAGCGATTCGGAAAGTCCTCCACGTCCTTGTCGAGCCGCGCGACGCCGGCAGCCAGGCGCACCGATTCCTCGAGCGCAGCGGCGTCGATGCCCGGCGCTGAGCCATAGGCGACGTTGCCGCCGATTGTGTCAGAGAAGAGGAACGGCTCCTGCGGCACGAATCCAATGCCGGCGCGCAGCCGCTCGAGCGGGATCTCGCGCACGTCGACGGAATCGATGCACAGGGCGCCGGGCGGCGGCTCGTGCAGGCGCGGCAGAAGGCTGATGAGCGTCGACTTCCCCGAGCCGGTGGCGCCGACGAAGGCGACCGTCTGCCCCGGCTCGATGCGCAGCGAAATGTTCTCGAGCACCGGCCGATCGGTGCCGGGATACGTAAAGGTGAGGTTGCGGAATTCGATCGGCCCACGCATCGAGGCGGCGCGGCCCGCGTCGGTGACGTGCGCATCGCGGATCGCCGGCTCCCGATCGAGCACCTCGAGCATGCGTCCCCAGGACGCCAGGCCGCGCTGCAGCATGTTCGTCACCCAGCCGAACGCAATCATCGGCCAGCTGAGCATCACGAGGTAGGCATTGAACGCGACGAAGTCGCCGAGGCTGATGCGCCCCCGGATCACTTCACGGCTGCCCAGCCACAGCACCAGCAGCGACGCGAGCCCGAGGAAGAACGTCAGGCTCGGATAGAACATCCCCTGAAGCCGGATCAGCACGCGGTTGCGCTCGACGTACTCCCGGTTGGCCGTGTCGAATCGCCGGATCTCGTGCGCCTCCTGCGTGTAGGCCCGGACGACGCGGACGCCCGCGAGCGCTTCCTGGACCACGGCGGATACATCGGAGAGCTGCGCCTGGATGGCCTCGAACCGGTTGTGGATGGCGCGCCCGAAATACCGGACCGCGAGCGACACGAACGGCAGGGCCAGCAGCGCAATCACCGTCAGGCGGACATCGATCGACAGCATCAGGACCGTCGCGACCGCAAACACCAGGATCGTGCTCGACGAATACATGACGGCCGGGCCGATCATCATCCGGACGGCGTTGAGGTCGTTCGTGGCCCGCGACATCAGATCGCCCGTCCGATGCGCCTGGTAGTAGCCCAGTGGCAGTCGCTCGAGCTGCGCGAAGAAATCGTTGCGCATGTCGTACTCGATGTCGCGCGAGGCGCCGATGATGATCCGGCGCATCAGGAAGAGGAAGATCCCGCGCACGAGCGCGATCCCGAGCAGCAGCGCCGCATACAGGGCGAGTTTTTCGCGCGTGACCCCGGCCGTGAGGTCGTCGATGGCGTACTTGAGCACCCACGGCCCGGCCAGCTGGCTGGCGGTGGTCAGGAGGACGCAGACGAGGCCGATGCCGAACGCGCGGCGGTAGCGAAGGACGTAGGGAAGAAGGCGGCCGACCGGAGAGGCCATTCCCCAAGAATAACAGGAGGGCGGCTTGAGGGCGGGCCCGACGGCCCGCCCTCCTAACTCCTAACTCCTTCTAACTCCTAACTCCTAACTCCTATCTTCGTCAGAACGCGAACCGCACGCCGAACTGGCCGGTGCGCGGAATGCCGCCGGTGCGCAGGTCGGTGAGCACGAGGAACTCGTCGGAGCGGCGATTGCCGCTCGGGTTGGCGAAGTTCGCGCGGTTGGTGACGTTGAAAATCTCGCCGAAGAGATCCACCGTGCGTTCGCCGCCGAGGTTCAGCCGGTAACCCAGGCGCAGATCGAGCTGGAAGAAGCCCGGACCGCGGGCGCCGTTCCGCTTGCTGTCGAAGTCGACGCTGATCGCATCCGGCCCCTCCCCGCTGTACGATCCGGAAGGCAGCGGCTCCTGGAAGCTGCCGTTCCGGTCCGCGTCGGTCGTGGAGTCGGTCAGCGTGAACGGCGTGCCGCTCATGGCGCGCGCGATCCAGCTCACGTTCAGACCGCCCGTGCGCGGCACCAGCGCGCTGCCGCTGAACACCAGGTTGTGCCGGCGGTCGGTGTCGATCGGCCCCTCCGCGAGATCCAGACGCATGTCGTCGAGCAGCTGATAGGCGTTGGACGGCGTGCCGAGGCCGCCGAAGTTGCCGCGGCCGCTCGACAGCGTGTAGGACACGCGCGCGCTCCAGAAGCCCGAGAACCGGCGCTCGAGGCCGAGCTGCAGCGCGTCGTAGTCCGTTTCACCCAGGTTCACCTGGGTCGAGACGGCGGAGGGGAACTCCGGATGGATCCGGACCACGGGGCTGGTGCGGCTGGTGGTGGTGCGCAGGCCGGGGTTCAAATCCTTGTTCATCAGCACGCCGCGCGTCGCGACGTGGATGTACTCGGCGGTCGCCGACATGTTCGGCGCGAGCTGCCGCTCGACGCCTACCGACCCCTCATGGGCGTACTGCGTCGCCCGATCGGGATTGTCGACGCTGAACGATCCGCCGTTCGGGATCCGCGATCCCGGCGGGAACATCTGGGCGAGCAGCTCGCGGTTCACCACCGGGCCGTTGGCCAGGAACGGGCTCGTCGGGAACTGGCCGTTCTCGGGTCCCGGGTCAACGCCGTTGACCGGCAGGTTGACGGTGAACGAGTCGGCGAACTGGCCGTCGCTGATGATGCCCGAAATCTGGCCCACCCGGGTCGAGTTGTAGAAGAGTCCGTACCCGCCGTGCAGCACCGTCCGGCCGCCGTCGAGGTCGTACGCAAAGCCGACGCGCGGCGCGAGGTTGTTGCCGTCGATCGGATATTCCCCCTCGCCGAACGTGTAGAACGGGTTATCCGCTTCGGAAATCGGCAGGATGTCGAGGTCGTAGCGCAGGCCGAGGCTCAGCGTCAGCTTCGAGTTCATCCGCCACTTGTCCTGGCCGAACCCCGAAATGTAGTGGCCCTTCTGGAAATAGCGCTGCGGACCGGGCACGCGGATCGAGAACCGCTCCGGATAGGTCGACGGATCGTTCGGATCGAACAGCCGGTCGGTTGCGAACGAGAACACGCCGTTGCCGCTGCCCTGGTTGCTGAAATCCTGCGTGACGTACTCGTACTGGATCCCGAATTTGATGTCGTGATCACCGTGTGCGCCCGGAATGAACCAGCCGAACGTGTCTTCGAGCTGGTACGCGTTGTTCACGCGCGACTGGGCGGTCGCATTCTGCTGGGTCGTGAAGTTCTGGTACGCGAGCGTCGGCTCGCACGCCGCCTGATCGTGGCCGTTGTTGTTGAAGCACGGGTTGGCGAACGCCACGTCCTCGCGCGTAAACCCGATCCGCAGCGTGTTCACCTTGTTCGAGGCGAGCACCGAGTTCATCGTCCCGACGACCGTCTGGTCGACGTCGAACTCTTCGCGGGAGGCATCGAGCGTCACGTCCCCGATCACCTGATTGAGCTGAGGGGACGACTCCCGGAGCCATCGGACGCCCCATGTGTTGTTCGCGCTCAGCTGATGATCCACGCGGAGCACGGTGTTCCACACGCGCGTCTTCTCGGCGGTCGTGTCGTTGAACTCCGGATGCGACGGGACGTTGACCGTCACGCCGTCGTCGATGCGCACGCGTTCGAGGCTGAAGAAGAAGTGCGCCTTGTCGCGCACGATCGGTCCCCCCAGCGTGCCGCCGAACTGCTGCTGTTTCGTATCCGGCTTCTCGAGATCGAGCTTCTTCACGAAGTAATCGGGCGCCGTCAGCGACGCATCCTGGAAGAAGCCGAACGCGCTGCCCCGGAACTGGTTCGTCCCCTGCTTCGTCACCGCATTGACGACGGCGCCGGTCGTGCGGCCGAACTCCGCGTCGAACTGGCCGGTGAGGACCTGGAATTCCTGGACCGATTCGATCGGTGTCCGCGCCTGCATCCCCGCGCGCTGCCCGATCACGTCGTCGTTGTTCGCGGCGCCGTCGAGCAGATAGTTGTTGTACCGGTCGTCGCCGCCGTTGACGTTGACGGAGTCGGAGCCGAACGATTCCGTGCTGATGTTCGGCACGATGCCCGGAAGCAGGCCGATGAAGCCGACGAAGTTGCGGTTGACCGACGGCAGCTCGACGAGATCGCGGCTTTCGATGTTGCCGCCGACCTCCTTCGAGGTGACGTCCACCAGCGGGGTCTCCGCGGTGACGTTGACCGTCTCTTCCAGCGAGCCGACGCTGAGCGTGATCTCGACGCTGGCGGTCTTGCCGATCTCGAGCCGCACGTCGGGCCGTGTGTACTTCTTGAAGCCCTGCAGCTCGGCCGAGATTTCATACATGCCAGGGACGATGGCGCCGACGAAGTACGTGCCGTCGGCGTTGCTGACCGTTTCGCGGAACATGCCGGTCGCCTGATTCCGGACGGTCACCGTTACCCCGGGCAGCACGCCTCCCTGGGAGTCGACGACGCGTCCCCGCAGCTCGGTCGTGCCCTGCTGCGCGTTCGCGGGAAGGGCGAGCAGCAGCACCACTCCAATCCATGACATCACTCGGGTCATACAGGCTCCTCGAAAAGGGGAATGCCGGAAGAACTACCGCACCGCGACCGCCATGAGCTGCCCTTCCATCAGGGCGTGCTTCATCAGCCGGCTGCCGCAGTCGAGATGCCGCTCCATCTCCGTGCGCGCCGCCTTGGCATCGCGCCTGGCGATCGCCGCGGCGATGACGCTGTGGGCCTCACCGGCCTGATCCTCGAGCGGGTGGAAATCGACGCCCAGCGCCACGAAGCGGTCGATTTGCACGAGACAGCGTTCGATCAGGTCCATGGCGAGCCGGTTGCGGGCCGAGGCGGCGATGGCCAGGTGAAAGCGGACGTTGGCGGTCTGCGCCCGCAGGTGCGTCCCATGGGCCGGCATCTCCGCCAGCGCCACGATGTTCGCGAGTTCCTGGTCGTTGGCGAGCTCCGCCGCGCGCTCGGCCGCCGCGCCCTCCAGCAGCCGGCGCACGTCGAACGTGTCGTGTACGGACTGGAGCGAGACGCGCGCGACGAAGAAGCCACGGCCGACGATGCGCTCGAGATACCCTTCCTGCCACAACCGGGCGAGGCCCTCGCGGATGGGCGTGCGGCTCATGCCCAGCTCTCCTGCCAGGAGCGGCTCGGAGAGCGGCGTGCCGGGCTTGTACCGCCCGTCGACGATGCCCGCCTTGAGACTGCTGTACGCCCGCTCGATATGGGAGGCGCGCCGCCCGCCGCCCCGGCTCATCTATACACCATACTGGGTACTAAGTAATAGACGTGCCGAGTATACAGCCGGGATTCCTGCCGATGTCAAGGGGGGCCCAGGTGGGAGGCGGTTTAAATATCCGGCCCGTACGCAGAAAACGGGTGCCGGCACGATGGCCGGCACCCGCCGATTGGTCGACGCCGAGAAGCGCGCCACCTGGCGCGCCCGCCGGAGCGGAGCGGGGCCACGGGGTCCCCGCGAGCGACGGCGATGGGGTCCGGCGGGGCGAAGCCCCCCGGACTAAAATTCGAACCGTGCGCCGATCTGCAGCTTGCGCGGCGTGTAGCTCGTGTCGTAGTCGGTCAGGATCAGGAAGTTCGGCGACGCGAGATTCCCGCTCGGGTTGCCGAAGTTGGTGCGGTTCGTCAGGTTGAACAGGTCGACGAACGCGTTGAGGTGCCGGTTGGCGCCGAGCGCGAACCGGTAGCCGAAGCGCATGTCGAGCTGGAAGAAGCCCGGCCCGTACGCCCCGTTGCGCTCGTTCTTGGCCCCGTTGACGCTGTACGCGTCCTCTCCGGTGCCCGAGTAGTCGCCCGCCGGCAGCGGCTCGGAAATGCTGCCGTTGCGATCGGGATCGATGTCGCCGTTGACGAGGCTGAACGGCGTGCCGCTGAGGGCGCGCGCCACCCAGCTGAAATTCAGGCCGCCGGTGTGCGGCACGAGTGCCGTGCCGCTGATGACCAGGTTGTGCCGGCGATCGAAGTTCGTCGGCCCTTCGTTCAGCTCGAGGTGCATGTCGTCGAGCACCTGGAAGCCGCTCGTGGGCGCGCCGCTGCCGGACGTGTTGCCGCGCGAGTGCGCCAGCGTGTACGACACCTTCGCGCTGTAGCCCTGGCTGAAGCGCTTGTCGAACTGGACCATCAGCGCGTCATAGTTGGTCTCGCCGGTGTTCACGGGCGTGTTCACCGCCCCCGTGAACGGCGTCAGCCCCGGGTACTTCTGCCGGAGCGCAGCCGTCGCCGCATCGAGCGTCGCGCTGCTCTGCCGGATGTTCGGGTCGTCGACGTTGCTGGTGGCGCGCAGCGTCGGGTTCAGCTGCAGGAACATCAGCAGGTCGCGGCTGCGCGCGTGCACGTAGTCGGCACTGATCGAGGAATTCGCGAACACCTCGCGCTGATACCCGATGCTGAACTGATCGGTGTACGGGTTCACCCGATCCGCGCTGTCCCACGTCGGACCGGTGTTGCGCAGCCGGGTGCCGGGCGTGAAGAGCGAATCGACCAGGTCGCGGTTCAGAACCGGTCCATTCACGAGGAGCGGGTCGGTCGGAAACTGCCCGTTGCGCGGACCCGGATCGAAGTTGTCGAGCGGGAAGTTCATCGTGAACGAATTGGTGAAGACGGTATCGGTGAAGAAGCCGCCAATCAGCTCGAAGTGCGTCTTGTCGAAGAACCGCCCGTATCCGCCGCGGACGACGCTGTCGCCGTTGCCGTTGAGGTCGTAGGAGAAGCCGATGCGCGGCGCGAAGTTGTTCTTGTCCACCGGATACTCTCCGGGTTCGACCAGCGGATTGTCCTCCTCCGGCACCGGAATCACTTCGAGGTCGTACCGCAGGCCGAGGCTGACCGTCAGCCGATTGTTGAACCGCCACTTGTCCTGCGCGAACCCGGCAAGATAAGAGGTCTTTTCGAACGACCGGTTCGGTCCGCCGACGCGGATGGAGAGCCGATCCGGATAGGTCCGGGGATCGGCCGCGTTGAACGGCCCGTTGCTGCGGCCGAACGAGAAGGTGCCGTTCAGGTTGTCCTGCGCTTCACTGCGCGCGCCGATGTACTCGTAGGTCACGCCGAACTTCACGTCGTGATCGCCGTGGCGGCCGGGAAGGAACCACGACAGCGTGTCCTGCACCTGGATGCCGTCGTTGATGCGCGACTGCGCGACGCTGCTCTGCTGCGTCGAGAAGGTCTGGAACGCCAGCGAGGGCTCGCACGCCGCCTGATCCCGTCCGTTCCCGTTGAAGCACGGGTTGGCGAACGCGACGTTCTCGCGCGTCCACGCCATCCGCAGCGTGTTCACCCGCGTGTTGCTCAGGACGGAGTTCAACGTGCTCACCACCGTCTGGTCGACGTCGCTTTCCTCGCGCGCGGCGTCGAGCGTGACGGAGCCGATCACCTGGTTCTTCTGCGGCGAACTCTCGCGCAGCCAGCGGATCCCGTAGGTGTTGTTGGCGTTGATCTGGTGGTCGCCGCGAATGACCGTGTTCCACACCCGCGTCTGCTCCGTCGTCGTCGCATCGAGATCGGGGCGCGCCGGGATGTTCACGGTGATGCCCTCGTCGATGTTGAAGCGCTCGAGGCTGAAGAAGAAGTGCATCTTGTCCTTGACGATCGGGCCGCCGATCGTCCCGCCCCAGCGCCGGTAGCTCGTGTCGGGCTTCGGCAGATCGTTGCGCTCCGAGAAGAAGTCGGGCGCGGTGAGCGACGCGTCCTGCGCGTTGAGGAACGCGCTGCCGCGGAACTGGTTCGTTCCCTGCTTCGTGACCGCGTTGATGACCGCCCCGGCGGTGCGGCCGTACTCCGCGTCGAACTGGTTCGTGATGACCTGGAATTCCTGAATCGACTCGATGGGGGTCCGCGCCTGGGTGCCGGCGCGCTGGCCGATCACGTCGTCGTTGTTGTTGCCGCCGTCGAGCATGTAGTTGTTGTTGCGCGGATCCTGGCCGTTGACCGTCACCGAGTCGCCGCCGAACGATTCGGTGCTGATCGTCGGGACGATGCCGGGCAGGAGGCCCACGAAACCGACGAAATTGCCGTTGATCGTCGGCAGCTCGACCAGCTCGCGCGAATCGATGTTGCCGCCGATTTCCTTCGAGGTGACGTCGACGAGCGGCGATTCAGCGGTGACGTTCACCGTTTCGGCCAGCGCCCCGACCTCCAGCACCACGTCAATCGTCGCCGTCCGGCCGACTTCCAGCCGCAGATCGCGGCGGTTGAACCGCTTGAAGCCCTGCAGCTCCGCAATGACCTCGTACGTGCCCGGAATCAGGGCGGAGGCGATGAAGGTACCGTCGGCGCCCGACACCGTTTCGCGGTACATCCCCGTCGCCTGATTCCGTACCGTCACCGTGACGCCCGGCAGGACGCCTCCCTGGGAATCGACCACACGACCTCTCAGCTCGGTCGTGCCCTGTTGCGCGACCGCGGGAACCGCCAGCAGCAGCGCCACTGCAATCCATGACATCACTCGCGTCATACGCTCACTCCTCCGATGGCAAACCGAATGTGCGCCTTGTCGTCCCGGGGGGTCGGCCTATCGCACGCTGACCACGGCCGGCGCCAGCGGACCGGCCATGAGGGCATCCTTCATCAGGCGGCTGCCGCAATCGAGGTGGTCCTCCATTGCGTCCCGCGCCGCCGCCGGATCGCGCCGCGCGATCGCCGCGGCGATCGCCACGTGCGCGTCCTCCGCCTGTGCCTCGAACGGACCGAAGTCGACGCCGAGCGCGAGGAACCGATCGACCTGCACGAGACAGCGCTCGATCAACTCCGCCGCGAGCCGGTTGCGCGCGCACGCCGCGATCGCCAGGTGAAAGCGGACGTTGGCCGCCTGCGCCTGCTCGTGCGGCCCGCCCGCCGGCATCCGCGACAGCGCCTGGATGTGCGCGACGTCCGCGTCGGTCGCCACTTCGGCCGCCCGCGCCGCCGCCGCCGCTTCGAGCAGGCGCCGCACTTCGAACGTGTCGTGTACGCACTGGAGCGACACGCGCGCGACGAAGTACCCGTGCCCGACGATCCGTTCAAGGTAACCCTCCTGCCACAAGCGCGCGAGCCCCTCGCGAATCGGCGTCCGGCTCATGCCGTGCTCCGCGGCTAACGCCGGTTCCGACAACGGCGTGCCCGGCGTGTACCGCCCATCGACAATGCCTGCTTTCAGACTGGTGTACGCCCGTTCGACGTGGCTCGCGCGCGGCCGGCGCGGCCGTCTGGCTGTTCCCGTCACGACGACACTCCTTACGGGTATTCAGTTATGGTGCCACGGAGTATACAAAGTGGATCCCACGACTTACAAGGCAAAAAAGGGGCGCCCCACGCGGGAGCGCCCCTCTCAAATCCCGATTTCCGGATGTCGGCCTTCTGTTTTCCGAATTCCCACCTTCGCGCTGCGCGTGACGCGGCTACGGCGAGGCAGGCTCCCGACCCGTCACCTCCGACATCCAATATCCGGCATCTGTCTCAGAACTCCAGCCGCGCCCCGATCTGCAGCTTCCGCGGGGTGTAACTGGTGCTGTAGTCGGTGAGCAGCAGGAACTGCGGCGACGCCTGGTTGCCGCTCGGATTGGCGAAGTTGGTCCGGTTCGTCAGATTGAAGATGTCCGCGAACACCTCCACCCGGCGGTTCGCCGTGAGCCCAATCCGATATCCGAGCCGCGCGTCGAGGCTGAAGAATCCCGGCCCGTACGCGCCGTTCCGCTCGCTCTTGTACCCGTTCACCGTGTAGGCGTTCGGGCCGGTGCCCGAGTAGTCGCCGGCCGCGAGCGGCTCGGCCTGCGTGCCGTTCCGATCCGGGTCGATGTTGGCGTTCGTCAACGAGAACGGGGTGCCGCTCAGCGCACGCGCCACCCAGCTCACGTTCAGGCCCCCCGTGTGCGGGATCAGGGCCTGGCCGCTGATGACGAGGTTGTGGCGGATGTCGTTGGCGCCCGGTCCCTCGTTCAGATCCAGATTCATGTCATCCAGCACCTGGAATCCGCTCGTCGGCACGCCCGCGCCGGGCGTGTTGCCGCGCGAGTAGGCCAGCGTGTACGAGACGCGGGCGCTGTAGTTCTGGCTGAAGCGCTTGTTGACGCTCACCATCAGCGCGTCGTAATCGAGCTTGCCCACGTTCTGCGGCTGCGACACACCCGTCGTGAACGGCGCGAAGCCCGGATACTTCGCCTCGAGCTCCACCATCGCCGCGTCGAGCTCGTCGCTCCCCTGCCGCACCACCGGCGACGTCACCGCCGTCGTCGCGCGGAGCCCGGGGTTCAGATCCTTCGACATCAGCAGGTCGCGGCTGAACGCGTGGACGTAGTCGGCGCTCACCGCGAGATTGGCGGCCACCTCGCGCTCGTAGCCGACGGTCACCTGGTCGGTGTACGGCACGGTGCGATCCGGATTGTCCCAGCTCGCGCCGGTGTTGCGGAGCAGCTGACCGCCGGGGAACAGCGACTCGATGAGCGCGTGATCGATGACCGGTCCGTTGACGAGCGTCGGATCGGTCGGGAACTGCCCGTTGCGCGGTCCCGGATCGGGCGCGCTCAGCGGGAAGTTCGTGTTGAACGAATTGGTGAACGGCGTGCCGGTGTAGAGGCCGCCGATCAGTTCGAAGTGCGTCTTGTCGTAGAAGCGGCCGTACCCGCCGCGGACGATGCTCTTGCCGTCGCCGGCGAGGTCGTAGGTCACACCCACGCGCGGCTGGAAGTTGTTCTTGTCGGTCGGATAGCTGTCGACGAGCGGGTCGTCCGTCTCGGGAATCGGGATGATCTCGAGGTCGTAGCGCAGCCCCAGGCTTACCGTCAGCTTGCGGTTCGGGCGCCACTTGTCCTGCACGAACGAGGAGATGTAGTGCGCCTTCTCATAGAAAATGCTCGGCCCGCCGACGCGGATCGAGAAGCGGTCCGGATACGTCCGGGGATCGTTCGGGTCGAACGGCGCATTGCTGCGGCCGAACGAGAACGTCCCGTTCATGTTGCCCTGGTTCTCGTTCGACGCGCCGGAATACTCGTACTGCGCGCCGAACTTGATGTCGTGGTCGCCGTGATGGTTCGGCAGGAACCACGCGATGGTCTCATCGAGCTGCAGCGCGTCGTTGATGCGGGACTGGCCCGTGTTGTCCTGTTGATCGACGAAGTCCTGGAACGACAGCGTCGGTTCGCACTTGGAGAGGTCGCGGCCGTTCGTGTTGAAGCAGTTGTTGGCGAACGCGACGTTCTCGCGCGTCCACGTCAGCCGCAGGGTGTTCACCTTCGTGTTCGACAGCACCGAATTGATGTTCGTCGCCAGCGTCTGGTCGACGTCCGACTCCTCGCGTGCCGCGCGCGCGGTGAACGCCTGCGTCTGCGTCCGGATGATCTGGTTCACCTGCGGCGACGTCTCGCGCAGCCAGCGGATGCTGTACGTGTGGTTCCGGTTGATCTGGTGATCGCCGCGGATGATCGTGTTCCACACGCGATCCTTCGTCGTCTGCTGATCGTTGAGATCGGGTCGCGCCGGAATCACGATCGAGTTGGGACGGTCGATCGCGAAGCGCTCGAGGCTGGCGAAGTAGTGCATCTTGTCGGGGATGATCGGGCCGCCGATCGTGCCTCCCCAGCGCTGATAGCTGGTATCGACCTTGGGGTCGTCGTTCTGCTTGGCGAAGAAGTCCTTCGTCGTGAGGTTGGCGTCCTGGAAGAACCCGAATGCGCTGCCGCGGATCCGGTTCGTGCCCTGCTTGGTCACCGCGTTGACGACCGCGCCGGAGGTCCGCCCGAACTCGGCGTCGAACTGGTTCGTGATGACCTGGAACTCCTGGATCGCTTCGATCGGCGTGCGCGCCTGCATGCCGGCGCGCTGCCCGATCACATCATCGTTGTTGTTCCCGCCGTCGACCGTGTAGTTGTTGTTGCGCGGGTCCTGGCCGTTGACGCTGATCGAGTCGCTGCCGAAGGATTCCGTGCTCACCGACGGGACGATGCCGGGCAGCAGGCCCACGAAGCCGATGAAGTTGCCGTTGACGCTCGGCAGCTGCGTCAGCGTATCGCTGGTGATGTTGCCGCCAATCTCCTTCGACGTGACGTCGACGAGCGGTGATTCGGCGGTGACCGTGATCGTCTCCTCGAGCGAGCCGACCTGGAGGGGGATGTCGATCGACGCGGTCTTGCCGACCTCGAGCTGGAGGTCGCGCCGCGTGAACTTCTTGAAGCCCTGCAGCTCGGCCGCGACTTCGTACGTGCCGGGGAC
>DASSOM010000166.1:0-9833 GCA_035700625.1 Vicinamibacterales bacterium
AAGTACACGACCGAGCCGGGATGATCGAAGCCCGGCTCGGGCGCCGCGAGCATGAGGCGTACCCCGCCGCAGTCGAAGAACGCCATCTTCGGCGGCGCCTCGAAGAGGAACGGCAGGCCGAGCGCATCACGGTAGAAGCGCGCGGCGCGCGCCACGTCGAGGGCCCGCATCGAGATCTGGTGGATACGCGAGAGTTCGGCGGCGATCATGGCGTCCTCCTCAGTTAGTTAGCCAAGGCTAAATACTTTATACTACCGCCATGGGGTCGGGCACAAGCAGGCGTCAACGGACCGCCGTCGCGGACGCCTTGCACTCGGCGGCCATTCATCTGCTGCGGGGCGTCAGAAAAGAGGACGAGCGTACCGGCGTCGGACCGGCCCGGCTGTCCGCGCTGTCGGTGCTCGTGTTCGCCGGCCCCATGCGGCTCACGGACCTGGCGCGCATCGAGCAGGTCAAGCCGCCGACGATGACGAAGATCGTGGCCGGCCTGGAGTCGGCGGGCCTCGTGCGGCGCCGCGTGGACGATGAGGATGCGCGCGCGATCCGGCTCGAAGCGACGCCGCGCGGAACGAAGCTGCTGCAGGAAGGGCGGCGCCGGCGTGTCGAGCGGTTCGCATCCGCGCTCGAGCCGCTGCCCGCGAGCGACCTCGACGTGCTTGCGCGCGCGGCCGCCATCCTCGAGCGGATCTCCGCGGCGCTCTGAACCTGGATCATGGGCATCCGGCCGCTCGACCCTGGCGAAATCGACGCGCTCGCGCGCGTGTGGCATGACGCCTGGCGCGACGCGCACGCGCGGATCGTGCCCGCCGCGATCGTCCGCATGCGCACGCGGGAGCGCTTCAGGGAACGCCTGCTCGGGAATCTCGGGACAATTCGCGTCGCGGGGCCGCCCGGCGCGCCGGTCGGGTTCTACATGCTGAAGGGCGCGGAGCTCGATCAACTGTTCGTCACCGCGTCGTCGCGCGGCACCGGCGTCGCCCAGGCGCTGATCGCGGACGCCGAGGAACGCCTCGCGGCCGCCGGCGTCGCCACCGCCTGGCTCGCCTGCGCGATCGGCAACACGCGCGCGGCGCGCTTCTACGAGAAATGCGGCTGGACGCGCGCGGGCATCGTCGCCAGCGCGGTCGAGACACCCGAGGGTTCGTTGCGGCTGGAGATGTGGCGATACGAGAAACGGCTGGCGATCCCGGCGTGAGTCCGCGGGCGGTCTGCACAGCGCTCGCGGGCCGCGTCGATGTATCATCGGCCCGGCTTCGGTCCAGAACATCATGCGCCCACTCCTGATTGCCGTCCTCGTCGCTGTCGCGCCCGCGCTTGCGCGGGCGCAATCCGTCGATCCCGCCGTCTTCGCCGACCTGCACTGGCGTTCGATCGGGCCGCCGCGCTCCGGCTACGTCGCCGCTCCGGCAGGCATCCCCGGCGACGCGGCGACGTACTACATCGGACTGCCGGAAGGCGGCGTGTGGAAGACGGTCAACGGCGGCAACACCTGGACGCCCGTGTTCGACGCCGTGCATGTGGCATCGGTCGGCGCGGTCGCCGTCGCCCCGTCCAACCACGACGTCGTCTACGTCGGAACGGGCGATCGATCCGGATGGTCGTTCACCGCGGGGAAGGGTGTCTACAAGTCGACCGACGCGGGGCGCACGTGGACGAACGTGGGCCTTCCGCACTCTCAGTACATCGGCGGGCTCGTCGTCGATCCGCGCAACGCCGACGTCGTGCTCGTCGCCGCGTTCGGGCCGCGGTCGCGCGGACGCGGACAGGCGCCCCCCGCGCCGGCGCCGGATGCGCAGGAAGGCCTTTATCGAACCGCGGATGGCGGACGCACGTGGACGCGCGTCCTTCCGTCGGCGAACGCCGCGGCGCCGGCAATCGACGTCTACATGGATTACGCGGATCCGCAGATGGTGTACGCGCTGCTCGATGCGGGCCGCGACGACGAGGCGTCCGGCACGGGCGCCTTCCGCTCGAGCGACGGCGGCGTCACGTGGCAGGCGATCGGCATCGAGGGGTTGCCGGAGGACGCGCGCATCTCCGCGCTCACGGTTGCTTCTGGTACGCACGGCCGTCGGCTGTACGCGGTCGCGTCCGTTGGCGCGGGACGCGGACGCAATCGTGCGCTGTACGTCTCGGACGACGGTGGACGGACGTGGACGGCGGCCGCGCGTCAGCTCGCGAGCGCCGGGGGGAAGATCTACGCGGACCCGCAGAATCCCGACACCGTGTATCTCATGGGGACGGCGATCTATCGTTCGACGGACGGCGGACGTCACGTCGCCGCGTTCTGGGGCGCGCCGAGCGGCGCCGACCCGCGCTTCCTCTGGATCGATCCCACCAACTCGAAGCGGCTCATCGCCGGCGTCGATCAGGGGGTCGCCATCTCCATGGATGCGGGCCGATCGTGGACGCCGTACTACGGCCTCGTGAACGGGCAGTTCTATCGCGTGTCCACCGACTTCGACTTTCCGTATCACGTCTGCGGTCCGCAGCAGGACTCGGGCACGGCGTGCGTCCGGAGCCGCAGCGACTACGGCGAGATCCGTCCGAACGATTGGTATTCGCCCGGCGGATTCGAGAACGGATTCCTCATCGCCGATCCGCTCGACTCGCGCTACATGTACACGCAGGGCTGGTATCACGTGCTGCGCCGGTTCGATCGCCGCACGAACCAGGTGGTCGTCCTCTACCAGCCGACGCCGGACGATCGCTTCGACGGCGCGCCGCCGCTTGCGTTCGCGCCGGGCGATCACCGGACGCTCTACATGGGCGCGCAGCACGTGCTCGCGTCGGACGATCGCGGACTGACGTGGCGGCGAATCAGCGGTGATCTCGCTGCCATTCCGGGCGCGCCCGTGCCCGCCGACGCGCCGACTGGCGTGGGCGCCCCGGCGCCGGGCGGATCGATTACCGCGTTGGCGCCGTCGCCGGTATCGGGCGACGTGGTCTGGGTTGGCGCGAGCACCGGGCTGATTCACGTCACCCGCGACGCCGGAAAATCGTGGACGGACGTGACGCCGCCGGATCTGCCGGCGGGCAGCATCAACGTGATCGACCCGTCGCACGCCGACGCCGGCACCGCGTACGTCGCGCTGCTGTCGCGTGATGAGCACCCGCACATCTATCGAACAACGGACTATGGGCGGACCTGGCGCGAGATTTCGAGCGGCCTCGCCGACGGCGCCGTCGTCCGCGTCGTCCGCGAGGATCCCGCAGTGCCGGACATTGTGTACGCGGGAACGGTCACCGGCGTCTGGGTGTCGTTCGATCGCGGCGATCGCTGGCAGTCGCTGCAGCTCGATCTGCCGACGACGGTCGTCAGCGATCTGACCGTGCACGACAGCGACGTCATCGTCTCGACGTACGGCCGCGGCTTCTACATTCTCGACGACGTGACGCCGCTGCGGCAGGCACGCGCGGCGCTCGCGGCGCACGCGCCCGCGTTCTTCTTCAAGCCGGCGCCGGCGTCGCGCGCGCGCTGGGACAACACGCAGGACACACCGATGCCGCCGGAAATGGTGGTGGGGGAGAACCCGCCCGAAGGGGCCATTCTCGACTACTACCTCGCCGCGCCCGCAACGGGCCGCGTGACGCTGACGATCAGCGACCCGAGCGGAGGCGTGATCCGCACGTATTCCAGCGTCGCGTCGCCGCCAGACACGACCATGGCGAACGTGCCCGAGTATTGGTTGGCGCCGCCGATGGTGCTGCCGACCACGGCAGGGATGCACCGCGTCGCGTGGGATCTGCGGTATGCGGATCCGCCCGCGCTCAATTATGGATATCGCGGCACGCCGCTCGACTACCGCGAGTACACGCTCAGCTGGCACGCGATTCCGGGACACACGCCGCGATCGACGCTGGTTGGACCCATGGTGCTGCCCGGCACGTATACCGCGACGCTCGAGGTGAACGGGCAGCGTCTCACGCAGCCGGTGACCGTCGTCGCCGACCCGCGCATCACTGTCCCAGCCGAAGGGCTCGCGGCGCAGTTCCGGCTGCAGCAGCGTGCCGTCGCAGGTGTGACGGCAACGTACGACGCGGTGACCTACATCAATCAGGTGCGCGAGGCGCTCGCGGCACGCGTGAAGGCGGCGCAGGGGAAAGACCGCGCGATTGCGGCCGCCGCGCGCCCGATCGGCAACGCACTCGACGACCTCGAGCGGGGAGCGGACGGGTTCGGCGCCGCGCATCGCGACCTCGGCCGCCGGCTGAACGATCTGCTCGTCGCCGACTTCGCGCCGACGGCGAGCGTGACGGAAGGGGTCGATCGCCCGTGCGCGTCGATCGATGGGGCGATCGGACGATTGCGGACGCTTCAGGGCGCGGACATCAAGAAAATGGATGCCGCGCTTGCGCGTGCCGGCCTCGAGCCGCTGCCTGCGTGGACGCCACCGGCGGCGCCGGCGTGCGGAAGCGGTTCGTAGCGAGCCTCAGCGTTCCAGTTTGCGCAGCGCCGCGGCGGCGGCGTCCTGTTCCTCGCGCGCGTGTTCGAGGCGCTGTTGCGCCGCCTGCGCGCGCTTCTTCGCCGCGTCGCGCTCTTTCGCGGCCGTCGAAGCGGCCGCGACCGCTTCGTCGAGCCGCGCCTTCGCCTGCTCGAGCGCCTCACGCGCGGCGTCCACGTCCGCCGCGGCGCGCTCCGCTTCGCGCGTCCGCCGCGCGGTTTCGAACTCTTCGCGCCTGACCGCCTGTTCGGCCTCGCGGGACGCACGCCCCGCCGCGGCGGCGGCTTCACGGGCGCGCGTCAGCGCGCGCGCGTCGGCCTTCGACGCCGGCGTCTTTTCGGCGGGCTTCGCGACGGGCGGCGGCGTTCGCGCCTGCGGCGATCGCTTCGCGCCGCCTGCGATCGCCAGTCCCGCGAGCGCCTCGAAGCCGGCCGGCTCCACGACCGCCGTCAATCGCCCCGGCGGCTCCGTCCCCGGCAGCGCCCGCAGCGTCCGCGCGATCCCGTGCTTCGTCGCGTCGGTGGTGGGATGCGGAGACTTGCCGAGCAGCGCGAGGGTGGCGCTCAGCGCCGCGTCCACGGCCTTCTCGTGGACCTCGCTCGCGGCGCGCAGATCCGCCTTGCGCCCCGCGAGCAGCGCGCGGTGCACGTCGCGGAGCCGTTCGGCGGCTGCGATCAGCGCGTTCCAGGTCTCGCGGTCGTGCCAGTACAGCTGATTCACCGCCCACGCCGGCACCGACGGCTTCTCGAGCGCGCGGATCCGCGCGGCCTCGCCGCCCGAGTCTTTCGCGAGCGCGTTGCGTGCCGCCGTGAACTCGTTCAACGGAAGCTGGTAGAGGCGATCGATCCCGGTCTCGACGTCGCGCGCGGCCATGCGCATCGAGCATAGCGCATCAAAGGAGGTCGGAGGCCGCCGTGAGATCCCCTGGCTCCTTGGCGTGCGATCAATGAACCGCGACGCTGATCTGCCCCGAATCCATGCGCCCGGTCTCGTCCTTCGTGTCGACGATGATGACGAGCGTGCCCGTGTGGCCGGTGCCGCAGCCCAAACCGAAGGCGAGCGGGAACGTCTGCGCGGAGCGGGCGGCGACGAGCGCGCTGCCGAACTGGGTCGTCGGCACCGGCGCGGGCAGCGTGACCTGCGGCGCCTGTGAGCCGGACGTGTCGGTGAAGACCAGGCGGAACTGCGTCACGACGAGACTGACGTCCCCCGCGTGCACGACGAGGTTGAGCTGGATGTTGAACGGCGCGACCGCCGGACACCGGAACAGATCGACGGGCTGCGCGAACACACTCGACGTCGAGGGGACGAACGAGGCGGTCTGCACCGTGTGAATCGGTGTCGGCTGATTGATGCTGAGACGGGTGTTGACGTCGTCGCACGACGAGGCGGCGAGCGCCGCGGCGGCGAGCAGAAGAACAGCGGCGTGGCGTGGCATGGGGAGCCTCCTCCGGCGCTGCGCATAAGCAAAGCGGACGCCAGTCGAGGTCGGCGGATCCTTTGAATCGCTCAAAGTTTTGAGCTATCCTGACGGACCGTGGTTACGAGCGCGGCCGACCTGCTTCGTCAGCGCGGCATTCACGTGACGGCGCAGCGGCTTGCCGTGATGCGGGCCGTCTCGGCCGAGCCGCACGGCACCGCCGAGCGCGTGGCGGCGCTCGCGCGAGCGGACATCGGCGCGATTTCGCTGCAGTCGGTGTACGACGCGCTGGATGTGCTGGTCGCCGGCGGCCTGGTCCGGCGTATTCAGCCGGCGGGATCGCCCGCGCGATTCGAAGACCGGGTCGGCGACAACCACCATCATCTGATTTGCCGCGTGTGCGGACGCGTCGTGGACGTGGACTGCGCGGCGGGCGCCGCCCCCTGTCTGGAACCGCGCGATCGCGGCGGCTATCAGATCGACGAAGCCGAGGTGGCGTACTGGGGCCGCTGCCCCGATTGCCAGGCCCGGTCGGCGGGGCGAACCGCCGTCGCGCGGCGGCGCCAGCAGAAGAACACGAGCACATCGAAGAAGAGGTCACGTCGCAATGGATAAGGAACAGAAGTGCCCTTTTACGGGCAAAACGCAGGCGACTCGCTCCAACCAGGACTGGTGGCCGAACCAGCTGAACCTGAAGGTGCTGCACCAGAATCCGCCCGCACGCGATCCGATGGGCGCGGACTTCGAGTACGCGGAGGCGTTCAGGACGCTGGACCTCGACGCCCTGCGGACTGACATCGAACAGGTGATGACCACGTCGCAGGACTGGTGGCCCGCGGACTACGGCCATTACGGTCCGCTGTTCATCCGCATGGCGTGGCACGCCGCCGGGACCTATCGCATCCACGACGGCCGGGGCGGCGCGGGCTCCGGAGAGCAGCGGTTCGCGCCGCTGAACAGCTGGCCCGACAACGCCAACCTCGACAAGGCGCGCCGGCTGCTCTGGCCGATCAAGAAGAAATACGGGCGGAAGATCTCGTGGGCCGACCTCCTCGTGTTCGCCGGCAACTGCGCGCTCGAGTCGATGGGCTTCAAGACGTTCGGCTTCGGCGGCGGCCGCGAGGACGTGTGGGAGCCGACCCAGGTGAACTGGGGCACCGAGGACACGTGGCTGGCGGAGGCGCGGTACAGCGGCGATCGCGATCTGGCCAATCCGTTCGCCGCCGTCCAGATGGGGCTGATCTACGTCAATCCGGAGGGGCCCAACGGCATGCCGAGTGCGCTCGCCGCCGCGCGCGACATCCGCGAGACGTTCCGCCGCATGGCGATGAACGACGAGGAGACCGTCGCGCTGATCGCGGGCGGACACACCTTCGGCAAAACCCATGGGGCGGGCCCCGCGACGAACGTCGGCCCGGAGCCGGAGGCGGCGCCGATCGAAGCACAGGGCCTGGGCTGGCTGAGTCGACACGGCAGCGGCAAGGCCGGCGATACGATCACGAGCGGCCTCGAAGGCGCGTGGACGCCGACGCCGACGACCTGGAACAACAGCTACTTCGAGACGTTGTTCGGCTATGAATGGGATCTCACGAAGAGTCCTGCCGGCGCGTGGCAGTGGGTCCCGACCGATCCGGCCGCGGCCACCGCGGTGCCGGATCCGCACGATCCAAAGAAGCGCCATGCGCCCGTCATGCTGACGACCGACCTGGCGCTGCGGATGGACCCGATCTACGGGAAGATTTCGCGCCGGTTCTACGAGCACCCGCAGGAGTTCGCGGACGCGTTCGCGAAAGCGTGGTTCAAGCTGACGCATCGCGACATGGGGCCGATCTCGCGATATCTCGGGCCGCTCGTGCCGGCGGAGCCGCAGATCTGGCAGGATCCCGTCCCGCCCGTCGCGCACGAACTGATCGGCGCGGAGGAGGTCGCCGCTCTGAAGCGGCAGATTCTGCAGTCGGGCCTCACGATCTCGCAGCTCGTCACGACGGCCTGGGCGTCGGCGGCGAGCTTCCGCGGCACCGACAAGCGAGGCGGTGCGAACGGCGCGCGCATCCGGCTCGCGCCGCAAAAGGATTGGGACGTGAACAATCCGCCCGAGCTCGCGAAGGTGCTGCCGGCGCTCGAGAAGATCCAGAAGGCCTTCAACGACGCGCAGTCGGGCGGGAGGAAACAGGTGTCGTTCGCCGACGTCATCGTTCTCGGCGGCTGCGCGGCGATCGAGCAGGCGGCCAAGGACGCCGGCGTCGCGGTGCAGGTGCCGTTCGCGCCGGGACGCACGGATGCGTCGCAGGAGCAGACCGACGTCGACGCATTCGAGGTGATGGAGCCGACGTTCGACGGCTTCCGGAACTATCTCGGACAGGGTCACGAGCGGCCGGCCGAACATCTGCTGGTCGAGCGCGCACAGATGCTCACGCTGACCGCGCCGGAGATGACGGTGCTCGTGGGCGGCCTGCGCGCGCTCGGCGCGAACGCGCGTCCGTCCGACGTCGGCGTCTTCACGAAGCGGCCGGGCGCACTGACGAACGACTTCTTCGTGAACCTGCTCGACACGGACACGGAGTGGCGTCCGACGTCCGAGGCGGCGGATCTCTTCGAGGGGCGCAGCCGAGCGACGGGCGAGCGGCGATGGACCGGCAGCCGCGTCGATCTGATCTTCGGATCGCACTCCGAGCTGCGCGCGCTCGCCGAGGTGTACGCGTGCGACGATGCGAAGGAGAAGTTCGTGCGCGACTTCGCCGCCGCGTGGACCAAGGTGATGAACCTGGATCGGTTCGACCTCGCCACGCCGGCGGCGCAGGTCCAGCATCAGGCCGTCGCCGTGTAGAGCAAGGCGGATGCGGGTCAGGGCTTAACGCCCTGACCCAGTCGCTGCTCACCATGTGGGTCAGGGCTTTACGCCCTGACGGGGACGGTGGTACGATTCTTACCAGTAGGAGTAAGAATGCGTATCACCAGCAAGGGGCAGGTCACGATCCCGCAGCACATCCGGGAAAAGCTCGGCCTGCTTCCGCACGCCGAGGTGGAATTCGACATCGTCGAGAACACTGTCAGGATCCGAAAGGCGCGGCGTGGTGCCACGACGCGCGGCGCCGCGATTGTCGGGCATCTGCGCGGGCGCGGCGGCCGCCGGTGGTCGACGGACGAGATCCTGGCGATGACGCGCGGCGAGCGCTGACATGGCGACGCTCGTCGACAGTAGCGTGCTGCTGGACGTGCTCCATGAAGACGACGAATGGGTGGAGTGGTCCGCGTCGATGCTGGCGAAAGCGGCGGAGCGCGGGCCCCTGGTGATCAATCCGCTGATCTACGCCGAGACGTCGGTCTCCTTCGACACGATCGAAGCGCTCGACGAGGCGCTTCCCGCCGCGTACTTCACACGCGAGCCGCTTCCGTGGGAAGCGGGATTTCTCGCCGCGAAGGCGTTCGTCGCCTATCGGCGCCGGGGAGGCGCGCGCAGGAGCCCGCTTCCGGACCTCTATATCGGCGCGCATGCCGCGATCGCCGGGCACACGCTGTTGACGCGCGATCCCGTCCGTTTCCGGACGTACTTCCCGAAGTTGCGTCTCATCGCGCCGTGATCGGCGGCGTCAGCCTCCCGGAATAGCTTTCCCCCTTCACGGGTTTGTCGTGCATACGCAGGACGATCTGTCGCTGGAGGCCTGGAGCGCGCGGCTCGCCACGGTCCCGCTTACGGCGGAGCCCGGGACGCGCTTCGAGTACGGCCTCGGCGCGGACATCGCCGGTGCGGTGATCGAGCGCGTGTCCGGAACGTCGCTCGCCGATTTCTTGAAGACGCGCATCTTCGTCCCGCTCGAAATGGCCGACACGGGATTCCTCGTCCCTCCAGACGCCGCTGATCGACTCGCGCGCGTCTGTTCGTGCACGGTGCACGTCAGCCCGCGCTCGTGGTCAACGATCTGAAGCTGCCGCCTCGCGACGGCGGCGTGGCGCTGTGGATCGGCGCG
>DASSOM010000167.1:0-7103 GCA_035700625.1 Vicinamibacterales bacterium
GACGCGGGCGTCGGACGCCGCACGGCGAGCGGCGGACGGGTCGGCGGGACAACCGGCGCCTCCTCGCGGCGGCCGCGGCCGAAGAGCGGCAGGTCGAAGCTGCTGGTAATGGGAGCCTGCGGCGGCACCACCGGCTCCGGCGGCGGGCTCGCCTCGCGCGGCGCCTCGGGAGCCGCGAGCGACAAATCCGAGAGCGGACCGATCGGCGCGTTCGCGTCGTGGATTGGGAGATCCGGCGCGGCGTCGCTCGCGGCCAGCGCGAACTCGTAGCCGCAGTTGCGGCAGCGATCCCCGCTATCGAACGTGATGTACTGACATTTGGGGCATTTCATTGCGGAGATGGACCGGCCGGAACGGGGCGCGCGCGCGCCGCCGCGAGCAGTTCGCGCTGAATCGCCGCGCGCAGCAAATCGGCCTCGGCGTGCTGCGCATCACCGCGGCGGATGCCGTCGAGCGCGGCGAGCGCCTCGCGCAGTCGCCCCTGCTCGTGCAGGGCGCGCGCGCGCGAGAGCCACACGTCGCCGGTGCTCGGGACGGGCAGCGGTTCCTGCACGTCGAGCGTCGACGGCGCGGTGTGAGCGGCGCCGGCGGGACGCCAGCTCTCGAGCCCGCCCGACTGCCACAGGATCAGCGCACCGGCGGCAAGCAGCACGACCGTCAGCGTAAATGCCATCAGCGCGGACGGGAACGGGTGATCGGCGCGCGCCTCGCTGGCGTCGGCGTCCGCGCCAGAGCGGCGCGCGCCGCGAGCCGCGCGCTCGACCGCGTCGGGAGCAGGCGCGAGACGGTCCAGGCGATCGAGAAGCGCCAGCGCTTCTTCCGCCGGCGCCCCGCGCTCGACCGCCGACGTCAGCAGACGGCGCGCCGCGGGGGCGTCGCCGCGGTTGAACGCCGCCGCGCCGGTATGGAGCAGCTCTTCCCCTTCGCGCTGGCGCTCGGCAATGGCGCCGCGCGCCCGTTCGATGTAGGCGCGCGCCCGCGCATGCGTCCGGTCGAGAAAGAGCACGCGCGTCCAGACGTTGACGGCCAGTTCGTACTGTCCTGCAAAGTAGTGGTCGAGCCCGGCGAGCAACAGCTCTTCGATCCGCGACTCGCGGCCTGTGTCGGAGGCGGAAGGTCCGTCCTCGTGGCGCAGCGGATCAGACATGGCGACGCGGCACGATTATACAGGTGCGCCTGCCGCAGTGCTACAGTTCTGCGCAGAGAATCTGAGGATTGTTGATGCCCATCATCGAGTGCATTCCCAACGTCAGTGAAGGACGGCGCGCCGACGTCGTCGAGCGGCTTGCGTCGGCGATCCGGCAGGTGCCCGGCGTCCGCCTGCTCGACTTCTCCTCGGATGCGTCGCACAACCGATCGGTGTTCACGTTTGCCGGCGACGCGGCCGGCGTCCGGGCGGCCGTCCTCGCGCTGTACGAACACGCGGTGCCGGCGATCGATCTGCGCCAGCACTCCGGCGAACATCCCCGTCTCGGCGCCGTCGACGTCGTCCCGTTCGTGCCCATCGAGGGGGTAACGATGGCCGAGTGCGTCGCGCTGGCGAAGGAGGTCGGCGCCGAAGTGGCGGATCGGTTCGGCGTGCCGGTCTATCTGTACGAGGAAGCCTCGGCCAATCCGGCGCGGAAGAACCTCGAAGACATCCGGCGCGGCGAATTCGAAGGGCTGGCGGCGAAGATGGCGTCGGACGGCTGGTCGCCCGACTTCGGCCCCGCCGCGCCGCACGCGTCCGCCGGCGCATCGGTCATCGGCGCGCGGATGCCGCTCATCGCCTACAACATCAATCTCAACACCGACCGCCTGGACGTGGCGAAGAAGATCGCCGCCGCGATTCGCCAGAGCAGCGGCGGATTCCGCTACGTCAAGGCGGCCGGCTTCAAGCTCGACGACCGCGGCATCGTCCAGGTCTCGATGAATCTGACGAACTACGAGAAGACGCCCATCTTCCGCGTCTTCGAAGTCGTCCGGCGCGAGGCGGCCCGCTACGGCGTGAGCGTCCTCGAGAGCGAGATCATCGGCCTCGTTCCCGCCGCGGCGCTGGTTGCCACGGCGGGCTACTACCTGCAGCTGGAACGATTCGGCGCTGAGCAGGTGTTGGAGAATAAATTGAGGGAGCGGTGAAGCCCGCCCCTCAGACCGCCTCCTCTTCCCCTTCGGGCCGTCTAGCCGGCGCAATCCCAAACGCCCTCATCTTGCGATACAGATTGCTGCGTTCGACGCCAAGGACGTCGGCCGTCCGGGAGATATTTCCCTGCTGCTGCGCGAGAGCGCGCAGGATGTAGTCGCGCTCGAAGCGATCGCGGGCTTCGTGCAGCGGCAACGGCGGCTCCCCCGATGCGTCGGCCGCGCCCAGTGCACCGACCTCGACGAACGCGAGATCCGACACGCCAATCGTGTCGCCCGGCACCATGATCATCAGCCGCTCGATCACGTTCCGCAGCTCGCGGACGTTGCCGGGCCAGGCGTAGCTGCGCAGCGCGGCGACCGCCCCCTCGTCGATCCGCTTCGCGCGGCGGCCGTATTCGCGCGCGAACTCCGTCATGAAATGCGAGGCGAGCAGCGGCACGTCGGCGTCGCGGTCGCGGAGCGGCGGCACGAAAATCGGAATGACGCTGAGGCGGAAGTACAGGTCCTCGCGGAAGCGCCCCGCGCGGATCTCGGTCAGCAGGTCCTTGTTGGTCGCGGCGATGACCCGGACGTCCACCTTGACGCTGCCCGCGCCGCCCACGGGCTCGACGACCTGCTCCTGGAGCGCGCGCAGCACCTTCGCCTGCGTCTTGAGCGACATGTCGCCAATCTCGTCGAGGAACAGCGTGCCGCCGTCGGCCAGCTCGAACTTCCCCCGGCGCTCCGTCACCGCGCCGGTGAACGCGCCGCGCGCGTGACCGAACAGCTCGCTCTCGATCAGCTCCTCGGGAATCGCCGCGCAGTTCACTTCCACGAACGGCCCGCCGCGGCGGCGGCTCAGGCCGTGCACGCTGCGCGCGACCATCTCCTTGCCCGTGCCGTTCTCGCCGTAGATGAGCACGCGCCCGTTGGTGGGGGCCGCCATCGCAATCTGCTCGCGCAGCTGCGCCATGACGTAGCTCTCCCCGACCATGACGAACCGCCGATCCGCGCTCGCACGCAGCGCACGGTTCTCCGCCTCGAGCTGCCGCTGCCGCACCGCGTTGGCGACGACGAGGACGGTCTTCTCGAGCGACAGCGGCTTCTCGACGAAGTCGAACGCGCCCATCTTGATCGCGCGGACGGCCGACTCGATGTTCCCGTGTCCCGAAATCATCACGATTGCGGCGTCGACGCGCCGGTCGCGCAGCCGTTCGAGCGTCGCCAGCCCGTCGAGGCCGGGCAGCCAGATGTCGAGCACAATCACGTCGAACGGAGCGCGGGCCGAGCGATCCAGGCACGCCTCGCCGCTCTCGACCGCCTCGACGACGTAGCCCTCGTCGCGCAGCACGCCGCTGAGCGCCGCGCGCACGCCCGCCTCGTCGTCAACGATCAGGATCGATGGTTTCAGCATCAGGCCACGAGTAATTGGTGAGTTGAATGTGCCATTCACCAATTCACCAACTCACGAATCCACCCATTACGGTTTCCGGTCAGCACGGCAGTTCGATCACGAACCGTGATCCCTGCGGTACATTGTCCCCGACTTCGATGGCGCCGCCGTGCTCCGCGACGATCCGGCGGACGATCGCGAGCCCGAGGCCGCTGCCGCGGCGTTTCGTCGAGAAGTACGGCATGAACAGTTTTTCGCGGTCGCCGGCGGGCAGCCCGGGGCCGTTGTCGGCCACGATGATCCGCGCGACGCTGTTCGTCGCGTCGTGCTGCGTCTCGATCACGATCGCCGGCGCCTCCCCCGTCGGGCGCGGCGCGGCCTGCGTGCCGCCGAGCGCCTCGACCGCGTTGTCGACGAGATTGATGACGACGCGCCGGATCTGCTCGACGTCGAGCCGCACCGGCGGCAGCGCCGGCGCGAACCGGCGCTCGATCCGGATGTCGCGGAACAGGCCGTTGTAGAGCGCGAGCGTTTCGGCGAGCACCGCGTTCAGATCCATCGGCACCGCGCGGGGCGCGGGCATCCGCGCGAACTGCGCGAACTCGTCCACGAGCGCCTTGAGGGATTCGACCTCGCCGACGATCGTCGCGGTGCACTCCTCGACGAGATCGCGGGCCGGCGGCGGCGCGCCCGCGAACTGACGGCGCATCCGCTCCGCACACAGCTGGATGGGTGTCAGCGGATTCTTGATCTCGTGCGCGAGCCGGCGCGCGACGTCGCGCCACGCGGCGACGCGCTGCGTCCGGATCAGCGGCGTCACGTCGTCGAAGACGAGCACGGTCCCCTCGAGGGCGCCATCCTGCGCCTGGAGCGCCGTCGCGGCGGCGGCAAGATGGAGCTCGCGGCCGTCGCGCGCGAGCGCGATCTCGCGCGCCGCCGGCTCGGCCGACCCTGCCTTGACGCTCCGGACGAGCGCCGCCAGCGGCTGGAGATCCTCGCGCGCGAGCACCTGGTCGACCGGCGTGCCGACCGCGGCCGTGTCCATGCCGAGCAGGCGCAGCGCCGCGCCGTTGATCGTCGTCACGCGCCCGTCCGGGCTGATGGACACGACGCCCGTCGCGATCCGTTCGAGGACGGTTTCGATGTAGCGCCGCCGCTCCTCGATCTCGGCGTTCTTCCGCTCCATGTCCACCCGCGATCGATCGAGCCGCCGCTGGCTCGTCGCCAGCTCCGCGGCCATCGCGTTGAACGCTTCGACGAGCGAGCCGAACTCGTCGCGCGTCTCGGGCACGATGCGATGGTCGAGATGTCCTGCGCCGATCTCGCGGGCGCCGGCTGCGAGCATGTGAACCGGCCGCGTGATCCGCTTCGCCATGTACAACCCGAGCCAGGTCGCGCTGACGAGGATCAGCAGCGTCATCATCAGAAACAGCGAGAGATACACCCCCTCGAGTGGGCGCTTCAGCACGCGAAGCTGGGTGTAGTCCTCGTAGGCCTCGGCGATGCGCCGTGAGTGCGTCGCCAGATCGCCTGAGAGGTAGTCGCTCGCAATGACGACGCCGACGACCGAGCCGGCGCGGTCGCGGACCGCCGCGCCAGCCCGCACGAGCTCCCCGCCGTTGTCGAGCGGTTCGTGCGCGCGGGCGTTGCCCGTTCCGGCGGCCACGCGGGCCGCCAGCCGGTCCGCCGACGCGCGCACGTGGCCGCGCGGCAGCGACGGCGATTCGAGCGCGACGAGCGGGACGACTTCCGGCTGGGCACCGCCGGCCGCCGCCACGGCATAGATTTCCACCATGCCGACGCGCCCCTGTGTCACGCGCGCGGCGACCGCCGATTCGATCGCGTCGACGTCGCTCCCCACCACCGCGCCGCGCGGGAGGTCGGCGGCAATCGCGAGCGCCTGCGACGCGACCGCCTCCTCGCGCTCCCGATAGAACGCGCCGGCAATCTCGTTCGCCGACGTGAGCACCTCCGACACGGGGGCGCTGAACCAGCGGTCCGTGGTCTTGCGAATCAGCTCGCTGCCGACGAGCAGCACGAGGACCGACGGCACGATCGTCAGCCCGAGCAGCGCCGCGACGAGCTTCAGCCGGAAGCGCGAGAACGGCAGGCCGCGGCGGCGCTCGACCACGAGCTTGATGACGTTGCGCGCGAGCACGAACCCGAGCGCCAGCAGCATCGTGAGATCGGCGACCGACAGCGCGTAGAGCACCACCTCGCTGAGGAAGTCCGGGTTGAGCTGCGTCGAGCGATCCGCGAGCGTGATCATCGCGACGAGCCCGCCGGCGAGCAGCAGGATGCCGACGAGGATCAGGCGGGGGTTGTCGCGCAGCGGCCGGCGCGCGGCGCCGCGCGGCGCCGGAGCCGCCCGTCTGGGCGGCAGCGTCGGACGCGCCCGGACGTCGCGGACGGTGGTCATCGGAGCAGCGTGAACTTCGCGGTGCCCGATGCCTCGTGCCGATCCCACGGCCACAGGAACCAGGCGGTGCGGGGACTCGTGTGCGCCCGCACCCGCAGGTAGTACTCGACGTTCGGCTCGAGCGTGTCGGTCGCGCAGAGCGCCAGCTTGTCCACCTGTGTCAACCAGGCGCGCGCGGCATCCTCGCTGTCGGTGACGTCGGCGCGCTCGATGCGCCCGTCCACCGCGCGCGTGAGGTTGTATTTCCGTGTCAGCGTGTCGTACTTCACGCTGGCCGCCACGGTCGCCGACGCGAGCGTGTGGTCGAACCACAGCGTCGCCCCCCGCCGCAGGTCGACGTCGTAGCTGAACGTCGTCGTCAGTCCGCTGTGCATGGCCGCGCGGAGGTCGTCGCTGAAGCCGTCCGACAGCTCGAACGACACGTAGACGCGGCCGTCGCGGGCGAGCGGCGTCACCTGGAGCCCGGCGGCGGCCACGACGGCGGCGGCCAGCGTCCAGAACCCGGCGATCAGAGCGCCCGTTCGTCTCATCGCGCGTGCGACCTCATGGCTCGCGCTTCGCGCGGCGCAGCTCGTCGATCTCGCGGTTGAATTCGCCGACGTCGCGGAACTGCCGGTACACGGACGCGAAGCGCACGTAGGCGACCTCGTCGATGCGCTTCAGCTCGTCCATCACGCTCGCGCCAATCTCCGTCGTCGTGATTTCGCGGTTCGGGCGATCCTGCAGCTCCGACTCGATCCGGTCCGCGATGGCTTCGAGCTGCTGCACGCTGACCGGACGCTTCTCGCACGCGCGCGAGATGCCGCCAATCAGCTTCTCGCGCTGGAACAGTTCCGGCGTGCCGTCCTTCTTGATCACGCGGTACTGGATGTCCTCGATGCGCTCGCGGCTCGTGTAGCGCTTGCCGCAGCTGAGGCACTGACGCCGGCGGCGGATGGCGTTGCCTTCCTTGCTCTCGCGCGAATCGACCACCCGGTCGCCGAGATGCCCGCAGAACGGACACTTCATCGAACCCGCTCCTCCCCGCCCGTCAGCGGCGGCGCCTCGACGCCGGACCGCTCCGTCTCCGCAAGCCGCCGCAGCCCGCCGAGGCTCAGCCCTTCGTGCGCCATGAAGCCGATGCCCGCGAGCGTGACCGGCACGAAAGAGATCGCGTGCAGCACGATCGCGGCGCCGACCGCGCGATCC
>DASSOM010000168.1:0-2104 GCA_035700625.1 Vicinamibacterales bacterium
TCACGATGAGCTACGTGATCCAGGGCGCCAGCACGAGCGCGGGCACCTGGAACATGTCGGCGATCTACTTCCTGCCTCCGATGGGCGGGATCGTCGACGCCGCGGCGCTGTCCGTCGAGCGCGCGGGCTCGAGCCCACTTCCTCTATCGGCCAAGCGGTTTCTGTACGGACACCCCCCGGCCAGGACAGCCGAGGACATGATCGAGGAAGCGCTGCTGCTCGATCCGAGCGACCACGCTACGGCGATCATCGGGATGCATCCCGATATGTTCAGCGTCGAGGGCACGAGCGGAAGCCTCGTGCACAACCATTACATCCAGCCCGACGGCGCGACCGCCGGCCTCGCGGTCCTGATCCAGGTGCTCGGGCCCGCCACCCCGCAAATCGGGGGACAGTCGAATGCGAACGGCTGGGCGACGCTCGTCCCCATCGTCGACGACAGCGGCCAGCCGTTCCGCAATCAGAAAGGAAAGAACAAGGGACTGATCCAGTACCACCCGGATTGGAACGATCCCGTTCGCAACGTCGCGCAGCAGGGCGTGACGAGCGTGCTTCCGAAGATCAAGCAGGATGCGACTTTGGGGGCCGACGTCACCGCCGCTGATCCGAGCATCCCGGGCACGCCGGGCGCGCTTTGGAAACGGCACGACGGGGTGACGACAATCGATCAGAGTCCCGGCGTGGGTTCGCCGCAGGATCCGCTGAGGTTCACCCTCAGCACGCAGAACATCGAGGGAGGCTTCTCCACGACGGGCTCGGCGGTCGACGTCGGCGGCACCGTGCAGGCGACGCTGACGTTCACCAACTGGTACGTACGCTGGCTCGGCATCTACCTGTTGTTTCTCGACAGCGGCGGAGTTCCCGTGGACCCGTCCGGAGTCGAGATCCAGCTTCCCCAGGATTACGATTCCCCCGCGGGCGATCGCGAGCAACTCGACCAGTTCGCCGCCATGTTCGCGCTGATGCTGGGGCCGGAATTCACGGTGCTCGGAATCCCGGTTGCGTCGTCCAAGGCCACCGTCGGGTTCAACCTTCCGCCGAACACCACGACCGTCCGCGTCTTCGCGAGCGGGCCGGCCCTGCTGCTGCTCGGCGGCGTCGATCCCAACGATCCCACAACGTGGGGCGACTGGTTTCCCGGCGCCGCGTGCACGCTGATCTTGAACTACGGGGTGACGACGATCCTGATGGTCGCCGGCGTGTGCGAAGACCTGTCGCTCATTCAAAAGGCGGCGCTCATCGTCGCACCGGCGATCGCCAAGTCGCTGACGGCGGTCTTGAGCGATGAGCTGCGCAACAAGGACTTCAGTACGCCCGACGTCTGGCGGGACGTCGCGGTCTCCATCGGCAAGTCCCTGCTGCAGACGTTGCTCAACAAGCGCTCGGCGCAATTGCTCGCGCTGATCACGAGCGCCGTTGCGGAAGGCGTTGCCGAAGACTGCATTCCGGTCGTGGGGCAGATCGTGCTTGGCATCTCGCTCGCCGCCGGCGCCGCGACGCTCCTTGAAACCACGTTGGAGATCGCGGCGTCGCCCGTTTCGTACGTCTACGACCTGACGCTCGCGCACGACATTGCGGTCACCATCCAGCACGCCTCGAACAACGACAAGTTCCCGACGGCCGCGACCTACTACAAGGTGACCGCGCAGTTCGACCGCGGAGCGACGCCGCACACGCAGACGCTCATCATGCCGCTCGGGCCGGTGTCGTCGCTGCCACCGGTCGCGTTTCAGAACGTGCCTTTCGGAGGCAACGTCACGGTGACGGTCGCTTTTTACTCGAGCGACGATCGGCTGCTGGCGAAGGGCACGACGGGATCGGTGGCCAACGACGTCAGCACGCTGCCTGACATCGTCATCCAGCAGTACGCCGTACCGATCCAGGCGAACACGACATACGAGCACAGGCAAGTCACGGTTCTCACGGACGCGCAAGGGACCCATGGCTGGCTCGCCACCCCGACAGGACCGACGGTGACGGCAAACGGCCTCGTCTGCGGGCAGGCCGCCGGCGACCTTTGCAGTCTTCGCGACATCACGGTACGCCAGGGGTCGGGGACCGACGCGGGATTCGTGGGCTACGCATTCCAGAGCTTCAGCCCGGG
>DASSOM010000169.1:0-8268 GCA_035700625.1 Vicinamibacterales bacterium
CATTCACACCCTCCGCGCGTCGCCGCTGGCGCATCTGTCGACGAACACCGAGCTGCTGCTGCGGCTCCGGTGGCTCGCGATCCTGCACGGCCGCGTGCGGCCGTCGCTGGCGGCGTCGGGCGGCGTGACCACGCCGGCCGATGGCATCAAGGCGCTGCTCGCCGGCGCCGACTGCGTCCAGATGGTCTCGGCGCTCCTCCGCCACGGCGCGTCGTACGTCACGACGATGAGGCGCGGCCTCGAGCAGTGGCTGGAACGCCGCGGCGCGAACGCGCTGAGCGATTTCAAAGGCGCGGTGAGCCTGGAACGGAAGCGCGATCCCGCCGCCTTCGAGCGAGCGCATTACATCCGCGTGCTTCAGAGCTGGACCGACCGGGGCTAGCCCCGCCTTCCCCTTGACCGACCGTTTCGGTCGGATATACGCTTGCAATTCCGACCGAATGAATCGGATATCGGATTCGTGCAGGAGCGGTCCTCTTTTATGTCCAGTCGTTTCGCCAGAATTTTGACGTGTTTCACGCTTGCCGCCGCGGTTTTCACGACAGCCAGCGGGGTGGCGGCGCAGGAAAACGCCAAGGCCCCCGAAAAGCCCGCGGCGGCCTCTCCGCAGGAGCCGGCGTCGAAACAGCCGCCGGCCCAGGATCCCGCCGTCGAAGAGCTGCGCCGCCGCATCGACCTGCTGGCCGCGGAGGTGGAGCGGCTGCGCAGTGGCGAGCAGCGGGAACAACAGGCGCTGACCGACCAGCAGCGCGCCGTGCTCGGCCTCGGGCCCGCGGCCGCGTCCGTCTACGAGAAGCCGAGCGGCGTGTCGTTTGCCGGCTACGGCGAAGTGCTGTTTCAGCGCGAATCCGGCAGCGACGACAGCGGCCGCGACGTTGGGGCGTCGAGCAGTCTCGATCTGCTCCGCGCCGTGCTGTACACCGGCTACCGCTTCAACGAGAAGTTCCTCTTCAATTCCGAGGTCGAGTGGGAGCACGGCGGCGACGAGGTGAGCGTCGAGTTCGCGTACCTGGAATATCTCGCGAAGCCGTCGCTGTCCGTTCGAGCGGGCATGCTGCTCGTGCCGCTCGGGCTCGTCAACGAGTTTCACGAGCCCACGGTCTTCATCGGCACGCTGCGGCCGGAAACCGAGCGCCGCATCATTCCGTCGACGTGGCACGAGAACGGCGCGGGGATCGTCGGCTCCGCGGGACGCTTCTCGTATCGCGCGTACGCGCTGAACGGCATGAACGCCGAGGGGTTCACGGCTGACGGCCTGCGCGGCGGACGACAGGGCGGCGCGGAAGCGCTCGTGAACGACTGGGCGTTCGCCGGGCGGCTGGACGTGGCGCCGATTCCGGGCGTATTCGCCGGTGTCGGTCTGTACTCCGGCAACTCCGGACAGGATCAATTCGCGTCCGCAGACGTGGGCACCACGATCGTCGAGCTGCACGGACAGGCGCAGGTGCGCGGCTTCGACGTGCGCGGCGTCTTCGCGCACGCGGCGGTGGACGACGTGGCGGCGTTGAACACGGCACTCGACCTCGAAGGCGCCGACAGCGTCGGGTCATCGATGAACGGCGGCTACGCGCAGATCGCGTACAACGTCCTGTCGCAGACGCCATCGACGGTGGCCGTCTCGCCGTACTACCGCTTCGAGCAGGTCAACACGCAGTCGTCCGTGCCCGCCGGCTACGCGGCGGATCCAGAGCGCGACGGGCGGTGGCATACGCTCGGCGTCGAGGTGAAGCCGATCGGCCACATCGTCCTCAAGGCCGATTACCAGTGGATCTCGAACAAGGCGCAAACGGGACGCGATCGCTTCAACGTGGCGCTCGGGTACTCGTTCTGATGATCGGACGGAGTCTGGCGGGGCTGAAGGCGGATCTAAAGGCGGGTCTAAAGACCCGCCCTACGCCTGCGCTGAATCGCAGGCCGGGTCTTCAGACGCGGCTTGCGGTCGGGCTGGCGATCGCGGCCGTCGCGTGCGGCGTGACGTTCGCGAGCGCCCAGGCGCTGCCGTCGCGCGAGCAGGCGCTCGCGCTCGCGTATCCCGGCGCCGCGATCCAGGCGCAGCAGGTGTTCCTCACGGAGGCGCAGATGAAGGCGGCGGCGGCGCGCGCAGGCGAGGGGATCCCGTCGGCGCTCGTCGCGCGCTACACGGCGACGCGCAACGGCACCGTCGTCGGCCGCGCCTACATCGATACGCATGTCGTCCGCACCAAGAAGGAGTCGGTCGTCGTGGCGCTCGATGCGGCCGGGGCCGTGAAGCGCGTCGAAGTGGTCGCGTTCACGGAGCCGCCGGAGTACCGTGCGCCCGATCCGTTCATCGGCCAGTTCACCGGCCGGCGGCTCGACGACGACCTGCGGCTGCAGCGCGCGATCCGGCCGATCGCGGGCGCGTCGCTGACCTCGCGGGCGCTGACGAACGCCGTACGCCGCGTCCTCGCGATCGACGAGGTCCTGACGAAGGCGCCACAGGATTCTCACCGGTGAAGGCCTGGCAGCGGCGGAGTTTCACCGTGCTCGCGGCGATCGTGATCGTCACCGGCGTGGTGTACTTCTGGATGAAGGACCTGCTGACGCCGGCCGATCCGTTCGCCGTGATCAACCATCCGCTGCAGCCGTTGATGCAGCGGCTGCACGTGCTCGCCGCGCCCGCGTTTCTCGTCGCGTTCGGGATGATCGTGACGGCGCACGTCACGTGGAAGCTGCGCAACGGACGCCAGCTCCGTCTGTCGGGCCTGATCACGCTCATCACCATCGGGGTGATGACGGCATCCGGCTATCTGCTCCAGGTCGCGGTCGACGAGACGTGGCGGCGGGCGTGCTTGGCGCTGCACCTCGCGAGCGGCGGCGTGTTCATCGTCTCGTACGCGTGGCACTTCGTCATGGGCGTCCGGCGATCGCGCGCCAGGGAGGTCGTCCGCACGTGAAGTGGCTCGTGCTCGCCGCGGCGTTCGCGATCGGCTCGGTGGCCGACGCCGCGATGACGCGCCAGGTGCTGCTCATGGGCACGCGCGCGACGTTGACGACGTGGGACGCTGATTCGGCGCGAGCCGACGGGCGGCTCGAACGCCTGCTCGAGCATCTGGAAGACACCGAGAACCGGCTGAGCACGTGGCGGCCCGACAGCGAAATCAGCCGGATGAACGCCTCCGCCGGGCACGGCGCGTTCCGGCTGTCCTCGCGAACGTGCGCGCTGTTTCAAGAGCTCGATCGATGGGTGCGTGAGACGGACGGCGCCTTCGATCCCGCGATCGGTCCACTGATCGAGGCCTGGGACATCCACGGCGAGGGACGCATTCCCACACCAGCGGAGCTGCAGCAGGCGCGGGCGCAGACCGGCTGGACGCATCTCACGTTCGACGCCGCCCGGTGCACGGTGACGCTGCCGGCCGGCGCCGCCGTGGATGTCGGAGCGTTCGGCAAGGGGGAGGGCATTGACGTCGCGCGCGCGGCCGAAGGCGGCGACGCGCCGTGGCTCGTCGATCTCGGCGGACAAATCGGTGTGGCGGGATCGCCGCCGGAGTCAGGCGGCTGGTCCGTCGCAATCGCACGGCCGGACGATCGTTCGACGGCACTCCTGACCGTGAGGCTGCCGGGCGGATCGCTCTCGACGAGCGGTGGTTCGGAGCACGATCGGCACGTCGGCGGGCGGCGTGTCGGACATATCCTCGATCCGCGCACCGGTCGCCCTGCGGCGTTCGCGGGATCCGTGTCCGTCTGGCACGACAGCGGGCTGGCCGCGGACGTGCTGTCGACGGCGCTCTACGTCATGGGGCCGAAGCGCGGCCTGGCCTGGGCGGAAGCGCACGGCGTCGCGGCGCTGTTCGCGATCCCGCGCGGTGGCGGATCGATCGTGCGCCGCGCGACCGCCGCGTTCCGCGCCTGCTGCCTGACGTCGCGCGAGGCCGACCGTTACTCCTCGCGATCGCCTTCCCACTGACCCGCGACCACTTTCGCGTAGCACGACGGGCAGATGCCGTGGCTGAACTGCGTGTTCGTGTGCGCCGAGATGTAGTCCTCGACCGAGCGCCAGTAGTTCTCGTCGTCGCGGATGCTCTTGCAGTAGGAGCAGATAGGCAGGAACCCGCGCAGCGTCTTCACTTCGGCCAGGGCCGTCTGCAGCTCGCGGACGAGCGCGTCGCGCTCCGCTTCGATGCGCTTGCGCTCGGTGATGTCGCGGGCGACGCCGTAGATCACGTGCCGCGCCGCGTCGGGTGCGGCGTTCCACAACAGCCACCGGTACGAGCCGTCCTTGCACAGATAGCGGTTCTCGAACGACCGGGCGTGGCCGCCGCCGCGGACGTCCTTGTTCTGCCGCAGCGTGCGTTCGCGATCGTCGGGGTGCACGAACTCGATGAACGGCTTCGACATCAGCTCCGCGCGCGTGAACCCGAGCGTCGATTCCCACGCCGGACTGAGGCGCGCGAAATGACCCCGAAAATCGAGCATGCACAGCAGGTCGATCGACAGATCGAAGAACCGCTCTTCCAGTTCGCGGGCGTGCTGATCCGCTGCCTGCGGTTCCGGAGACTCGTCGGCGTGCATGGGCGCTGCGCGATTGTCTCACGACGGCGGCATCAGCGCGTCGGCCGTTGGTGTTCCGCTTCCTTGACGGCCTGCACCACTTCGTGGAGATCGTAGGGCTTGCCGACGATCTCGTGCAGGTCCTGCTCGGCGCCTGCCACTTTGCGCACCTGCACGGCGTTGGTCGTGGTGAGCACGAAGCGGACGCCGGCGAGCGCGGGCAGCGAGCTGATGTGCTGAAAGAGGGCCCAGTTCGTCTCGTAGGGCACGGCAATGTCGTACACGATGACGCGCGGTTGATGCTGGCGCATGAAGGCTTCGACGTCGATGAGCCCGTCGCGCACACGGTTCGTGAAGGCGGTGACGACGACGTAGCCCGCCTTTTCGAGCACGGTCCGAAGCAGGTCCGTGGTGTCCTCGCTCGTATTCATCACGCCCACCACGGTTCGCGGCATACGCGCTCGTTCGTGCAAGGTACGTACCTCGACCGGCTCTGCAACGAGGCGTCCGCTTTCGAACCGCGACGATTCATAGAACAATGAATGGATGCGCGTGACGGTGATCTCGACGGTTGTGTGCGTCCTGCTTCTGGCCTCCGCTGCGGCGGCCCAGCCTCCGACTCCACACCCGCCATCGGCTGCGCAGGCACCCGACGCGGCGCAGCCCCCGCAGTCGATGCAGCACATGGATCACGGCGCGCCGCACGCGATGCCGTCGCCGCGCGAAGGCTCGGGGACGTCATGGCTCCCGGACGAGACCCCGATGTACGGCCTGCACGGGCAGGCGGGATCGTGGATGTTGATGGGACACGGCAGCGTGTTCCTCCAGTACCTGAACGAAAGCGGCGCTCGGGGCAGCAACCAGTTCGGCAGCATCAACTGGTTCATGGGGATGGCGGATCGCACGCTCGGCGAGGGGCGTCTCGAGCTGCGCGGCATGATGAGCCTCGAGCCGTGGACGATCCGCGGCTGCGGGTATCCGGATCTGCTCGCGACGGGTGAAGTCTGCGACGGGGCGGCGATCCACGATCGCCAGCATCCGCACGATCTCGTCATGGAGCTGGCGGCCGCCTACGATCGGCCGCTCGCGCGCGGACTCCGTCTGCAGCTGTACGGCGGTCCGGCGGGGGAGCCGGCGCTCGGGCCGACCGCGTTCCCGCACCGGATCTCGGCGATGCCGAGCCCGCTGGCGCCGATCACGCACCACTGGTTCGACGCGACGCACATCACCTTTGGCGTCGTGACCGCCGGCGTCTACGGCGAACGATGGAAGGCGGAAACGTCCGTCTTCAACGGACGCGAGCCGGACGAGCATCGGACGGGGATCGATCTCGCCGCGCTCGACTCGTGGTCCGGCCGCGCCTGGCTGCTGCCGTCGCCGCGCTGGGCCCTGCAGATCTCGGCCGGGCGTCTGACCGAGGCGGAGTCCGGCGAGGATGGCGGGCCGCGCGTCGACGTCACGCGCGTGACCGCCTCGGCGACGTATCACCGCATCACGCGGCCGGGCAGCATCTGGGCGACGACGGTCGGGTGGGGCCGGAACGTGGAGGAGGGAGAAGGCTCGAACGCGTGGCTCGCGGAGACGAACCTCACGATCGACGATCGCGATACGTGGTTCGGCCGCGTCGAGCTGTCGCAGAAGTCGGGGCACGACCTCGACGTCCCCTCGCACGACCTGTTTACCGTCGCGAAGCTCGGCGCCGGGTACACGCGCTATTTTGGCCGCTGGTACGGATTGAAGCCGGGCATCGGCGGCGGGCTGTCGGTGGGCATCGTGCCGGAATCCCTCGAATCCGCATACGGCCGCCGCGCGAATGCGGGAGTGGCGCTGTTCCTGACGCTCAGACCTGCGGTGCTGACTACACCACCAGCGCCGGGACTTCCATCTCGCCCCGACGGAACTCGCTGAGGAACGCGTCGACGATCTGCGGGTCGAACTCGGTGCCGGAGCCTTTGGCGATGATCTCGCGCGCCTCGAACGGCGACATCGCCTTGCGGTACGGCCGATCGCTGGTGAGCGAATCGTACACGTCGGCGACGGAGATGATGCGCGCCTCGAGCGGGATCTCCTCTCCGCGCTTCGGCGTGTAGCCCGATCCGTCGAACTTGTCGTGGTGCGCGAGGATGATCGGGATGACGCGGCGCAGCGATCCGCCGACCGGCTCGAGGATGGCGACCCCGCGCGTGACGTGCTGCTGCATCCGCTCGTATTCGTCCTTCGTCAGCCGCGCGGCCTTGTAGAGCAGCTCGCGGCTGATGTCGAGCTTGCCGATGTCGTGCAGCAGCGCCGCGGCGCGGACGTCCTCGACGCGGTCGGCGTGCAGGCCCAGGCTCGTCGCGATCTTGGCCGCGTAGACCGACACGCGGTAGGAATGATTCTCGGTGTAGGCGTCCTTCGCGATGAAGTGCCGCAGGATCATCAGGACGCCGTTGTACGTGTCGCGCAGCTCGGCGACCTGCGCCGACTTGTGCTCGTAGAGGGTCCCCATCGCGTAGCCGGTCACCATGAGCACGCCGCCCCACACGGTGATGTCGATCCAGCGTTCGGCGAAGTAGGGTATCCGCTGCGTGGAGGCGAAGAGGACGGGATTGAACCACGTCATGATCGCGACCAGCAGGACGCTGCTCAGGGCCGTGAGCGTCGCCTGCCGGCGGCCGTAGACGTAGGCCGCGAGCAGCGTCGGCAGCGTATAGATGCTGAGCACCATCCGCTGGGCATCCACGGCGAAGTTCAGGAGCAGGCACGTCGCGAACAGCGACAGCAGGATCCAGAGCTCCTTGTTGACTTCCTCGATCCGTCCCAGCACTGCCTTCATCTCGGCCCTCTTCCGATGTGGGATTCCCTCCGAATCGGCCCGACGCGCGGCGATAGAACAGGCGCTCCTTCGCAAGTCGCTCGCCGGACAGGGCTGGGCCGGAACCGCGCATTTTGTGGGCAGTTTTTCGCACCCGCGGGTCATTCTCCCCGCGCAGGGAGCGGCCGACTGCTCCACTCCTGAACACTCCTGACAAAATTCGCGTGCGGATCTCGATTCTCGGATCGCGCGCCCGGCGGCGTGCCTCTTGCCTGGGGGAACGGTGCGGAGGACGCCATGTTGATGTTGAGCGATGCGATTGTGGTCGCGGTGGCGATCGCCGCCGCGCTCTGGATGCTGCGGCGCTGGGCGATGACCTGGGGGGCGACGCGGCAGGAGCTGACGCGCGTCTGGCCCGGCGACGAACTGTCCCCTGAGGCGCATGACGTGGCCACGCGGGCCATTTCCATCGCCGCGCCCGCGGACGTCGTCTGGTCGTGGCTCGCGCAGATCGGCCAGGACCGCGCGGGTTTCTACAGCTACACGTGGCTGGAGAATCTGTTTCTGTGCGCGATGCCGGTCGTCGATCGGGTCGTGCCCGAGTGGCAGCGCCGGTCGATCGGCGACATGGTCTGGATGGCGCCGCGCGATCGCTATCAGGGACAGGCGCGCCAGACGATCGTGCGGCTCGATCAGGGACGGGTGCTCGCGCTGGCCTCGCCGGCCGACTGGGGGCGCCTGATCCGGCACGAGCGCAACGCCGGCGGCACGTGGACGTTCATCGTGGTGCCGGAGGGGGCGCGCGCGTCGCGTCTGATCGTCCGCTCGCGCGGGCCCGCGAAGCCGTCGGTGGCCGCGCGCCTCTTCCGCACCCTCGTGTTCGATCCCGCGCACTTCATCATGGAGCGCGGGATGCTGCGGCGCATCAAGACGCTGGCGGAGCACGCGCCGGCGACGCCGCT
>DASSOM010000170.1:0-3369 GCA_035700625.1 Vicinamibacterales bacterium
CCCGGGTCCGCGAAATTGGCGAAGGTGACCTCGATATTGCCCGTGACGCTGGCGCCACGGCCCGTCTGGTCGTGTCCGTAGAACGTCACCTTGGCGATGGTGGTGACGACAACGGCCGGATTCGTCACCAGCGCCGCAAGCGGCGCCTCCGTTTTCGCCTGGTTCCGCACGAGCGTGAAGCTGAGCGTCGTGGTCCCCGCAACCGTCGCCGTGACGGCGCCATCGAAGGCATACGGGACGTCGACGCCCTGCACGTTCCTGCCGTCCGAGCGCACGTACTCGACGTGGTAGCGATCGATGGTGATCCAGTTGTTCGGCGACGGATCGTTCGGCGACGACGGGCTGCCCGGATCCTTGAGTCCGAGCTGCAGCGTCGCCTGGCCGATGTCGTTGAAGAACGTGTTGTCCGTCAGCACGTCGGAGTGGACGAACGTGCCGAACGTGCCGGGGTCGGCCCCCGAGGCCCCCTGCAGGGAGTTGATGATGAGATACGACGAGCCTTCCCCCTGCCGGACGGCCTCGCCGCACGACGACAGGAACACCGCCCCCGTCAGGAGCATGGCCGAGAGCACGACCTGCGTGCCCCACACGGCCTTGCGGCGGACTCGATTGTCGGACCCGTGCCGAATCATAGCGCTAGCCCTTTCAGCTCTTCAGAATGCGCGGCGTGATGAAAATCAGCAGCTCGCGGCTCGAGTCGGTGACCGACTCCCGTTTGAACAGCCACCCGAGCAGCGGAATCCGGTGCAGGAGCGGCGTGCGATCGATGGACGACTGCTCCTGGCTCACGAAGATGCCGCCGATGACCGTCGTCGCCCCGTCGTTGACCTGCACGCGCGTGTTGGCGCGCTGCGTGTTGATCGGCGGGATGCCGTTGATCTGGCGCGCGAAGTCGGGCGTCGCGTTCTCGATCGTGATCTGCATGATGACGGTGCCCGCCGCCGTGATCTGCGGCGTGACCTTCAGCAGCAGCACGGCATCGCGGAACTGCACGGTGACCGTGTTGTTCGCCACGGTCTGAATGGGGATCTGGATGCCCTGCGCCACTTCCGCCTCGACGTTGTTCTGCGTCGTCAGGCGTGGCGTCGAGAGCACGCGTCCCTTGCCGGAGTTTTCGAGCGCGGACAGCGCGACGTCCAGATTGAACGCGCCGTTCACGGAGCCGAGTGCCAGGCCGATGGCCGACGACGCCGCGCCGACGCCGAGGTTCACCGCCGTCGACGTGTTCTGGCCGGGCGCGCCGCGCGGATCCGTCGGTCCCTGCGTGACGGTGCCGACGCGGCCGCCGAGCGTCCCCTGGTTCGGGAACGCGAGCCCCGTTGTGTTGCCGATCTCGGGCGTCGCGCGGCCGTTGAAGCCCCACTGGACGCCGAGCGCCCGCGCGAAGTCGCGCGTCGTCTGGACCACGCGTGCTTCGACCTCGACCTGCGGCTCCGGCTGATCCAGCGTCGCGATCAGGCTCGCGGCGGTCTGCAGATGATCCGGCAGGTCGCTGATGATGAGCGTGTTCGTGCGGCCGTCGACCTGAATCTGGCCGCGCTGTGACAGCGCCGACCGCGTCAGCAGCGGCGAGAGCTGATCGGCCTTCGCGTAGCTGAGCGAGAACGTCTGAACGCGCAGCTCACCGGCGAGCGCCTTGGCGTCCGCCAGCTTGCGCTGATCCGACTGCTCTTCCGCCAGGACCGAAAGCGGCGCGATGCGGACGATCGTCCCATCGACCGTCCATCCGAGCTTGTTGCCGCGCAGAATCGTGTCGAGTGCCTGGTCCCACGGCACTTCGTTGAGGACGATGTCGACGCGTCCCTGCACCTGCGGGTCGATGACCATGTTCAGACCGCTGATCTCGGCGAAGGTGCGGAGCACCGAACGGAGATCGGCGTCCTGGAAATCCATGCTGATCGGATGACCGACGTACTTCTTCTCGGTCCCCGACTGAATCTGCACGCTGTGGGCGGGCGGCTGCGCGGCGGCCTGGGCGATCGCGGCGCTCGGCGTCGCGGGACGCTGCGTCTGGGTCGACTGCGGCGCCGGCGGCTTCGGCGCCGACGGCTTCGCCGCGGGAGGCTGCGCGGCCGGCGCCTGCGCGGCCGGTGCCGGCGCGGGCGCCTGACCGGTAATGGCCTCGATCGGATCGTCCGGCGGGATCAGCGACGCGGCATTCGCCAGCGCGCGATCCAGCGGAATGACGTCGTCGTCCGCGTCCTGTGCGTCAGCCGGGTCAGCGGCGGCGGGCGCGAGCAGCGCCGTGCCGGTGCGCGGCTCGAACACCACCGACAAATCCCTCCCATCGGCGCCCGCGCGCTCGACATGATAGGTCGCCTCCGGGGCGATGTCCATGACGACGCGTGTCACGAGCGGAGCCCGGCTGTTCACGGCGACGCGCACCTGCTTGACGAGATCGCCGTCGACCTTCGTCTCCGCCGCGGCGTTCGACGTCACGTTCGGGAAATCGAGCACGAGCCTGCGCGGGAGATCCGTGGCCTCGGTCAGCGTCGAAGGCTCAATCCGGCCGTCGCCGCCGAGCGTGACGATCGTCGTCTTGCCGCTGCGCTTCGCGCGCACGCGCTGCAGCACCGTCGCCGGAGGAACGGCGGCCGGCTCGTCGTCCGGGCGCGCGGCGGACGTCGTCCGCACCGCCATCGGCGCGTCGAGCCGCACGGGCCCGGCCGCCGGTTCGAGATCGAGGCGAATCGTGTTCCGCGCGGAGTGCACCTGGTACGTGGCGGGCGACGTGAGCGCGACGCGCACGCGCGCGAGCGCGCGGCCATCGACCGCGGAGGCCTGTTCGACGGTCACGCCGGCAATCGTGGCGCCGGGCACCACCTGGCTCGACGCGTCGCCGACGCTCACGTTGCGCAGATCGACGAGGACGGTGAGCGGGTCGGGACGGCTGACCGCGTACGCGACCGGCTCGGTCGCTTCGATCAGCACGGCGGCGGTGCGTCCGCTGGTCTGCGACGACACACCCACGAGCCGGACGGGCGCCGGCGCGGCGGTGAGGGCGAGCCCGCCGCCCGCCGCCGCGATCGCACACGCGGCGATCAACCGGGACACCGGCCGGAGCCGGGGGGAATGAAAGGTCATGGTCACTTGGCCTCTGAGCGAATCGCCTTGCGGACCTCGCGCTGCTTCACCAGCGAGAGCGGGTCGTTCACGTCCTGCAGGAACACGATGCCATCCGCGGTGATCGACTTGATGCTGCCGTCCATCACGCGGTCTCCCGAATGCACGATGTACGTCTTGGTGTCGGCGGCCTGCACGATCGCGACGTAGCCGCTCTTGTCCTTCAACACGCCCTTGACGGTGATTTCGCCAATCAGCTGACCGGCGAGCCCGGCGGGGCGGCCGCCGGAAGGCCGCATGTCGTCG
>DASSOM010000171.1:0-9921 GCA_035700625.1 Vicinamibacterales bacterium
ATGGCGGCCAACGGCGGCGCCGGTCAGGCCGGCGGCACCGCGTCGCCGGCCGGCGCCTCGCGCGGCGGCGGCGACAACCCGGCGACGACGGACGCCGACCGTCAGGAGCGGCGCAAACGCTTCATGGAGCGGATGCAGAACGCGACGCCCGAGGAGCGCGAACAGATGATGGCGCGCTTCCGCGCGCGGCAGAACGGGGGCGGCGATGCGGCCGGCGCACCCGCCGGTGGCGCGCCGTCGCGTATCGCGACGTCGAACGCATCGACGATCGACTCGCTGTTCGGACCGCTGCCGCCGGTCGAGACGTTCGGCCGGGTCTGGCTGTTCATCAACAAGCAGCTCAAGCCCGTACGCCTGCGGCTCGGCATCTCCGACGGCACGTGGACGGAAATCCTGAACCCGCAGGAGCTGCAGCCTGGCACCGAAGTGGTGACCAGCGTCGTCCTCGGGACGGAAACGGCCGCGCGCCCGAACAACACGCCGAACAATCCCCTGATGGGGCCCCAGCGCGGCCGCCGCGGACGCTGAACGCGCGCGCCATGGGCAACCCCGTCATCTCGGTCCGCGACCTCACGAAGACCTATCAGGTGGGCGAGGTGGAGGTGCGCGCGCTGCGCGGCGCCTCACTCGACGTCTACCCGGGAGAGTTCGTCTGCGTGACCGGTCCGTCCGGCTCGGGCAAGTCGACGTTCATGCACATCATCGGCTGCCTGGATCGGCCGACGGGCGGGCAGTACTTCCTCGACGGCCGCGACGTGTCGCGCATGTCGAAGGACCAGCTCGCCGCGATTCGGAACAAGAAGATCGGCTTCGTGTTCCAGGGCTTCAACCTGCTGTCGCGCACGACCGCGCTCGACAACGTCGAGCTGCCGCTCCTCTACAACGGAGGCAGCCGGATGAAAACGGCCGAACGCCATCGCCGCGCGATGGCCGCGCTGGAAGCGGTCGGCCTCGATCAGCGCTCGCACCACTATCCGAACCAGCTGTCGGGCGGCCAGCAGCAGCGCGTCGCGATCGCGCGCGCGCTGATCAACGAGCCGTCCATCCTGCTGGCCGACGAGCCCACGGGCAACCTCGACACGCGGACGAGCGTCGAGGTGATGGAGATCTTTCAGCGCCTGAACATGGAGCGCGGCATCACGGTGGTCCTGATCACGCACGAGATGGACATCGCCGAACACGGCACGCGCCTGATCCGGTTCCGTGACGGCCGCATTCAGCTCGATCAGCCCGTCGCGAAGCGCCGGATGGCGTCGGACGAACTCGCGCTCCTGCCGCCCCCGGACGAGGAACTGGTGAATTCGTGAGCTGGTGAAGTGGTGAATCGATCATGTCGCTGATCATGACGCTGCGGATCGCGCTGAAGGCGCTCAACCGCAACAAGATGCGGACGATCCTCACGATGCTCGGCATGATCATCGGCGTCGGCGCCGTGATCACGATGGTCGCGCTCGGCCGCGGCGCGCAGAGCACGATCGAGGAACAGGTGAAATCCGCCGGCACCAACATGATCATGGTGAACGCCGGCAATTGGAGTCAGGGGGGCGTGCGAATGGGCCAGGGGGCCGCGTCCACCCTCGTGAAGGAAGATGCCGTGGCGCTGCGCGACCTGCCCGGCGTCCAGTACGTCGCCGCCGGAGCGAACACGCGGGCGCAGGTGATCGCCGGCAACCAGAACTGGTCGACGCAGATCCAGGGAACCGACGTGGATCTGCCGCTGATCCGCAACTGGCCTACGAAGTTCGGCGCCTTCTTCACCACGCAGGACGTCAGCAGCGCCGCGAAAGTCGCCGTCCTCGGCAACGTCGTCTCGGAGACGCTGTTCGGGCCGGACGTCGATCCGACCGGGCAGATCATCCGCGTCCGCAACCAGCCCTTCAAGGTCGTCGGCGTGATGGCCGACAAGGGACAGTCGTCGATGGGCCAGGACCAGGACGACGTCGTGTTCGTGCCCTACACGACCGTCCAGAAGAAGCTGCTGGGGATTCAGCACATCAACAACATCACGATCTCGGCCGCGAGCGCCAGCCGGATTCAGGCGACGGCCGACGAGATCGCGGCGACCCTCCGCGTCCGCCACAAGATCCAGCCGGGCGAGGCGGACGACTTCATGGTGCGCACGCTCGAGGAAATGGCGAGCGTCCGCACGGAAACGACGAAGACGATGACGACGCTGCTGGCGAGCATTGCCGGCGTCTCGCTCCTCGTCGGCGGCATCGGCATCATGAACATCATGCTCGTCTCGGTCACCGAGCGCACGCGCGAGATCGGCCTCCGGCTCGCGATCGGCGCCCGCAGCCGCGACGTGCTCCTGCAGTTCCTCGTCGAGGCCGTCGTGATCAGCCTCTTCGGCGGCTTGATCGGAATCGGCCTGGGCTACGGGCTCAGCGCGCTGGTCCATCGCCTCATGGCGTGGCCGACCAGCATCCCCCCCAACGCAATCGCGATGGCGTTCGGCTTCGCCGCCGCGACCGGCATCTTCTTCGGCTTCTATCCCGCCCGCAAGGCGGCGCAGCTCGATCCGATCGAAGCGCTCCGCTTCGAGTAGTCCGGATCGGCTGGATCGATCGTGGTCGGTTCATTCGGCAAGGAGTCATGACGATGAAACGCAAGCTCGGACTCACGGCAGCACTGGTGTGTGCAATGGCGCTCGTCGGCTACGCGCAGAGCAAGCCGGACTTCTCCGGCACGTGGACGCTCGACGCGTCGAAGAGCGAGATGGGCGACATGGGCGGCGGCGGTGGCGGCGGACGGATGGGGCGCGGCATGATGGGGGGCCCCATCACGATCACCCAGACCGCCGACGCGCTCACGATCGAGCGCGAAGGGCGCAACGGCCCCATGAAGACGACGTACAAGCTCGATGGGACCGAAACCGAAGTGCGCGCGGGCCGCGGCGCCACGGGCAAGGCCAAGGCGCACTGGGAGGGCTCCAACCTCGTGATCGAGACGACGGCGGAAGGTCCGAACGGATCGATGACGATCAAGGAAACGCGGTCGCTCGCGGCGGACGGGACGATGGTCGTGGCGCGCGAAACGCCGCGCGGTGCGATGAAGCTGGTGTACACGAAGCAGAAGTAGATGGTTCAATGTGGGTCAGCCCTTTATGGGCTGACCTACCTTCCCCGCACCTCCGCCAGCAGTTCCTCCATCGTCTTCCCCGTCACCGGATCCTTCAGATCAGGCGCGATCTGCGCGAGCGGCTCGAGCACGAACAGCCGGTCGCGAAAGCGCGGGTGCGGGACGATGAGTCCTTCTTCGCCGTGGACCTCGCCGCCGACGAGCAGCAGATCCAGATCGAGCGTCCGCGGTGCGCCCTGATACGCACGCGTCCTCCCGGCGTCGCGCTCGATCGCGAGCAGCACGTCCAGGAGCTCGCGCGCCGGGCGATCGGACCGGCCGACGCCGGCGGCATTCAGATAAAGAGGGTCGTGTTCAAGGCCGGCGCCGACGGGCGCGGTTTCGATGATCGGCGACAGGCGGAAGTCCGCGAGCACCGAGGTCAAACGGTCGGCGGCGTGCAGGATGGCGGCGCGGCGATCGCCCAGGTTGGCGCCGAGCGCGACGGCGACGACGCGGCTCTCGCCTGTCACGCCCGCACCTCGCACCTCGCCCCTCGGCTCTTACTCCACCCAGCGCGTCGGAAGCACTTCACCCGGCGTGCCCGCGCCGTCGGCGCGGCGGCCGAGCAGATCCGTTCGACCGGCGAGCGCCTGCTCGAAGAAGCGCTTCTGCTCGAGCGTCTCCCCGAGAATCACCTGGAGCAGAATGCGCTGGCGCGCGTTGCTGATCCCCGCCACGCGATCGCGCCAGCGATCGACGAACGCCTGGGCGCCGTCGCGATCTTCCTGGAGGACGGCGGTCTGCGCGGCTGCCCCTTTGCCCGGCACGCGCCGGGCCGCGGGAGCCGCGTCGTCGACGGTTCCGCCCAGCTCGACGATCGCGTCGTACACCCAGCGCAGATGCATGTCCTCGCGCGCGATGATGTACTGATACGTGTTGTTGAAGTCGTAGTCCGCGACGTGCGCCGCGCCGGCCGCGTGGGCATGGCGCAGGGCGGCCTTGTCGCGGTAGAACTCGCGCAGCAGCTCGATGAGGTCGGCGGGTTTCACGCGCTCTGTTTTTCCTTGCAGGTGATGCAGACGCGCGTCCACGGGATCGCGTTCAGCCGCGCCGGGGCGATCGGCTCGCCGCAGTCGCGGCACACGCCGTAGGTGCCCTTCTCCATGCGATAGAGCGCTTCCTCGATCGCCTGCAGAATCTTCGCGTCGGTCTGCTTCAGTTTGAGCTGGATGTGGACTTCGTTGTTGCCGCTGGCCTGATCGGCGAGATCCCCCTGGCGCGAGTTGACGTCGTTCATCGAGGCCTGAATCGGCTTCACGCCCCCGCCGCCGGCGAGGATCTCTCCGCGCTTGCGCAGCAGCGCATCCTTGTATGTCGACGTATCCATGTCACGTTCTCCCCAGGGGTCCCTTGCCTCCGCTTGCGCGGGGGCCCCTTACGTGCCCGCGGTCGCGGCGCGTCCGCCCAGCACAGGCCGGCAGGCGCCATGGCAAAACCTGATCTTAAGCCAGTGCCGGGGTCGGGACAAGGGCCCGTTAGCGGCCGCCGATCAGGTCACCGATCGCGCCGAGCGTCCCGCCGAGATCGCGCTTCACGTCCTCGCGGTCGCCGCGGTAAGCCTGGTGGATGCGGTCGGCCAGCCGCGAGAACGGCAGCGTCTGCAGCCAGATCTTCCCCGGGCCTTTCAACGACGCGAAGAACAGCCCTTCCCCGCCGAACAGACTCGTCTTGATCCCGCCGACGCGGACGATGTCGTAGTCGACCGTCGGCTCGAGGGCGACCAGGCAGCCCGTATCCACCCGCAGCGTCTGACCCGCCTTCAGCTCGAACGGCACGACGGTACCGCCGCTGTGGATGAACAGCTCGCCGGTGCCTTCCATCTTCTGCAGGATGAACCCTTCCCCGCCGAAGAAGCCCGCACCGAGCCGCTTCGTGAACGCGATGCTGAGATCGATGTCCCCAACCGCGCACAGGAACGCGTCGCGCTGGCACAGCATCTGCCCGCCGGTCAGCGGCATGTGGACGATCTTGCCGGGGTACGGTCCCGCGAACGCCAGCTCCGCGCCGGCGGTCGTGCCGCGGAAGTACGTGATGAAGAGGCTCTCGCCTGCGAGCAGCTTGCGCTTCAGGCCCCCGAGGATGCCCCCTTCCATCTTCGCGTCCATCTCGATGCCGTCCGTCATGTACATCAGCGCACCCGCCTCCGCGCGGATGACGTCGCCGCTGCCGACGGTCAGCACGAGGGCCTGCATGTCGTCGCCGATGATCTTGTGGGAAATCAACGCTTTCTCCTTTCGTGGGACTGGGACAGGAGACAGAGGCCTCCTGATCTCCTCCGTCTCCTGTTCCAGTCCGCCAAATTTACTCTGCCCGCAGCGTCGCGAGCGGTTTCCGCCGCAGCACATCGTAACTCGCGGCCAGCCCGACGCCGGCGACGAGGATCATCGTGGCGAGTGCGCCGACGACGGCGATGCCGGGGGCGGGGCGCCACGGGATGTCCAGCACGTAGCGCGTGACGCCCCACGAGAGCGCCAGCGCGCCGGCGGCGCCGACGAGGCCGGCCAGCAGGCCGAGGCCGGCGTACTCGATGGCGATCATGACCGCCAGCGTGCGCGTGCTCGCGCCGATCGTGCGCAGGATGGCGGCTTCGTAGACGCGCTGGAAGCGCGTCATCGCGACCGAGCCGACGAGGATCAGGATGCCGCTGAGCAGCGCCACGGCGCCGACGATCGAGATCGCGAGCGTCAGGTTGTCGAGCGCCCGCTGCACCATCGCCAGGATCTCGCGGACGTCGATGACCGAAACGTTCGGGAAGGCCGTCACGATGTCGCGCTGGAGCCGGCCGCGCGCCTCCGGGTCGGGGGGCGCCTGCAGGATGCCGATCCACGTCTGCGGCGCGCCGGCAAACGGACCGGGGCGGAAGACGAACATGAAGCCGCCGTTCCGCGCGTCCTGCCACTCCACCTCGCGAACGCTCGTCACGCGCGCCTCGAGCGTCCGTCCTGCGACGTCGAACCGTACGGTATCGCCGACGGCGATGTGATACCGCTCGTGCATGCGGCGTTCGATCGAGACTTCCGCCGTCGATCCTTCGCCGTCGGGCAGCGGATCCGTCCAGAATCTCCCGGCTACCACCTTCTCGTTCGGTTCGAGGTGTTCGCGGTACGTGATGACGTACTCGCGCCCGAGCGAGCCCTGCGCCCGGACGTCCTGATAACTTTCGAGGTTCACCTCGCGGCCGCGGACGCCGGTGACTCTGGCGCGCAGCACGGGGATGAGGCTCGGCGCGGCCGCGCCGGCCGCCTTGCGCGCGTCGAGCAGCGCGCGCAGGCGATCCACCTGCGGCGGGAGGATGTCGATCAGGAACATGTCGGCGCCCGACCCCGACAGCTCGAGCGAGAACTGCTGCAGCAGGTTCTGCTGCAGGGCGCGCACGCCGATGACGAAGAAGCTGCCGATGCCGACCGCGAGCAGAATCACGCGCGTCTGGTTGCCGGGACGTCCCAGCCCGAGGATGGCGTGCCGTACCGCGAAGCGCCGCGTGCGCGCCACCGGCCTGACCGCGCGGACGAGTCCGGCGGCCGCGAGATTCAGGAGGAACGCGATGCCGGCGAAGCCGGCGCAGACGGTCAGTCCCACGCGGAGCGACGCGGCCTGCCATCCGGCGATCGCGACGAGCGCGACGCTGACCGCGGCCGCCGCCGCGACCTGCACGCGATCGAACGCCTGCAGGCGCTCGCGGATGCCCGTCAGCGTCCACCAGCCGGCCATCGCGGCGCCCCCCTTCGCCAGTCCTGCCGGCGTCCCGCCGCGCAGCAGGAGCAGCGGCTTCACGCGCCGCACTTCCAGCAGCGGCACCAGCGAGAACAACAACGAGACGAGCAGGCCGACGGCGACGCCCTGCCACACCGCGGACGCCGTCAGCCCGTAAGGCACGCCGCCGAAGGCGGACGCGACCGCCGGCGGAATCGCGGCGATTCCCGCGGCGGCCAGCCCGACGCCAAGCGCGCTGCCCGCGAGCCCGAGCAGCACGACCTGGAGGACGTACGCCGCCAGCACCTGACGGGTCGACGCGCCAAGACACTTCAGGATCGCGACGCTCTTGACCTTCTGCCGCACGAACACGCGCGTCACGCTCCAGACGCCGATGCCGCCGAGGACCAGAATCACGAAGCCGATGAGGCTCAGATAGTTCCCCGCGCGCTCCAGGTCGTCGCCGATCTGATCCTCGGTGCGGCGGTACGAGCGCACGCTGACGAAATGGTCGCGCAGATCCGCGCGCAGCTTCGCCGCCAGCGCCGGCACCGCGTCCTCCCGCACGCGCAGCAGCACCTGGTAACTGGCGCGGCTGCCGAACGACAGCAATCCCGTCCGCTCCAGCTCGTCGTACGCAATCAGCACGCGCGACCCGAAGCTGAACGCGCCGACGCGGCGTCCAGGCTCCTGCGCGATGACGCCGCGGATCGTGAACGGCTGACCGCCGATCAGGATGGGATCGCCGGGATCGACGCCGAGCTGCGAGAGCAGCTCCGGCCTCACGAGCGCGCCGCGATCCCGCAGCAGGGCGTCGGTGAACGGACGCGCGTCCTGAAGCTGCAGCTCGCCGTAGAACGGAAACCCCGGCTGCACGCCGCGGAGCTCCACCATGCGCGCCGCGTCGGCCCCCACCCCCGGCCCCGGCCTCACCATCGTCGTCGTTTCGATCGACGACTGGCGGCCGAGGACCGGCGCGTCCGACAGGTCGTGATCGATGATCGCGCGCGTCTCGGGCGTCCAGGGACGATTGGTCTGGATGAGGATGTCCGCGGCGAGCAGCGCGCGGGCCTGGCTCATGAGGCCCGTCCGCACGCTTTCGATGATCGAGCGCAGCGCCACGATGGCGCCGACGCCGACGGCCACGCAGACGAAGAAGAACAGGAGGCGGCGCCACGACGCGCGCACCTCGCGCGCGGCCATGCGGAGGACGAACGTCACGGGTGAACCGCGATCCGATCGGCCGACCCGACGATCCGGCCGTCGCGCAGCGCGATGGTTTCGCCGGCGAGGCTCGCCAGCTCCGCGTCGTGCGTCACGAGCACCACGGTCGTGCCGCGCGCGCGATTCACCTGAATGAGGAGGTCGATCACCTGCCGGCCGGTCGCGGTGTCGAGATTGCCCGTGGGTTCGTCGGCCAGCAGGATGGGCGGATCGTTCGCCAGCGCGCGGGCGATCGCGACGCGCTGCTGTTCCCCGCCCGAGAGCTGCGACGGGTAGTGATGGCCGCGCGCCGCAAGCCCCACCTCGTCGAGCAGCGCCTTCGCGCGCCTGCCGGGATCGGCCCTACCCGCAATCTCGAGCGGCACGCGGACGTTGTCGAGCGCCGTCAGCGACGGCAGCAGATGGAAGAACTGGAACACGAAGCCGATGTGCGTGCCGCGGAAGCGCGCGAGCGCATCTTCCGACATCCGCGTGATCTCCGCGCCGTCGATGACGATCCGTCCGGTCGACGGCGCATCGAGTCCGGCCATGAGGCCGAGCAGCGTCGACTTGCCGCTGCCCGACGGACCGGTGATCGCGACGACGCGGCCGCCGTCGATCCGGAGATCGAGCGGATGCAGAATCGTCAGCGTCGAGTCGCCGCTGACCACGGTTTTCGACACACCGTGGAGTTCGATCATGAGGCGGTCGCGGCGGCGTCCACCATCGGCTTCAGCGCCGGCCACAGGCCGTCGGCGACCAGGCGTGCGCCGCGGGCGTTGGGATGAATGCCGTCGGCCTGGTTGAGCGCCGGAATGCCGGCGACGTGGTCCAGCAAGAACGGCACGAAGACGACGTGGTACTGTTTGGCGAGGTCGCGGAACACCCGTCTGAAAGAGACGGCATACTCCTGGCCGAAGTTCGGCGGCGCCTCCATGCCGGCGAGCAGGACGGCGATGCCGCGCTTCTGCGCGGTTTCGATGATGGTTGCGAGGTTCTCGCGCATCTGGGCCGGCGGAAGGCCGCGCAGGCCGTCATTGGCGCCGAGCGCGAGGACGAGAATCCGGACGTCGCCGTCGAGCACCCACTCGAGACGCTGCAGGCCGGCGGCGGAGGTATCTCCCGAGACACCCGCGTTGACGACTTCCCAGTCGTAGCCCGCGTCCTTCAGCTTCTGCTGCAGCACCGCGGGATAGGCCTCCGTTTCAGGCAGGCCGAGTCCCGCGGTCAGGCTGTCGCCGAGCACCACGACGCGAGGCCGGGCGGGTTCGGTGCGAGCCGGGCGCTGCGGCGCTGGCGGCGCTGCGGGCGCCGGCGGCGCCGCGTCCTGCGTCGTCCCGTTGCCGCCCGAGCAGGCGCCCGCCATGACGCCGAGCAGCGCCACGAACACGAGCCCGCGTGCCTGTCGCGAAAAAAACACTCACGATATTATAGGGGTCGATCCGCGGCGACCCCGCCGGCGGACACGCGATCATGGCGCGAGGCTGGGAATCCAAATCGATCGAAGCGCAGCAGGAAGAAGCGGCGCGCGGCCGCACGCGCGGTCCCGCGCTCACCCCCGCGCAGCGTGAGACCGTCGAGCGGCGCCGCAGCCTCGAACTCGCGCGCGCCCGCGCCGAAGCCGATCTGCAGCGCGCGACCGCATCAGCTCATCGTCGCATGCTCGAGCAGGCGATCGCCTCACTGGACGCGCAGCTGAAAGAAATCGCCTCGGAATAGCTGCCAGCTTCCAGCCTCCAGCCTCCAGCTTCCAGCTGGACCGTCACGTCCGACCTCTCTCCTTCGCCGCTTCGCGGCTTCAGAGGGCAGGCCGTGTCACATCCGACATCCCTCCGTCGCCGCCTCGCGGCTTCGGAGGGCAAGCCGTGTCAGATCCGACATCCGGCATCCGTCGCGGTATAC